>CAWIUZ010000291.1:0-13504 GCA_963838915.1 uncultured Acidobacteriota bacterium
GTACGCATCCGGTTATTGCCGTCGAGGGCGAATTGGCACTCCCCTCGGTGGCCAAATTATTAGGGCGTCGCCTTTCTGCAAGTCGGCGAGCGTCACCGCAGGCATGCGGCTCAGCATTTGTTGGAAATCAGGCGCGCCACCTGGTGCTGTCCCGGCCCACTTCCAGGCGATGGGCGCTCGGCGTCCGCTATCCTCGGCTATCTGGCTGCCGCACCGCCGCCTGGGTCGCCAGGCGTGATGCCTTTTAAGCGCATGGCAATGCGTTGCGCCACCATGGGCGGCAGCTTGTGCATTTGCGAATCCGTGGTCAATTTCAGGGTCACCGGGCGTTTGGTTGCCAGATCCATCACGGTAACCGAATTATTTCCCTGATCGGTCGCGACCACCGTGCCCGCGATATTGCGGAATGTGCCCGAAACAATTTCCTCGGCCGCCAGTTCGCTACCGGCAGCTCGGAGAAGTGCTTCGAGCGCCTCCTCCAGGAAGCATGCACCGACCAAGACCAATCCACGATCCGACTCTTTTGACAGAGCTTCAAAGAGTTGGTCTCTTCTCTTAATGATATCCTCTGTCGTCCTGGGGATTTGCCCCCTTGCCATACGCGGAGCACCGCTTTCCCGGGTCGCGCATCCCGAAGGGTCGAAACATGCTCATCATGTTTCTTGCGACTTACGCGAAGCCGTGATTTATACCCAAACGATAACGTCCCCGACTGTATACACCCGCAGGCGGTGAAACACAAGGGGGTGCAAAGGCAGCGACGAGCGCAGAGCAGCGCGGAGCAGGTAGCGCAGAGTCTCTGATTTTGAGACTCTGCGGATCTTTGTGGATGTTGCGCGACCCTGCGTCCCTTCGTAGGCATTCGGGCGTATAATGCGGCGTCATGTCTCGCTTGCGCCGACTGGTTGTGTCCGACCGATTGTTCTTCGTCACTTGTCGGCTCTTGCCACGCCGAGGAAAGCTTCAGGGCTCGGAATTCGAGTGTCTGGCCCCGCGTGGTGCAGGCGCGGCGAGAGAAATACCATTTTCTCCTGACGGCCTGGGATTTCTTGCCGGACCACTGGCATGCGATCATCTTCCCGCGTTATCCGCTTACCATCTCGCGGGTCATGGAATCCATCAAGGTGGGCTCCACGCACCGCCTCAACTCCAGCCGAAGAGAGTCGGGCCTTCTCTGGCGAACGCGATTTTTCGAGGGGACGGTGCAGACGGTCGAGGAATATTACGAGAAGGTGGAATACATTCATCTGAACGCGGTGCGGGGGGCCGGGCTTGTGGAGCGAACTGAGGACTGGCCGTGCTCGAGTGTGCGCGACTACGGAGGGAATCTGAGCGGGGTGGCCAGCGCGCATCCCAACCTGCGCATTGATCGGATACTGCTGCCAGCCGATGCCCGGACTCGGGTCTAAACGAAAAGCCGCAGAGTCCCAACACCGGGGACTCTGCGCTACCCGCTTTTGGGTAGATCGGCCGGCGCCCTACGGACTTGCCTCGTGGCAGCTACGGGTGCCATTGTTTAATCGAATTCAGGAAGCCAACCAGTTTGTTGCCGCAGTATCCGTTCATCATGGTCAGGTAGAAGCAGAGTACGAACCACACGATGTGGAGCGCCACTCTGAAGCTGGCACTGTTATTCAGCCAAGCAAGGCAGTGCTCTTTACTCAGAGTTCCACCAACATTGACACCGAGGGAATAGAAAACGAAAAACATGAACGCGAAGAACTGCCAGCTTTCAGACCCGCGTGTGACTACTATGGAGAGTTTGTCCGAAGTGTCGATACGCGATGTGCAAGCACTCAGTGACAAGGCCGCGAAGATCAAGAATAGAAGGGAACGTCCCACCATAACTCCTCCACGAGTTGAGTGTGCGAACTGGGTGGCAGCATTATAGCGGCGAAGGGACAATGCTTCAATGGAGCCTGTATCCTTGTTGGGGTCGAGGGAAGCGGAGAGAGAAACGGGCAGGCGCAGATCTGCGGTTTCTGTTCATTCCGGCTCCGCGCAACGCCGGGCTTCGCCCTGCGCCAGCCAAACCCACGCCAACAGCTCTCTCCCTTGGGGAGAGGGCTGTTTCATCCCATCGCTGGCTAGCGTATCATTCTGGGCTTGACAGCCTAGCCAGGATTCTGCTAAGCTATGAGGGTTGTGAACGTGTATCTCACCTTTTGTGGGGACGGTTCCTCTGCCGCCCCTGCCCCCGAACTTTCCTGACGATGGAGAATACTATGTCTTTACGCAAAGCTAGTTGTCTTACTCCCCGGCGTGTCGACGCCGCGCGGCACAATTCCGAGCGCTCGACCGGACCTCGCAGCGAGGCCGGGAAGCAGCGCATGAGAATGAACGCCCTGAAGCACGGCTGTGATGCCGCACCCGAGAACGAGGCGGCCGTCATGCGGGCCCTCGGCGAAGATCCGGAGCGGTTCGCCGCTCTGAAGCGCGAGCTTGCGACCGCTTACGGGCCGGGCGACGCGCTGTGGGACCGGCAGATCGATGACTTGTCGAGGCTCTACTGGCGGCGCCAGCGGATCGAGCGCATGGAGACAGGCCTGATGCGGGAGGCTCTCGAGGCGGTCGAGGAGCTGCGGCGGGGGCTCGCCCGGGCCCTCGCCGACGTTACCTTCGAACCCTCCCAGTGCGAGTCGGTGGCGCTCGGCCTGCCCAAGCCCAACCACCCCTTGGTGCGGCTGCGCATGCTGATTTCGCTTTGGGGGGTGATTCGCGACGAGGTGCGGCGGCGGATCTTTACGCCCGCCCAGCAGAACCAGATCGAAAGGTATTACCAGGGAGAGTTGGGGTGGCGGCCCCGGCAGATCGGCCACTTGCTTGGGCTCTTCATGAAATGGGCGTACCTCCACGACCAGCAGGACCAGGCAGAGCTAGACAAGTACGTGAAGGAAAGCTTCGGGGGCGAGGCGGGGATGGAGGCCCGCTACCAGGAATTGTTGCTCCTGCTCGAGGAGCAGACGGCGGCGGTCGAGGCGGCGTTCGCGGACGAGATGCAGGCGCAGGAGGAGAAGGACGCGATTGCGCGGGACGCGTGTCTCGCTCCGGAGGACGAGACTGCCAACATGGTGCTGCGCCTGGAAATGGGGCTCGACCGGGCGATCGACCGGAAGGTGAGGATTCTCCTGACCATGCGCAAAGAACATACCCGCGAGTGTCGGGACGATTCGCCAACCGCGCAACCGGAGGCCAGCCCTCCCGACAATGAGTCGAACGACCGGGAAGCGCAAGAACTGAGTAAGCTCGTGGGGCTCGACGGTGCCGAGGTAGCGCCGAACTTCAGTTCGGCAGGTGCCCCGACAGGTCGGGGCGCTACGAATCATGGGACAGAAAGTCCGGCAGAGCAAAACGCCGACAAAACCTCAAAATCGCCGGAACAAAGCGAGAATGTTATAGAAAACAAAGGGCCGGCTGCACAAGGGGCCAGCGCATGAGGCCCCGCGGGAGTTGCAAATTGGCAACGCTTCGCGTGGGTTCCGAAGGGACCCTACCACAATGGCCGTAGATAACACTGCTGATCTGCATGTCCTGTTCTGGACGGATTGCCTCTGTTGCAGTTGCATTCAGAAGCTGCTGGATGTATCGTTTGGGTAGGGCTAAAGATTCAAAATGGGAAATCCGCATAAGTTCGAGGCCACCGGTGGGGCTGCCGTGGCAGGCCGTGAGGCGGGCGACGCGCCGTCCGGCTCGCCTCGTGTCCAACTACCCGGACCCGACGACCGCGCCACCGGTACCAATTCGCCGACGGTCAATATACGGCACTCTGCTCTGGTGCGCGGCACGCACTGGCTGACCACCTTAGCTTTCCTGGCGCTGCTCGTCACCGGAGTCGAAATTCTCATCTCTCACCCGCGCTTCTATTGGGGTGAGACCGGCAACGTGCGTACTCCTCCCTTATTCACACTGCGGATTCCATCCTCTCGAGGCACCGTTCCCACCGGCTACGGCTACGTGCTTCCGGACCAGAACGGTTGGAGCCGCTACCTGCACTTCGAATCCGCCTGGGTTGCGGTATTAACCGGCCTGCTTTACGTCGCCTTCGGATTCTGGAAAGGGCATTTCCGGCGGAACCTGCTTCCCGCACCGTCTGACCGCTCACTGCGAGGACTCGCGACGGCCGTTGCGCGGCATTTGCGCTTCCGGCGGCCGAGTGAGGAAGAAGCCTGGTCGTACAACGTGGTACAGCGCCTGACCTATTTGCTCGTCATTTTTGTTCTCTTTCCACTAATCATCTGGACGGGCCTGGCAATGTCCCCGGGGTTCACTTCGGTGCTTCCAAGCGCGGTCACGCTTTTAGGCGGCCGGCAATCCGCGCGCACCCTACACTTCTTTGTTTCCGGAGTCCTGGTCCTCTTCCTTTTGGTTCACGTCATTATGGTTTGTCTTGCTGGATTCCGAAATCGGGTGGGCGCGATGATCACCGGCCGCTTAACCACGCATAAGGAGTGAGTATGGACCAGATGTCACGACGGAAACTCATTACCGCCGGCCTGGCGACCGTCGCGGGCGCCTCCGGGCTCGCCGTGGCGGCGAAGCTTGCGGCGCGTTATGGACTCATCCCGCCCGATGCCGGCACGCTTTACGGTGCGGGCGAAACGCTGACGTATGCGGCGCAGCGCTTGTTGGGGCGCCACGCGCTGGCGCGCGAGTTTGCCCCGAGGCAGATCTCGACGTATCCCTTCGCTAACGCCGTCGATCCCTTGGGCGATAAGTTCCAGTTCCTTCAGCAGGGAGCGTTTGCGGACTGGCGCCTTGCCGTTGATGGGATGGTGGCCCGGCCGGCCTTGTTCTCGCTGGCGGAGCTGAAGCGTTTCCCCTCGAGCACGCAGATCACGGAGATCGCCTGCGAGGAAGGCTGGTCTTACGTCGCCGAATGGAAGGGTGTGCCGCTGTCTCACCTCTTGGACATTGTGGGGGCGCTCCCCCAGGTCCGTTATGTGTTCTATCGCTCGTTCCAGCCCGACTGGTATGAGAGCATCGACATGGCCGATGCCGTGCACCCCCAAACGCTCGTCGCCTACGGCATGAACGGCGGCGAGCTTCCCGTGGGCTTTGGCGGACCGCTTCGACTGCGCGTCCCCCGGCAGCTCGGTTATAAAAGCGTCAAATACATCACGCGTCTTACCCTGACTGACAATCTGAAGAAGTTCGGTCAGGGTATGGGCTCATCGGCGGCAGAAGGCGGATACGCGTGGTACGCCGGCATCTGACGTGCACATCGTCCCCCCGGGTCTGTGCTACGCATTCTTGAGAAGCCAGACTTCCGCCACCTGGCAGCCCCGTCCGTTGCCGCCTAAGCCGGGTTCACGGTTCCAGATCAGGCTCAGCTCGCCTGCCGCGGTAGCTGCCGCAGGAATGTCGAATTCGAGCGGCCGGGGCGGCCAGGGTTTGTGTATGAAAGGATGAATCTCCAGATTCTCGTTACACCTCATGCGGACGACCGCCGCCCGTTCATCGCCTGAGTAGACGACCCGGACCTTGTACCGCCCGCGCGGATCGAGGCCGCTGTAGCGAAGTTCCAAAGGCGCATCAAAGAGCGACTCCGCCCACCTCTTCCAGGAAACCGGCACCTGATCTCCAAACTCATCGGGGTAGTCAAAGCCAACAAGCGCCGAGGCGCGGAACTCCGGGTCTTCGACTCCGCCCAGCCCTCGAACCAAGTGAGGCTGGCTCGCGAGATTGCCCAAGTCGTCGTAGAACCCGCCCGGCCCCGGATTCGGCCAATTCAGGATTTCCTCGACCGCCTTTATTTGCGCTTCTTCGGAGGCGAGCCCCCGAATCTGCCCGATCTTCCACCGCAGCCAGGGCAGGTTGGTGATGGGCGCATCGAGCGTATCGAGGTTGGCGCCCCGAGAGACCGCCTCCGCCTGGTATCGCTCTACGGACAACTGCATACGAATGCTCTCGAAAAGGGCTTCTCCCAATTCCAGAATCCTGGTTCTCAAATCCTCGGCCGGCGAAGTCAACAGACCCTTTTCCACGATAGCCTCCGCTTCCGAAAGGATGGCAGGAACATCAAGCTCACTCGTGCGGCGGCTGGGTTCTCCGGAGTCGATATCGAGAGGAGCGGGGTGAATGCCCACGCGGCGAGTCTCTTCCAGTTTAGTTGTGACCTGGTTTTCGATTTCGGTTTCGTGCAACAATCGGCGCCTCGCGTACGCGTCGTAGTACGCCCGATAGAGCGCTTGCTGGAACCGCCAGTTCAGGAGGTCCCGAGGCGAGGCAGCGTCCTCGAGCGCCTGAAACTGCCGCAGCGTGACGTTGACGCGCTGGTTTGTGAGCAAGGGTCCTTGCCAATTCCGCTCCAGGCTGAGCAGGCCTTGCGCAAAGCCTTCGGCATGCGTCTCACCAATGAAATAGCGGCTATACTCGCGCAGCACATCAACTACTTTTGCCTCCGGATCCCAGGCCAGGGCGCTCCAAACGATCTTGTTGACGTTGTCATTGCAGCCTTCGGAGTAACTGATGAAACCGATGGAATAGGGGGCATAGCGGCGCAGAATGTTCGCCGAACCCTTGGGCCGGGGATTGATGACCTCGCGGCCCTCGGTGTAAGCGTAAGCCGTATCCCAATCCGGAACTGGAAACTGGCATTCCACGCTGTGGGTGATGTCAGGGTAGAGGCGGATCGGGTATTGTTTTGGAATTCGTTTACGCAGCTCCGGCAGGGCATCGCAATTCTGCGGTCCGTATACCACTCCACCGAGCCAGGCGGGCTGGCCCGTTTCGAGGATCCGGTAAAACTCGTTGGTCCATTCGCGATTGAACGATTGCGGAGAAATCCAGATTTCTCCCTTGGGATGATACTTGTGCAGGTTCTCCGCCTGCTTTTGCAAGAGCGCCAGCAGGTAAGTTGGCCGCGTCTGGCCGGGATCGCCACCCGGTACGAAAACCGCGTCGATGCGGGGCAGCGCGCGGAAGACTTGCCCCCATTCGTCGAGCGCGAACTCGACGGTCTTTGGATCAGCGTAGCTCGAATCCATGGCGGGATACCAGATCCACACGTCCAACCCGTACTCGTCCGCAAGACGCGACATCTCGATCATCATCTGCATGGGTGGGAGAGGAAAATGAGGGCTGTCGGGCGCGTCGTCCGTGCGCGGAGGAATCAGCTCGATGGCGTTTGTCCCGAAGACGGCCAGGTCACGAATGTACTGGTTCCACACGGCAACCGTCCAGCCGTCGTAGGAATTGGTTTTTGGGCGGTACCCCAACTGGTGCCCGCGCAGCGAGTGTTTCGGGCTGGTGGCAACGTTCAACTGGCTCGAGATTGTGACCTTGCCTTTTCCCATCCGCAGCGCGCGTAAGAGACCCCCAACGCCAAACAGAACACCGCGCTCATCGGCGCCCAGAACGGCCACACTCGCTACGCCGGCGCCGGTCCTGGCCCGCAGCGCAAAGCCCTCAGCGCCCAGCGCCGGGGGATGCGGGAAGAGACTTTCGAAAAGCTGTGCCGGTAGGCTTTGGAGAGCTGTCGTCTGCCCCACGATGATGGCCGGCGAGGATCCCGGCCAGGAGTCGACGACCCGCCAGTTGATTCCTGTCCGTTTCTCGACTTCCTCCCTGAGTACTAAGACGGCCTTCTGTTCCCGGCGTGAAAGGCCCGGAGGTTGGACGATGACCGCCCGGCTCAAGTCCACCATTGTTTCGTGGCCGCCTGCCGCAGTTCCTACTTCCTGGGTTGCCGCGTGATCGAGCGCACCCGCCTCGAGAAGGTGAAGCCCACTCGTGAAGCAGGCTGAAGCTCCACTGCTCTTCAGAAAACTCCGCCGGTTCATGAATCCCTCGCGTTCGCCCGAGGCAACGGACATGCCTGGAAGCTGTTCCAAAACCTTCTGTGCCCGGTTGCAACGGGGATGGTCGACTGCGCGCGAAGCCGTGCTTCCAGAGGCCCGGAGGGCCGACAGCGAGTAGCCCATGGCGTAAGCCGTGGGATCGAGGAGCGGCCCCGGCTTGTACAAGCCCCGGAGGGGCGACAGAGCCCCAGGCAAGTGTATCTGTCGCCCCTCCGGGGCTGCGGATA
Source organism: uncultured Acidobacteriota bacterium (assembly GCA_963838915.1). Taxonomy (GTDB): domain Bacteria; phylum Acidobacteriota; class Terriglobia; order UBA7540; family UBA7540; genus CAVROP01. Next base: position 8,027 of record CAWIUZ010000291.1, read on the forward strand.
TGAACGCCGTACGAGGTCCCACGGCTTACGCCGTGGGCTACTCTCTCGCGCCGCTCCGCGGCTCTCGTAGCCCTCGCGTCTTTAGGTTAACTCTTATGGGGCTTTGCCCCCGGCTACTCATGTCAAGCCCCTGCGGGGCTGCGGGCTCGCGCGGCGTCCGGGGATCCCCGGCGGCATTCAGTAGTCTCTCGTTTGCCGGGCAGTTTTGAAACAGCTTCTAATGTCCGGCCACGGTCATCGCGCCATCCACTACAAGGACGGATCCTGATATGAAGGAGGCCGAATCTGAAACAAGGAACAGAGCCGCATCGGCGATATCGCGAGGCGTACCGATGCGGCCCAGACGATGAACGCCCAGAATCTGCTGCATGGCAGCAGCGGCGTCGGATTGGGCGGAACCCGGTGAGATCAGCATGGGGGTGTCAATATACCCGGGGCAGATGGCGTTGACGCGGATTCCCTCCCGGCCATGGTCGAGGGCCATCGCGCGGGTCAATCCCAACATTCCCGCCTTTGACGCATCGTAGGCCGCGGTGCCCTCGTAGGATGCGAAGGCGTGCACGGAGGAGATATTCAAAATCGCCCCCGCGCGCCCGCGCAGGTGTGGAATCGCGTACTTGGAGAACAGGAAAACACCTTTCAAATTCACATTGATCTGACGGTCCCAATCGCTCGAGGTCATTTGAACGACCGTGCCCGCGAGTTCGATGCCTGCGTTGTTGACCAGGATATCAAGTCCCCCGAACGTGCGCACGGCTTGCTCGACTGCGCTTTTCGCGTCTTCCTCGCGGCTGACGTCGCCGGTGATCGCGAGCGCCTGCCCGGTCGGGCGGAGCTTCCGCTCCATACTGAGCACGCCTTCGCCATTGATGTCGAATAGGACTACGGCCGCGCCTGCCTCTTGAAACCGCTCGGCTATCCCGGCTCCAATCCCGGAAGCGGCGCCAGTGATGATCGCGACTTTGTTGTCTAAGCGGATCAATTTTCCTCGTCAGGAGAGAGCTTCGCGCACCATTTCGGTGGTCTCCGCGACCTGGTTCGAATACCGCGGGTAGATCCCGATAATCGTTGCGTCAATCGGCTTGATATTCTGATAGGCCCAGGCAATCGCCTTGCGTTTCTGGTCTTCGGACGCGCACTTGCGGCCTGCGCTCAGGACCTTATAGACCAACGCCGGCTTATCGACTTGGCGGACGGCAGCAGCCATCTTCGGCGGGTCGGAAGCAATCCAACCCTCATCCACGGGAACCGTGCCGAGCTCCGCGATCCAGTCTTCCGGATGGCGGCTGAGGTAGTGCAGGCCCGCCATGTAGAAGTCGTTGCCAAACGCCTTTTCGTGAAGCGCGGCAAGGATTTTGGGGTTATGCGTGGAGATTCCGGCGGCGGCGCCCATATCGTGAACCTTGTCGACGTAAGTCTTCAGCAGGTCGATCTTCCCGGCGCGAAAGAGAAGGTCGGTGGCATGACCGTGGAATGCAATTCCGATAGGCTTGAATTCCATGGCGGCTTGCGCGCATTTGACGGTGCCATCCAAGACTTCTTCCGGCGTGCGGCCCATCTTCTCGTCGAAGTGCCAGGAGGCGGCCAGGCAGATGAATTGAATGTTGCATCCCGCACCGCGAAGTTTCGGAAATATCCGTTTCATGTCCCAATTGAAACTGGCCTGCCAGGTGTTGATGCCTGCTTTCTCGCAGTCTTGAAGGACGCCGACGATCCGGTCGTCGGTGTACCACTCCCGCATATGCATGTCGTACTGCCGATTGACGTGAGAATAGCCGAACATGGGGTTGCTTCCCACGATCAGCCTCGAGACACGGTGCGATCCCAAGCTCACCTGGGGCAGCAGTTCCGCGGGTTCGGCGCGCAACGCGCCCGGAGCCAGCAGGCTGGCGGCTACGGTTGTGGCGCCCTTCAGGAAATCCCGGCGGCTGGTTTCGGAGCTCGCCATCTCTTGCAGATCGGATGATGAATTCTGGGCCATAAACATTCTCCTTCGCGTATATCGTCTAGCGCTGACTCGCCAGACAATACAATCTCGCACCTGAGAAGTCAATGGCCGTTATTCATACCGCAAGGCGACCATGGGGTCGAGACGGCTGGCGCGCCGGGCCGGGAGGTAACCGGCCGCGCAAGCGACCAGCAACAGTGCGGCCGTAGCTAAGGCTAGCGTGGAGGGATCGTGCGCCGACAGGCCGTAGAGTTGAGTCGCCACCACCCGCGAAAGCGCGATGGCGGCGGGCACACCGATGGCGATTCCAATCGCCACCAGCAGCAGCACGTCGCGCATCACCATCCAGACCACCCTCGCGGGCTCTGCGCCCAGCGCCATGCGAATGCCGATCTCGCGTTTTCGCTGCGTGACCGAGTAGGCCATCACGCCATAGAGCCCGAGCGCCGCCAGCAGGGTCGCGAGCGCCCCGAAGACGGAAGAAAGGCTGGCGATCATCCGTTCGGTGGAAAGCGAGTTGCTGATCGACGCTTCCGTGGTGCGCATATCGTAGATCGGCATGTTCACGTCGAGTTCGTGGACCTTGGCGCGTACGGACGGCATCACCTGGTCAGGATCCGCCGCAGTTCGCAGGTAGACCGTCATGCTGCCGAGGTAATGGCTGCCGAGATACGGAACGTAAGCCTGGGCGGGGATTTCGTCGCGCAGGTTGGTGTACTTGATGTCCTTCACCACACCGATCACCTCCATGTCGGTGTGCGTTCCGGGATCGCCCCCGAAGCCCATGTGTCGGCCGATGGGATTCTGCCGCTGGAAATAGAGGCGCGCGAACTTCTCGTTGATCATCACCGCCGTGGGAGTCCAATCATCCGGCTGGGGACCGTTCTTGACCTCGTGGTTGTCATTAACGGTGAAGTCCCGGCCCAACACGATGGGCACGCCTAGCGTAGCGAAATAGTTCGGACTGATCGAGTTCATGAAAGGTTCGGGGCGATCCTTGGGCGTGGCGGGATTATAGCCCTCCACCGTCACGCTGCTGTCCCACTCGTTGTTTTCGAGAATGCGCATCGACGCGAGGCCCACCGATTGGACGCCGGGAATCGAGCCTAGGCTATCCGTTAATTGCTGATAAAAGATTTTGGCTCGCTCGGTTGTGTAGCCGTTCCGCGAAGGATCGATCTGAAACCCCACCAGCCGTTCCGCCGGGAAGCCCGGACCGAGGCTGCTGAGATTATTGAGCGTCCGCAGAAACAGTCCGGCGCCGATCAGGAGCAGCAAGGAGAGGGAGACCTGCGCCACTACGAGCGCGTTGCGCAGTTTGCCGTGTCCGCCGCCTACCACCGCCCCGCCTTCGTCTTTCAGGGTTCGTGAAATGTCCGGGCGGGTGGTCCTCAGCGCAGGCGCCAAGCCAAACAAAAGTCCCGTCAGCAGCGTGACCGCAAGCGTGAAGGCGAGTATGCGAAGATCGGGCGCAGCAGAAACACTCAGGCCTGTCGAATCAGACGGCAAATAGATAGCCATCAGGGCCCTGTCCGCCGCAAACGCCAGCGCCAGCCCGGCAACGGCGCCCAGCAACGAGAGGCAGATCGTTTCCGCTAAAAGCTGTCTGACAATTCGGCCCCGGCCGGCGCCCATCGCCAGCCTGACCGCAATTTCCTTCCGCCGGCCGCTGGCACGCGCCAGCAGGAGGTTGGCGAGATTGGCGCACGTGATCAGCAGCACCACGCCGGTAATCACCATCAGCACCCAGAGCGGGGTGGAGAGTTCGCGCCGGAAGGACGCGCGGCCTTGCGAGCCTGGCAACAGGTCGATGTAGCATTTGAGGAACTGCTCGCGATCGTAGGCGGAGGCGTGCGCGAACGCGGCCTCCCGAACCTCATTCTCCAGCATGGAATGCATGAACGGCGCGAGCGACGCCTTCGCCTGCGTCTCGGTCACCCCCGGCTTCAAACGCCCAAAGGCGTTCACCCAGCGGGTGCGGCGATCGGTGAGAAAGTCGTGGGAGACAATCACCAATTCGTGCTGCATCATCACTGGGATAAAGAGTTTGGGCGAGAATCCAAGTTCCACACCGTCAAAGCCCGCCTGCGCCACGCCAATGACCGTCATGTCGTACTTGTTCACGGTCAGCTTCTTTCCCAGGATCCCCGGATCGCCCCCGAACCGCTGCTTCCAGTAGCTGTAATTCAGAATCACCAGGGGAGCGCCGTCGGGAATGCGATCTTCTTCCGGCGTGAACGGGCGACCCAGGGCCATCCGCACGCCCAGAACGCTGAAATAGGTTCCTGAGACGAGTTCGACGTCGACGCGCTCCGCCCGCTCTCCCGCCGTCATGCTCGCCGAGGTCGGGAAGCGGCAGAACATGCCGGAGAATACCTCGTTATGCGATTGGAAGTCCCGGAACATCGGGTAGGAGATTGCGTTGCCGCCCCAATTGCTGCCGTAGTGCTGGCCGCGCATAGTTAGCAACACCAGTTGTTGCGGATCCTTTACCGGCAGCAGGCGCAGTAGAATTTGGTCAACGTCGACGGCCAGATTTTCCTGCAACACGACGAGATCAAGCTTGACGATTTGATGCCCAAGCTCAAGGCGATTGTCGACGCCCGTGGCGGCAACCCCGACAACCTCATTTATGTCCGTGGTGACAAGAAGGCCGACTACGGTACCATGATGCGCGTAATGGGACGGATCTCGGCGGCGGGCTACCACCGGATCGCCCTTGTCACCGAAGTTGAGCAGGACAAGAAATGAAACCTGACCCTGGCATGACGATATCGTGCGTCGGTCACGTCGCCGCCTTGCTCGGGTGCCTGGTGGCAATGTCGGCGCAGCCGATGGAGGCGCCGCCGGTCGAGACGCTGCCGGTGCAGTTCATATCCGAGCAGGACTTCACCAAGCTGACGCAAGGCGTCAAGAACGCCCCGCAGCTTAAGATCGACGAGCCAAAGCCGCTCGCCGACAAAGTCGACACGCCCAAGCCGGTCGATCAACTCGCCGCCAAAGTCGCGAATAAGCCGGAGATCACGACCGACTCAAGTCCAAGCCGCAACCCCAAACCGATACCAAGCCCGATACCAAGCAGGCGGACAAGTCCGACAAACCGAAGCCGCCGGAATACAAGCCGGTCAGCATCGCCGACTGATCGAAAAGACGCCGCCGAGGAAGATCATCCGAAATTCGACGCAGATCAGGTCGCCGAACTCGCCGAACAGCGCCATCCGCGACGTGACATCATGCCGAACGGGTCAACGACACCGCCGATCTCGGCGCCGGCAACGGGCGCGCGATACCTGCTCGAGCATCGCTGAGCGAGATCGATGGCGTTGGCGGTGCGGATCTTCAGGCCGCTGGAGCCCGCCGCCCGGCGTCGACGCCAATTCCAAGTCTATGTCGTGCTTCGTGTTCTGTTCAAGCCGGACGGTTCATTGGGACACGAACCGGTTCTCGTCGAGGCCACGGCATCGGCATTGGGCCCCGCGCTGGCCGAGAGCGCCAAGCGTGCGCTGCTGTTGTGTCAACCCTTCACCATG
>CAWIUZ010000292.1:0-13341 GCA_963838915.1 uncultured Acidobacteriota bacterium
CCTAGTATGTCGGAGCGCGTCTCGGGAATGTGCTCATACTTATTCAATTGGATCGATGCATCAGCTCCACCCATAGGATACAATGGCATGTTTTATGATCTTGGCGGCGACGCCTTTAGTGTCGAAGGCGCCCGGGTAGGCGATCCGATCGATATCAACGATGTGCGTGCGGCGGAGTTAGTGGCGCAAAAACACCTTCAGTCCCGAGCGCTGAAGGGTTGGTTGACCGCCGATAAAGCTTCACCCAAAGCCTCTTCCATGCGGGCGAACTCTTTGCGCAGGCGGGGCAGCTCGGTCGTCAGCACGCGCCGCGTTTCTTCGACGGCTACTGCATGCGCGTCCCTATGAAATGAGATTTCGTGCGTATCCTCCGTCACCGATTTCGAAAAGCCCGCCAACTCGCGCGCCAGGTACTCGAAACCTTCGCCCTCCTCTCCCAATCGCGCCACTTCGACATTGGTGAGAATGCTCAGAGCCCTGGTCTCGAGGGCGATCGCCTCCTGGCCGCGAGTGACTTCCGAGAGTTGCCTCAGAACCCGCCCTTCCGTCGACACCGTTTCCAGAATCCTGGCGGTTGCCTGCACGCGGTCTCCGATGCAGCGTTTGGCCGTGGCGCCCAGGGTCTGTACCTTGGCCAGGACCGAACTTACACTTTCACCTTCGACACAGCCCACAATGGCGCCGGCTAAACTCAGAATCTTCTCCGCGTAACCGGCAATGCTTTCGAAGGCGTTCACCACCGAAGTGATCTCCGCGGCAGTCGTGCGCTCGAGCGTCACAAGTTCGTCTTTGGCACTCATCAGGAGTTCGAGGACCTCGGTTTTACGGTCTCCATTCATCGCCACGGGCTCCGCGTGTTATCTCAAACCTCTGTTATGCGGCCGTATCGTCCAGACGATTCCACGCCTGCCACCCCGCCTCAGCGCGCGTGGGCGAGGATTGCCCCGGCCACCGCATGCAGGGGCAGAATCTTGCTTACCGCGGAGCGCTTGATGGCTTCTTTGGGCATTCCGAAGACCACGCAGGTCGCCTCGTCCTGGGCGATGGTCACTGCTCCCGCCTGCTTCATCTCTAACAGGCCATTCGCTCCGTCGTCACCCATCCCTGTCAGGATCACGCCTACCGCGTTCTGGCCTGCGTAGCGCGCCGCCGATCGGAATAATACGTCGACGGAAGGGCGATGACGGCAGACGAGGGGGCCATCCTTGATCTCGACGTAGTAACGCGCCCCGCTCCGTTTGAGGAGCATGTGGTGATTGCCCGGCGCAATCAGCGCACGTCCGCGGATAACCGTGTCGTTCGACTCCGCCTCCTTCACCGTAATGTTGCATAGACTGTCTAACCGGTTGGCAAAGGCGCGCGTAAACAGCTCCGGCATATGCTGCACGATGACGATTCCCGGCGCATCGGGGGGAAGAACGTCGAGCAGGCTCTTGAGCGCTTCCGTTCCTCCCGTCGAGGCCCCGATGGCCACCACTTTCTCCGTCGTCTCGGACATGGCATGAGTGCCAGGACCCAGCACGGCGTCCGCGCTCAGCTTGGGCTCGACCTTGCGGCTTGGGGCCAGGGGACGCAGCCGCGCCCCAGCCGCCGCTTTAACGGTCTGGCAGAGCGCGACGCGCGATTCCTCAAGGAACTGTTTGCTGCCCAAGCGTGGTTTGGTAATGATATCCACCGCGCCGTACTCCAGCGCCTGCAGCGTGCTTTGCGCTCCCTCTTCCGCAAGGCTCGAGCAAATCACCACCGGAAGGGGGTGCTGGGTCATGATCTTCTGAAGAAACGTCAGCCCATCCATGCGCGGCATTTCAATGTCCAGGGTAATCACATCCGGCGACTCCGTACGCAGGCGTTCAGCCGCCACAAAGGGGTCGGACGCGGTCGCCATGACCTCGATTTCCGGGTCGCTCGCCAGGATCTCGCTCAAGGTCTGGCGAACCACTGCGGAATCATCCACGATAAGGACGCGAATTTTCCGTGTGTTCATAAACTGCATCCCGCTGCTACGTTAAGACAGCATCGAGGCGCGGCGCGCTCGCCTGGCAGGCATTCAGCCATCGTCTAGGCACGGAAGCGCTTGCCAGACCGCGAGCGAGGTGGCGCTGCCGCGCCGCCTCGCTGACCCCGGCTGCGGGAAATCTCTATCGAAGCATACGACAGCGTCAATACCCGCAACTTCCGTCCAGGACCGCCCGCGACAACCAGCGCAACCGCACTTCGCCGGTCCTGGTGTCGAATTGAATATGGCGGCCGCGCGTACCGCCCAAGCTCGAGGCCGCCAACCGAAGGCCTTCGGCCTCTACCAGTTCTACCGCGACCTCACTGTTCTGTCTGCCCACGGTCGCCGGCCGTGCCACTCCGCCCCCGATGGGAAGGACATCGGAGCCGCCAAACAACTTGACTTCCACCTCCCCCCGAAGCGCCCCAAGCTCATCAAACTGCCGCGCCAGGTCGCGAATCGAGAAATCGACGTATCGATAGCCGTCGGCAAGTGTAAAGCCGTGGCGGGGGCTCCTGGGGCATCGCGGCAACAGCGCGTGACAAAGCGCTCCGCACCCGAGCCTCGAACTCCAAAGTGTGGCCCCCACGCAGGAGCCTAAGATGGTTCGAATAATTGTCGGCTTCCGGGCAAGATAAGCTTCCCCGGGTTGCAGGTAAACGTCCTCCAGTTCAATTTCAGTGTCTAACATCGGCTTTCCTATACAGGGTCGGCGCTGCCGCCACTAAAGGGATATCCATTTCGTGCAAGGTTTCCGCGTGCCCCACGAACACGTACCCTGCCGGCGAAAGGTAGCGTGTCAGCTTTTGCAGGATCTTCTCCTGGGTTGGCCTGTCGAAATAAATCAGTACATTCCGGCAGAAGATAACATCCGCCTTCTCCGCCATGCGGAAGTCCTCATCCATGAAGTTCAGGCGTCGAAATTCCACCAGCCGCCGCAGTTCAGGGACAACTCGTACCACCTCCGATTCGGGATCGCGGCCGCGCATGAAGTACTTGCGCTGCAGGATGCGCGGAACGGGACGCAGCGCTTCCAGGTTGTAAACCCCCAGCTTGGCCTTCGCCAGCACGGTGGTAGATACGTCCGTCGCCAGAATCCGGAAGCGAAACCCGGGATGCGTCAGCGCGTACTCGCCGAGCACCATCGCCAGCGTGTAAGGCTCCTCTCCCGTCGAGCAGGCCGCGCTCCAGACCAGCAGTTGCCCTCCGCTCTCCCGCTCCGCCCAGATCTCCGGAATAACTCTTTGCACCAAAAGCTCAAAATGCGCCGCCTCGCGAAAGAAATCGGTCTTATTGGTAGTGACAACGTCGATGAGGTGTACGACCTCCTCTTTTTGCCCGCGCCTCCCGAACAGAAATTGACAATACTCGGCGTACGAGTTCAGATTCAGGCTCCGTATTCGCCGCTTGATGCGAAGCTCGAGCATCGTCTTCTTATCAGAATTCAGGTTGATGCCCGACCGTTCGTAGATCAAGCGGCGAAGCCGGCCAAAATCCGCGTTCGAGATCGTTTCCTCACGATGGCTCATCCGATCGACGGGGCCGCTTTCCCTCCGCCCCCCTCCGTTAAGCGGCTACCTCAGCAAGCGACTTGCCGCCGTCCGGCGCCCGCACCGCCGCCAACTCGTCGGTCGAAAAGACCCGATCGATATCCAGGATCATGATGAACTGAGTGTCGCGCTTCCCCATCCCCTTAATGAAGTCGGTCCGAATCTGGGTCCCGATCCTGGGCGCCGGTTGAATCTGGTCCGGTTCGAGATCGATCACCTCCTCCACGGAATCGGCTAGCGCGCCGATCACGGTTGATTCATTGTCCAGCACCACTTCCACGACCACGATGCAGGTGTTCCGGGTGCGCTCAGTTTTCGACATCCCGAAACAGAGGCGAAAATCCACTACCGGGACTACGCTGCCCCTCAGATTGATCACCCCGCTCATAAATTCAGGCGTCCTCGGAATGGCCGTGATGGTCGTGAAGTCGAGAACCTCCCGCACCTTCGCGACGTCGGTGGCGAAAACCTCGTTGCCCAGCTTGAAGGTCAGATACTGCCGTGTCTCCGTTATTTCGATAACGCTCATAATCAGCTCCTTTCGCATTCTGAAGGCCGGCGCGGACCGGCGGCAGTCCGCGCCGAATCCCGTCAGTAACGCTCGAATTCCTTGTCAAGGTCATCGCCTTTTTCGTTGAGGGCGAGGTTCACCCCGGCCTTTGTGGCGGCCTTCAATGCGCCTTGGCCGTTGGGCTTGGAAGGCTTGGCCGGCGCGGCTTCGGCCCGCTTGGCAGGCTTCGGGCCGGCGGGTCGCCCCGCCGCACCATGTTTCTCGTCGCCGATGTGGAAGAATCCAAGGGCGCTAACGAGCTGATCGGACTGCCCGGATAACTCCTCGGTTGTCGAAGCCATCTCTTCGGACGCCGAAGCGTTTTGTTGAATGACCTTTTCAAGCTGCTGGAGCGCCTTGTTGATCTGCTCGGCGCCGGTATCCTGCTCCTTGCAGGCGGCGCTGATTTCCTGCACCAACTCCGCCGTCTTCTGGATGTCGGGCACCAGTTTCTCCAGCATCTCCCCGGCCTTCTCCGAGACCTTCACGGTTGTGCCGGAGAGCTGGTTGATCTCGCCCGCCGCCTTTTGACTGCGCTCGGCGAGCTTGCGCACTTCCGCCGCCACCACCGCAAATCCCTTGCCGTGTTCCCCGGCGCGAGCCGCTTCAATGGCCGCGTTGAGCGCCAGCAGGTTGGTCTGGCGGGCGATTTCCTCGATGATCGAGATCTTACTGGCAATCTCTTTCATGGCAGCTACGGCTTCCGCCACCGACTTGCCGCTTTCCTGCGCGTCTTTCGCCGACTTGTTCGCGATCTTATCGGTCTGTTGGGCGTTATCGGCGTTCTGCTTGATGTTCGAGACCATCTCTTCCATCGACGATGAGGCTTCCTCAGCCGAAGCGGCCTGCGCGCTCGCCCCGTTCGAAACCTGAACCGAAGCGGTGCTGATCCCCTGACTGGCCGACGACACCTCGCCGGCGATGGTGCGAACGTCTGATACGGTGCGCGTAAGGCCCGCCACCATGGAACTCAGCGCCTGCATGAGCTTGTCCTCCGCAGATCGTTCCTGGATGGTCACGGTCAGATTGCCATTCGCAATTTGCTGTGCGGCCTCCGTTACGTCGTTCATCGCCCCGATGAGAGTATTCAGATTGTTCTTGATGGTGTTGAAATCGCCGTTGTAAGTGTCCGTGATCTTGGACGGAATGGATCCCCTTGAGATATCATCAACGTACTGTGCGGAAACCTTGAGGGGCGTGATGACGGCGTCCAGAATTCCGTTCACACCGCGCACAATGGCCGAATAGGCGCCTTGGAATTGCTCGGACTTCCCCCGCTCGGAGAGCCGCCCGTCCTTGGAAGCATCGGTGAGGCGCACCAATTCCTTCTGCAGCCCTTGCAGCACCACGGCAACATTGTTGACCGCCAGCTTCATCTTCTCGTGGTCGCCTTTGTAGGTCTGCGCAATCAGTTCGTCGATCTTGCCGTTCGAGATTTGCGCCAGGATGCGGTTCCCTTCCCCGATCGGCAGCAGGATGGCGTCCAGCATGACGTTCACGCCCCGCACGATCTCCGCGAAGGCCCCCTGGAACTGCTCCGGCTTGCCGCGGTCGCTGAGCTGCCCTTCCTTCGACGCCTCGATAAGCCGCGCCAATTCCATCTGCAGCCCTTGCAGCACCACGGCGACGTTATTAACCGCCTGCTTCATCTTCTCGTGGTCGCCTTTGTAGGTCTGCGCAATCAGTTCGTCGATCCTGCCGCTCGAGATTTGCGCCAGGATGCGGTTCCCTTCCCCGATCGGCAGCAGGATCGCATCCAACATGGTATTGACGCCCCGCACGATTTCCGCGAACACCCCCTGGAACTGCTCCGGCTTGCCGCGGTCGCTGAGCTGCCCTTCCTTCGAGGCCTCGATAAGCCGCACTAATTCCTTCTGCAGCCCTTGCAGCACCACGGCGACGTTATTGACGGCTTGCTTCATCTTCTCGTGATCGCCTTTGTAGGTCTGGGCGATCAGTTCGTCGATCTTCCCGCTCGAGATTTGGGCCAGGATGCGGTTGCCCTCCCCAATGGGCAGCAGGATGGCGTTCCAGCATTTCGTTGATGCCCTGCACGATTTCGCCGTAGACACCATCAAATTGGTCAGCCCTGCCTCGCTCAGCAAGGCGGCCCTCCTTGGACGCATCCACCAGGCGCATAATCTCCTGAGAAACGTGCAGCAGCTCGGACTCCTGGCTTTTTCGCGCGTCGCCTGAGCGGTCGCGGCCACCCCGTCCGCGGTTGCTCCCGCTCGGGTCCTGCGGCTTTCGGCTTTCATTCAGAACTTTAACTGGCATGATTGGCTCCCCTTTCATTGCGTTTTCATTTTCTCCTTGCCTTGCTCTACAATCAGTAACGCTCGAATTGGTTATCGAGCTCATCGCCCTTCTCTTCCAGGTTGAGCAGAACGCCGGAACTGGCTTTTGCTTTCAATGCCCCTTGGCCGTTCGGTTTGGAAGACCTGGGGGACGCGGCTTGGACCGGTTTGGCGGTTTTGAGGCCGCCAGGTCGCACCCCCCGGGCATTCCCTTCGTCTCCGGTCCGGAAGAATCCCAGCAAGCCAACGAGCTGATCCGACTGCCCCGTCAACTCCTCGGTTGTCGAAGCCATCTCTTCGGACGCCGAGGCATTTTGTTGAATGACCCTTTCAAGCTGCTGGAGCGCCTTGTTGATCTGCCCGGCGCCGCTATCCTGCTCCTTGCTGGCGGCGCTGATTTCCTGCACCAGCTCCGCCGTCTTCTGGATATCGGGCACCAGTTTCTCCACCATCTCCCCGGCCTTCTCCGAGACCTTCACGGTTGTGCCGGAGAGCTGGTTGATCTCGCCGGCCGCCTTTTGACTACGCTCGGCCAGCTTGCGCACCTCCGCTGCCACCACGGCAAAGCCCTTGCCGTGCTCGCCGGCGCGAGCCGCTTCGATGGCCGCGTTGAGCGCCAGCAGGTTGGTCTGGCGGGCGATTTCCTCAATGATCGAGATCTTACTGGCAATCTCTTTCATGGCCGCCACCGCTTTCGCCACCGACTCACCGCTTTCCCCCGCGTCCTTCGCCGACTTGCTGGCAATCTTCTCGGTCTGCTGAGCGTTATCGGCATTTTGCTTGATGTTGGAGACCATTTGTTCCATGGAGGCGGAAGCCTCTTCCGCGGAAGCAGCCTGAGAGCTGGCGCCGTTCGAGACCTGAGCCGAGGCCGTACTGATCGACTGGCTGGCGGTCGCCACTTCGCTGGCTATGGTACGAATGTCTGAAACGGTCCGCGTCAGCCCGCTCACCATCGACTCTAGGGCTTGCATGAGCTTGTCCTGCGGAGGCCTCTCCCGGATGACAACCGTCAAGTTGCCATTCGCGATTTCAGCGGCGGCCAGACGCTCGATCTCCTGGGCTACAAGCTGCAGCGCGCCCTCTCCGGGTTTTCTGAAGAGCTTTCGAACCGAGCTATTCAGCAATGAGCTCATGAGTTCATCGCTCCTTCTGGCCGCATCCTCCCCGCCCGCTGTCTCGCCGAATGGGTTCGAATCGCGTCTTGGGCGAGACGATGGGGATCCAGGATCAATGCCACTGATCCGTTACCGAGGATGGTCGCGCCGGAAATCACCTGAACATGGCGGTAATACCGCCCCAGATTCTTGATGACTGTTTGATGGTCCCCCAGCACCTGATCCACCACAAAGCCGTAGCGCCCCTCCTCGGTCTCGGTCAGCATAATCTGTTCGCGCTCCGGACGTTCAGCATGAATGTTGAAGTATTCCCTGAGCCGGATATAGGGGATGAGTTCGCCACGGATGTCGGCCACGTGCTTGCCGTTTGCCTTCTCGACGTTCTTGACGGGTCAGTTCGACGCACTCGAGCGTGGTGGCAAGCGGCATCACGAAGTACGATTCCCCGATGCGCACCAGCAACCCGTCGATGATCGCCATGGTGAGGGGCAGGCGCAGTGTGACGTTGGTTCCGGCGCCGGGCTTGCTCGCGATCTCAATGGTTCCGCGCAGCGCCTCGACATTGCGTCGCACCACGTCCATGCCGACTCCTCGCCCTGAGACATCAGTGACCTGCTTGGCGGTCGAAAAACCCGGCGACAGGATTAAAGACAAAATCTCGCTTTCAGTCAGTTGGGCATCACCCGCCACCAGGCCTTTTTCGACTGCCCGGGCGCGGACGGCTTCCGCATTGATGCCGGCCCCGTCGTCCGAGACTCCGACAAGGACGTTTGCGCCCGAATGTTTAGCAGAGAGGCAGAGGGTTGCCGTGGCAGGCTTGCCGGCGGCGATGCGATCCCGAGGCAGCTCGACGCCGTGATCCATGCTATTGCGGATGAGATGCATAAGCGGGTCGTTCAATTGATCGATCACGGTCTTGTCTAACTCGGTATCGCCTCCCTCAATCGTCAATTCCACTTCCTTGTGCAGATCTCGCGCCAAGTCGTGGACCAGACGGCGGAAACGTTCGAAGGTCCCACGGATGGGCAACATGCGAATGCTCATGGAGTTTTCGCGAAGCGCTGCCGTCAGGCGTTCGATCTCCTCCGAGACGGCCAGCACCTCCGGATCGTCGCGTCGGGCGGCAACCTCTGCGAGGCGCGCTTGCACTGTGACCAACTCACCCACCAGGTTGACGAACTGGTCGAGCCGAGTGGCCGGTACACGAATACTCGAGGCATTATCGGGACTGTCATAAGCCCGGCGTCCGTAGCTGGTACGCCGCACTTGGCCGGCCTTAGGCGGAGCCTCCTCTGCATCCGGAACGGGGACCACGTGAGGCTCAACGCTCAGCTCGCTCGAGTCTTCGACAAAGATGAAGACGTCCCGGATCGCCTCACGCCCGGCCGCTGTGGCCAGCACCATATCCCAACTGATGTAACAGCGCTCGGGGTCCAACTCCGCGAGGCGCGGGACTGCCGCCATGCTGGCGGTCGAGTGCAAATCCCCCAACTGCCTCAATTCGCCTAACAGCAGCAGCGGATTGGCGCCGTTTCGCAAAAGCTCGGGGCCAGGGCAAAAGTGGATCTTCCAGGCGCTCACGGCACCAGCCACTGCTTTCGGAGGCTGCGGCGCAGAAGCGGCTTTCCCGCCAGAGGGCGATTCGGCCAAGCCGGTCAACGTATGGAGCTTCGCCAGAATCGCGGCGGCGACGGTCCGGTCCGCGGGCGCCCCGCCGGCAGCTTCCTCTAACATGGACTTAATCTGGTCGCGCGCCGTCAAGGCCACGTCGAGCAGCTCTGCGGTGACCTCCAGGCGTCCGGCGCGGACTTCATCGAAGGCTGTTTCCAGTTGATGAGCGAAAGCCGCCAGTTCGTCATAGCCGAACATGCCACCGGAGCCTTTGATCGTGTGTAGAGCCCGGAAGACGCGGCTCACCAGTTCCCTGTCGGTCCGGCTCTCGTTCAGCTCCAGCAGAGCCGATTCCAGTTCGACCAGGACCTCGCGCGCCTCTTCCTGGAAGGCTTGCTTGTACTTATCGAGCTGTCGGTCGTCGGAAGGTTCACTCACTGGTTTGACTCAAAGTTGGTTTGGCGGGAAGCGGAAAGCTCTCAAAGCCTGCGGCAGCCAAACTGACGGCAACTTCGTCGGGCCACTGCCCTACAAGGCTGAATCCCACCCCCGCTCCTTTCGCTTCGCGCTCAGCGGCCCAGAGAAGTTGCAGGGCGGTGATGTCCACTTCCGTTACGCAACCCAGATCGACATGGATTTCTTTGCCGTGCGCCAGCGCTCGGAGCAGAAGCTGCTTCAATTCCGCGGCAGAGCTGATGTTCACGTCGCCCTCGAAGTGGATAAGGGACAACGCTTCACGTTCATCACAGGACACCGGCATCCTCGTTCACTCCTGGAGCAGACTCGTCGGACGGTAGTCTCCTCGCTGGAATACCTCCGCAAGGCGCGGGGCTCATACACCTTGCTCACTCTTAGCTAATCGGACGGTTAAACCTGAAACTTGAAGGGTTCTGCGTCCTGTCCTGAATCGATTCGTAGCGCGCCGACCTGCCGGGGCATTTGCCGACCCTTCGCTGCCATGAAAATAGCGGACCCGGACCCCCTCACCCGGCCCGCGCCGGCTGATGAAAGCGCCGTCGCAGGCCACCTCTCCCCCAAGGGGGAGAGGGCATTTTCATGACCAGTGGTGAGCCGAAGGATCATGAAGTCTGCGCTCAAGGCAGGCTCTGAAGGTCGGCGCTACTTTCAAATTGAGACAGCACCAAGTTCCCGGGGAATCTGGAGGCGGACGAGCAAGCCCGGGTGCCAGGCGCTTCCGGGCGCCACGCCGACGAAGCCTCATCTCCGGCAAGCTTAGCTCACACAATCAGCCGGAGAAATCTGAGGTGGTCGAGCAGATTCCCCGTATCGATCGGCTTGAAGACGTAGGCATCGCACAGCAGCCTGAACGACTCAACCACATTCTTCACATCGTCCAGCGCCGTGGTCATGATGATCTTGACGCCCTCGGTAGACATCATGCCCCTCGCCTCTTCGCAGGCTCGGATCTCCTTGACGGCCGACTGGCCGTCCATTTCCGGCATCATGATGTCCATGCAGATCAGATCGTAGGGCTGCCCGCTTTCCAGTGCGCGGCGGAAAGCGTCGACCGCTTCCCGGCCATTCACGGCGAGATGGCATTCGCCGTAACGGCTGAGCAGCGTTTGCAACAGCAAGCGGCTGGTAAAATCGTCTTCTACAATGAGTGTATGCATCTCGACAACTCCCTGAGCAAGCTCATCTACGCCCACCCCGACTGCCTCACGGCGGTGGTGAGCAGATTCGCTTCTTCTTCCAGTTTGGAAAGTAGAGCCAGGGCGCCCGCGAAGTCCCCTGCTTTCGCCCTGTCCTGGAGTTCGCAGCAGGCGGCGCGGAGGGATTCCGCCGCAACCGTCGCCGCGGCCCCTTTCAGGGCGTGCGCCTGCAAGCTGGTGCTCTGGGCGTCCCGCTTCTCCACGCTCAGCCACAACGTCTTGACCTGCTGCGGAAGCCGGCTCAAAAAACCCGCCACAACTTTTCTGGCGAGCTCTCTGTCTCCCGAGAGCCGGGCCAGCAGGGCGTCCGGGCGGAAGACGTCTTGCGCAGTTGGAGCCGCTCCAGGGGGTTGCCTGCCAATTTGCGCGCCGGCCGCCCCCAACCATTTCCCCAGGACCTCCGCCAAGTGGCGCGGTTCTACCGGTTTGGCAATGTAGTCATTCATGCCTTCCTGAAGGCATTTCTCACGATCTCCGGCTATGGCGTCCGCCGTCAGCGCTATAATCGGGATCAGGGGATTTCGCACGCCGGTGCGCGGATCACGGATGCGCCGGGCCGTCTCGTAACCGTCCATCTCAGGCATCTCGCAGTCCAGCAGCAACAAGTCGTAGTCGCGCTCCTCGAGCGCCCGAAGTGCTTCCACTCCATTGGCAACGAGGTCGGGATTCAAACCGAGTTTCTTTAACACCATCCCGGCGACTTCCCGGTTAGTCGGGTTATCCTCGGCCACCAGAATTCGGGGCTTCGGCTCTGCTCCTGCACGCGGAAGAGCGCTTCGTGAAATGCTCCCACCGGCGCCCTCTTCGATGCGCCCTTGATTGCCTGCTGCCAGCAACGTTTCGAGCAGCTTGCGCTCCCAAATCGGTTTTGCGATCTGGCCTGCGAACCCCGTCGACTGAAGGCGAGCGTCATCGACAGACCGGCCGAAGCCGGTCATCAAATAAAGCGCCGTGGGTTCGAGTTGCCGGTCAAACGCAATCTGGAGCCCCAGTTCCAGTCCGTCCTTGCCGGGCAAATCCATATCCAAGATTGCTATCCGGAAAGGGTCAGAAGTCTGGGCAGCCTGGCGCAGAACTGCCAGGGCGCCGTCGGCAGTTCCACTCTCCTCGGGCCGGCAACCCCAGGAGCGCAAAACCGTGCAGAGCAGACGGCGACTCGTAGCATTGTCATCGACCACTAAGACTCGAACGTCTCTCAAGTTCGGCTGCAACTCCGTCGAGTCGACGCTCGCCGCAGGTTGCTTCTCAAACCTGGCGGTGAACCAGAAGGTCGCGCCCTTGCCCTCTTGACTCTCGACGCCGATCTGGCCGCCCATCATCTCGACCAGTTGTTTGGAAATTGTCAGGCCCAGACCTGTACCGCCATAGCGGCGGGTTTTTGAGCCATCCGCCTGGACAAAGGGCTCGAACAGAACGGAGGCTTGCTCCTGACGGAAACCGATCCCCGTATCGCGCACCGTGAAGTGCAGCGTAGCCTTATGCTCGTCCTCCGAATCCTCCCGCACCGTGACCGCGACCTCACCCTGGTGAGTGAATTTCACGGCATTTCCCAGCAAATTCACGAGAACCTGGCGCAGCCTGCCGGCATCGCCCCGCAGAAGGCAGGGAGTTCCCGGCGCCACTTCGAAGATCAACTCCAACTTCTTTTCAGACGTCTCTGATCGCCAGCAGGGCCGCAGCGTACTCGAGCACGCTGCGCAAATCGAAGTCAGCGCACTCCAGGTTCAGCTTGCGCGCCTCGATTCTGGAGAAGTCCAGAATCTCGTTGATCACGGTCAGCAAAGCCTCCCCACTGGAGCGCACAATCTCCGCGTAGCGTCTTTGCTCGGGCGACAGTTCGGTCTCGAGCAGCAAGCCCGCCATCCCAATCACACCATTCATCGGGGTTCGGATCTCATGACTCATGTTGGCCAGAAACTGGCTCTTGGCGCGGTTGGCAGCCTCCGCAGCTTCCTTGGCCCTGCGCAACTCCTCCTCGGCCGCCTTTCGCTCCGTAATGTCTTCTTTCACCCCAAGGAAGTGGGTGATGGCCCCTGCCGAGTCTCGGATCGGGACAATCGAAGCGGATTCCCAATAGATCTCTCCGCTCTTTTTCTTGTTGGCAAATTCCCCGCGCCATTCTCCCCCGGCGAGGATCGTTTTCCAGAGTTCTTCATAAACGGCGGGAGATTGCATCCCCGACTTCAGAAGGCGCGGGTTTTGACGCTTGACCTCTGCCGCGGTATAGCCCGTGACCTGAGTGAACCTGGGATTGACATACTCGATGGTGCCGTGCACATCGGTGATGACCACCGCCGCGGGGCTCTGCTCGACGGCGCGCGAGAGCTTGCGGAGACGCTCTTCGGCTCGCTTGCGCTCCGTCATGTCTCGAAAGTACCAAACTCGCGCCCGGTAGACACCTCGCGAGTCCACCAGCGGCGCCGAGTACCGGTCCAAGGTCCGGCCGTCAATCAGCACGACCTCGTCCCGGCTTTTCGCCTCCGGGTGCTCGTAAAGGTAGTCCACCAGCTCCAGGAAGCGGGTAGAGTCCGCAAACAGGGGCAGGA
>CAWIUZ010000293.1:0-5011 GCA_963838915.1 uncultured Acidobacteriota bacterium
TAGAGGGTTCCATTATGGCATTTCGTTTTCCTCTGAAGGCGCTTCAACGTCTGCGCGCCATTTATGAACGGCGCGAGGGGCAGCGTCTCGCCGTCGTCACACTTCAACTATTCGCCGCTCTGAAGCAGCTCGCCGCTCTGAAGCAGGGGCAGATCGAAGAGGCCGGATCTCTGTCCAAAAGCCTAAAGCGGGGAATGACGGGAGCCGAAGTTCAATTTCAGGTGATCTGTTCCGCCTCACGCCTCAAGCGAATCAAGGCGCTTGCCCAACTGGTCGAGAGTCTGAGCCGGCAACGCGAAGGGCAACTGGCCGAATACCGGGAAGCGCGACAGAACCTGGAGGTGATTACGGCCTGGCGAACGCCAACTTGCCGCCTATCGACGCGCTCAGGCGCGCCGCGAACAACAGCTTGGCAACCGACACGTTCCTCATTCGTTTTCAAACTCCTGCTGAAGGTCAGTAGTCGCCTGAAGACTCGGCAGAACTTTCCACCCAAGATCTCCCGGCTGAACCATCCTAACACGCCGGCGAAACCGTCATCATTAGAGGCACAACCGTACCACTTTCGAAACCACGCTCGGCAGTGCTCCGCGACCAGGTTCAAATCCATCCAACCTCTGCGGCCGATACCCTTACCAACTTGGCCGACGCAATCAACGGCACCGGCGCAGCAGGCACAAATTACACCACGGAACCGACCGCCAACACTTCCGTCACTGTACCGTGGAACCGGCACTCTGACGTTAACAGCCGCCCAGTCGGGAACCGCAGGCGACAGCATCGCCACGACGGCTACGTGGGGTACCTTTGGCGGAACAACGCTTTCAGGAGGGACAGCGGGGATCGGGCAGCGGCACCGCCGCCACCGGGCACGCTCACAACGACGGCAAATGCCACCGCAGGCCAAACCGTCACCATCGGCGGCACGACCTATACTTTCGAAAGCACGCTCGACAGCTCTACGCCGGACGAAGTTCAAATCGATCCAACCTCGGCGGCCAATACCCTCACCAACCTGGCCCACGCAATCAACGGCACCGGGGCAGCCGGCAACGACTGGATAAACTGCACCGGCGATTCTCGAGCTGAGCGCAACCGCAAGCGGATCAACTTTGACGTTAACGGCGTCCCAGTCAGGGACGGACGGCAACAGTACCGCGACCACGTCAACTTGGGGCTCATTCGGCGCAAGCACTTTGACAGGCGGCACTACGGGAACTTCGAGCGCTACCGTGGGTAGCACCTTCTCGGAGCCCGTGGTCGTCTATGACTCACTTGGCAACAGCCACACTATCACCTTCACCAAGGCCGCCTCTAACACGTGGAGCTATAACATCGCCATCCCGGCTGCGGACGTAGGGCAAACCGGCTCTCCTGTGTCGGTCGGTACCGGCACATTGCAGTCTGATGCCAGCGGAAACTTGACCTCACCGAGCGCCAATGTGACCGGCATCAATGTTACAGGGCTGACGGACGGTGCCAAGAACTTAAGCCTCACCTGGCAACTTTTTAGCCCGACCACAAACTCGCCCAACATCACACAGGTGGCCGGTCAGTCCAACGTCTCCAGCGCCATGCAGGGCGGCCATTGGCAACTTTCCAAAACACGCAAGGGTTGCAGCTCAACGAATCCAACACGTTCCTCGCAACACTCGCTGCCGGGGATCCCCAGCGTCTGGGTAGATCTGATCCTGACCACGCGGTACGATTGTCGGTCAGTCGCTCGAAGCCTCGAATGTCGACATGACCACCACGCTGTCGGACCTGATCGTGTCGGAACGTGATTACCAATCCAACGCACGCGCCATCTCGACCGACGATCAGATGCTCAATTATGTGCTCACGATGCAGCCATAATGCTTGTAGCGGATTATCGACACGGATTGTAAGAGCTCGTAGCGTGCTTCTCTGGGGTTCACAGTTTGCAGCGCCAACGCAAAGAGTGAACCCCAGGCGGGTTCTGAAGAATCATTCCATTAGCCTTTTCTAATAGCAGATTAAAAACGAAACAATCTGCTGAACAGCCGCAGATAAACTCGTCGCTAGGCGTCCAGAAAACTCCTTGAATAGGCAACCACTTCCCGGCGCCGCTGGCGCGCGCCGCACCTTCCGCCGAAGCTTGAGAGTTTTTGGCTGTCCACTTGCTCCCTAGTATCTCGCCATGGATGAGACGCCTAATCAGGACGTGACAGCAGGTCAAGCGCCCGGCAACAAGTGGCGCACGGTAGTGGTTGTGGCAGCGTTGGTTATTGTCTTGGGAACCGCCGCGGCGTGCTCTTTGTTTCATCGCTCGGCATCGGGGGCGCAAAACAAGGCCAAGGCAGAGCCTCAGGGGAAATGCGTAATGCACCTCGATCCGTTTGCGGCGAATCTGTCGGACGCGGAGGGGGATTGCTTCCTTCGAGTGGGAATTGAACTCGGACTCGACCGGGAGGCGGACGAGCACGGACACCCAGCCCAAGCAGCCATGTCGCCTGCGCGCACCCGCGACACCATCTTGTCGATTTCAGCCACCTGCAATGCCGAGGCCCTGGTGTCTCCCAATGGAAATGCAACCCTCAAGGAGCGGTCGGCCACCGCCCATCGCGAGCGGGCGCCGGAACTCGGTGTTCGTGAGATTTACTTCACTGAGTTCCTCGTTCAACGGTGAAGACCATGGAACTGAGCCGCACCGAAGCTGTTGCCGACCAGTCAACCGGCGCCGAGGGTGCCTGGAATCACGTGAAGGGACTCCTGTGCAGGCTGAGCGTTGAGATCCCGATCCAGCATTTTACCGTCAGGCAACTCCTTGACCTGGGGCCGGGCGCCATCCTGGATACCCACTATGAGGAAGGATCTCACGTCCCGGTAATCGTGAATGGAGAACTGATCGCTTGGGGAGAATTTGACGTGGTGGAAGAGACGTTGGCCATTCGGCTGACGGAACTTGTCTCTTGAAGCTGAGGTTGCGAAAGCGTCCCACGCGATTTCAAGCGCTGATCCCTTTGTTTCGCCCGCGTCAAATCTTGCGGCGCGGTTGCGGAACAGATGACCCTCCGCGATAGCGCGGCCGCACCCCGCCGCGGGATGGAAGGATCTCCGCATAGGGAGAGGGCAGTATGAGTGAAGCCGTTGGTGAGAGTTTTTGGTCCGCTGTGGGCAGCATGCTCACCGTCCTCGCGACGCGAGTCCGGAAGAGCCTCGATCGACGCCGCTCGGCGCGCCGCTTGCGACTGTCGGAAACTCTCTCGCTCGGCGAAAAGAGATTCCTGGCGGTCGTGCAATTCCAGCAGCAGGAATTCTTGGTTGGCGGCACGGGAAACTCGATCGCTCTTTTGGCCAAACTGAACGGACCAGAGGCGAAGGACAGCCACGACGCCGCAGAGTAAGCAGGCGTTTAAGTTTATGGATCTCGGGGGAAAGTTGATAACCACGTCGATCTTAAGGAAAGGCCTCATGACCGTGATGGTGACTGGAACGTTGAGCGCCAAAGCGTTGGGCGCGCCTCTTCCCCAACAGCCAAAGGGTCTGGGCATACCGGGCCTTGAAAGCGTGGGGCACTCCGCTCCCTGGACGATCCTCATCCTGCTCACCCTTCTGACGCTGCTGCCCGCGATTCTGCTGGCGATGACGCCCTTCGTGAGGCTGCTGGTGGTCTTTCACTTTCTTCGCCAGGCGTTGGGCACCCAGACCACACCCACAAACCAGACGCTCATTGGTCTCTCCCTCTTCCTGACGTATTTCATCATCCAGCCCGTGGTCCTGGAAGTTTACAAGGTTGCCGCAGTTCCGCTCCAGAAGGGAACCATAGATGCACTTCAGGCCGTGGAACTCGGCGCCAATCCAGTGCGGCAATTTATGCTCAAGTTCGCGCGCGAGAAAGATCTGGCACTGTTTGTCGAGCTGGGCAAGATACCTCGCCCGCGTCAACCGGAAGACCTTCCCATCCGCGTGGTCGCACCGGCCTACATTCTCTCGGAGCTGAAAGCGGGGTTTCAAATCGGAATGGTGTTGTTCCTGCCCTTCCTGGTCATCGACCTGGTCGTGGCGTCCGTCACCACTTCAGTTGGAATGCTCCAGTTACCTCCGGTAATGATCTCGACTCCGCTCAAAATCCTGCTCTTCGTGATGGTCGACGGCTGGAACCTGGTAGTGGGGTCTTTGATGAAGAGTTTCTCCTGAGGAGTGACCATGTTTACGGGGATGGCAGTTGAACTCGCACGTAGGACCATGGAGACCGCGTTCCTGCTGAGTGCTCCAATCCTGGTGGTGGCGACGGTTGTGGGGCTGCTCGTCAGCCTGCTCCAAGCGATGACTTCCGTCCAGGACATGACCCTGTCCACCGTACCCAGATTGTTTGCTGTGGCACTCGCTACGTTTCTGCTTCTCCCTTGGTCTCTGCGAATCGCGACGGAGTTCACGCTGGAAGTCTTAACCGATTTCCGCCGTTTCTTGGGATGAAAAAGGAACGCATGGGTGGCTAAAGCAGAGCGATCAGTCCGGGCGTCACATCATTCGCGCGCAGGCGGGGAATCCACGATACGCGCATTCGCGGGGGCGACGCTGCCCCTGGTTTTAATGTGGAAACGCGCCCTGAAGGCGCACGACCAGCGGGAATAACAGTGAGGGAGGCGAGAGAATGGGTGCAGGATTGGAACAGGTGATTGCCCAAGCGGTCTTTGTCGGTGTGCGCGTCGGCATGCTGATGGTTTTCGCCCCGTTCTTCGGGGGCTTGGGCATCCCAGCGCGCGTCAAACTCGGACTGACGGTAGCTCTGACCGCGCTGCTCTATCCCGTCTATGCGCCTCGCTCGATCGATCTCGCCAACCTTGACTGGTGCAGAGTCGTCGGTGGCGAGGTTATTGTGGGCCTGCTGCTCGGCCTAACGCTGACTTTCGTTATCGAGGGAGCGCAATTGGCCGGGAGATCCTGGGATTCCAATTAGGCTACTCCTTAGTGAACGTGATCGACCCCCAGACCCAAGTGGACACGCCGGTTCTTTCCATATTTCACCAGTCCATCGCCCTGCTTC
>CAWIUZ010000294.1:0-35001 GCA_963838915.1 uncultured Acidobacteriota bacterium
CTATTTGAACCCGGCACCTTCGACAATCGTTACGTAACGGTCGGCGGCGACATTGTTCAGTTCCTGCACAATCCCGGAAGGCCAGCGAATTTCTACGCGATCTGCCGTTTTGTGGGGACCCAAACCGAAATGAGTCGGTCCAGCGCTCGATGACGCGTATCCCCTCGTAAAAGCAACATGATCGTACTGCGTCAATTGGCCTGCCACGACTTTGATTCTTGCGCCGATGCCGTCGCGATTGCTTTTGGTTCCTTCCAGCTTGAAAGCCAGCCAGTGATTCTCGCCGGGGCTGTCGTTGATCCAGATTTCCGCCGGCGCGCTGATAGCGCTCGTCACGACGTCGAGCTTTCCATCGCCGTTGAGATCACCCACCGCCGATCCACGGTACCGTTTGGGCGCCTCGGCGGCAAGGCCAGCTTCCGCAGTGAGCGCCCGGAATTTGAATCCCCCCAGATTCTGGAACACAGTATTGTGCTGGTCCCTCGGCATATCGGGCCGTGAGACCCCCTCGACGTGTCCTCGCGTGACGAACAAGTCCTTCCAACCGTCGTTGTCGAAATCGGCGAGCATCGGCGAATAACCCGCCATCGGCAGGCTCAGGCTTGCCATGCCGCTCGAAACCGTCACGTCGTCGAACACGCCGCCGCCTAGATTGCGGAACAGCGGAAAAGTTTGATAATTGAGTGCCGCGAAAGCGATATCCGGCAAGCCGTCGTTATCAATATCACGGAAGTCTACGCCCATCCCCGAGATGAATTGGCCGTTCTCCGTCAGTGCGACGCCCCTTTCGAAAGCCACCTCCTCGAATTTTCCGCCGCCCTTGTTATGGAACAGAAAGTTAACCATCGTGTCGTTCGTCACGAACAAATCCACCCAGCCATCGAGATCGTAATCCGCCACGCCCACGCCCATGCCTTTTCCCGGATGCGCGCGAAGTCCCCATTCCGCGGAAGCGTCGCGGAACGTTCCGTCGCCGTTGTTGAGGAAGAGTTGGTTGGGTGTCGTCTTGTAAACCTTTGGATGGCAATAGTCGCGGACGCCGGGCTGAATATAGCACGGGGGCTCGGTCGTGACATCCCAAGCGAGGTAGTTGAGGACGAACAAATCGAGCAAGCCGTCGTTGTTGACATCGAGCCAGGTTCCGCCCACTGACCATAGCGGACCAAACTCTGCATCGCGGGTGACCAGCCCCGCTTTCTCCGTGACATCCGTGAATGTACCGTCACCGTTATTGTGATAGAGATGGTTCGCGTGGACGCCGCCGACAAACAGGTCCAGATGGCCGTCGTTGTCGTAATCGCCAACGGCGACGCCGTTCGAGAAGCCGGCGCCGGTAAGCCCCGCTTTCTCGGTAACGTCCCTGAAATTCCCTTTGCCATCGTTTTCGAAGAGCCGATTCGAATATTTGGGCGAAGTTTTGATCAGGGAATGAATGTCAGCCCCATTCGCAAAAAAAAGGTCGAGATGGCCGTCGTTGTTGTAATCAAACAGGCCAACCCCGCCGGCCATCGTTTCCGGAGCGTGCCGCTCCGGCGTTTCCGAGCTATCGAGCTGGAAATCAATCGGACGGTAAGTGAAGTGGATGGGTGAGGCTAGGGCTTCCCCACTCGAGCGTATCGCTCCCGCGGCCATCAAGAGGGTCAAGAATTCGCGCCGTTGCATTGGATCCAATCAGTGTTTCCCAACTTCAGCGACAGCAGAGGTTCGATCAGGCTTTGTGCCCTGCTTCGCTCCGCCGCGTTATTCTACCATGTACCACACGCCAATTTTGAGGGCTCATTGGTTTCACGAAAGCATTGGTGAAACCACCTCAAAGGAGTGGCACAATATCTTGTGCGGGGTTGTAGGTCCGACCAGGAGTGATTCATGCCCACAGAAATATTGACGACAGTGGTTGGAAGCTATCCGGTTCCCACCTGGTTAGTGGGTAACACCTCGCGCGTAGTTCTGCGCGACGCGGTCATGACCGTGCTCAAGACCCAGGAGCTCGCCGGACTCGACGTGATTTCTGACGGCGAACTGCAGCGTTTCGATCCCAGCCATCCCGAGACCAATGGGATGATTGACTATTTCGTTTCGCGGATGGAAGGGATTCGGACCCGCTTCACTAGGTTCGATCTTGAGAAGTTCCGGTCTGATCGGGGGTTGGACTACCGGTCCATGCCGGCAGGCTTCGTAGAGGGAAGGATCGGAGAGGGCACGCTCAGCCTGCTTGCGGATTTCCAGTTCGCGCAGGCCCTGACGACGAGGCCGCTCAAATTTACCTGCACGGGGCCGCACATGCTCGCCAAGGTGCTGACGAGCACGCATGGCGCGAGCGCTGCGGATCTTGCCATGGACATTGCAGAGGTCCTCAGGCGGCAGCTTGAAGCGATCGGCGCCGCTGTCGTCCAGCTTGACGAAGCGAACATCAGCGGCCATCCGGAGGAGAGCGACTGGGCCGCCGCAGCCATCAACCATGCCCTGAAGGGAATTCGAACGGAAAAGGCAGTCCACGTCTGCTTTGGGAATTATGGCGGGCAAACCATTCAAAAGGGTTTCTGGCGGGACCTGCTTCCTTTTCTTAATCTCTTGCGTGCAGACCACGTGGTGCTCGAATTTGCGCGCCGGGGATATGACGAACTGCCAGTCCTCCGTGATCTCGACCCGAGGGTCGGTTTAGGAGTTGGAGTCGTGGACGTTAAGGACAATGAAGTGGAGCAACCGGACCTCATCGCGCAACGAATCGAGCGGATTGTCGAGGTCGTGGGCGAAGGCAGACTCAGATACGTTCATCCCGACTGCGGGCTGTGGATGCTGCACCGGAGCGTGGCTGACCGGAAGCTTAAGGCTCTCGTCGAGGGACGGAACCTTTTTCTTAGTGGAGCGTAGCGGAATAACCTAATTGCGAGGAGTCTCGAGTGGTCCAGA
Source organism: uncultured Acidobacteriota bacterium (assembly GCA_963838915.1). Classification (GTDB taxonomy): domain Bacteria; phylum Acidobacteriota; class Terriglobia; order UBA7540; family UBA7540; genus CAVROP01. Next base: position 2,911 of record CAWIUZ010000294.1, read on the forward strand.
ATGAACTCTCGGCAAGCCAAAGTCCGGATGAGCGGTGACGTGCAAGAAGAACTTGCCACTGTGGCGGGCGTGGATCAATTGTGAATTGGGTGGCTGGGGGAGAGGTAGTCCGCACAACACGAAGGGTCGGGTGTGAAAGGTGAGCTGCTCTCCCTCGTTGAGGAGGGGCCAGGGTTGGTTGATAGTCGTTTGCTACTCAGCCCTTCCCCTTACCACTCGTTCCATCATCACCAGCCTCCCCGCCGTGGGCCTCGAGTTCGTCACCGCCGCGTCCTGGCCATCGCGCAAGACGATGGCCGGCGTCTCGTCGCGCGGCCCGCGTCCCACAAAATCCTCAATATCGAGGTTCTTAAACGCATCCACCTTGATTCCGCCGGTGTAATAATCCGGAATCGCGCCCTGCCACTCGAGCCCGAAGCCGTGCAGTTCAACGTTATCCACCCCGTGCGCGGTGAAGGCGCCCAGATCGTACTTCCAGATGCCGAGCCTCTGCGGCGTGGTGGGACGCAGATCCAGGTTTCCGCCCATGGCGGCGCTGAGCGCGCTCTCCCGGATCGTCTGCCGGAAATCGCGGAAGAGGATGTCGCGGATTCTCCCCGGTTCCTCCGCATACAGCACCACAGGCGCCTGGCTCGAAGCGGTCACGTTGACGAAGCGCACGTTGCGCACTTGCCCCAGCGGGCCTTTGGGTTCCGAATCTGCTTGAGCCGCCGGGTCGTATCGGACCACCGAAATGTGCACCGGCTCGCCCAGCCCCCACCACAACCCATTTATCAATCGCGTTTCAATCAGCAAGTTCGAAAACAAGACATTCTCGATGGTCTCGCCGGCGCGCACCTGGATGCAAATGCCGCGGTTGCTGTCGCGGATCACCAGGTTCGAAAAGGTAAGGTTGCGAATGTCGCGCGCCGCCCATCCCAGCCGCACGCCGGCCGAGCGGCTGACGATCACGCAGTTGTTCACGGTGATATTCTCGGCAGTCGTCCGGCAATACCCGTCCGCGCAGGGGCTCACGGCGATGCCGTCATCGCCCGCCTCGAGATAAGAATCCGAAATCCGCACATTCTGGGAGCCCGCCACATCCAAGGCGTCGGCGTTGGGCACCAGCAGGCTGCAGCGGACGTTCAATGCGGTCAGCAGGGCGCGATTGCAGCACGCCAAGTGGATGCACCAATTTGGTGCATCGAGCACCGTCAGGTCGCGCAGCACCACGTCCCGGCACTGCACGAACAGCACCAGCACTCCCGGCCGGTCGAGCATGCGCACGGGGCCTTCCCGGTTTTCTCCCACCCGCTCCCACGCCGCCGCACCCTGGCGGGTGGCCGCGAAGTCCTGAAAAGGCCCCGGGGGGTGCGGCTGGCGCGGTTCGCAAATGAAGGCGCGGCCATTGCCATCGATCGCGCCCGGGCCGGTGATGCCGATGTCGTGCGCATCCTCCGCCACGATTAGCGCCGTGGCCCGGCCCTCCGAAGACCGGCTGATAGAGCGGTAGTCTTGGACCTTCGGGCTGCCCAGTATCGTCGCACCCGCCTCGAGGTGCAGCGAAACATTGCTGAGCATCTCGATCGTGCCGCTCAGGTAAGTTCCGGGGGCGAATTCCACCGTCCCTCCGCCCCCTTTGGCGCACCAGCGGATCGCGGCATTGATGGCAGAGCTATCCAACCGCTTGCCGTCGCCAGCCGCCCCGAAGGCACGCACCTCGCAAACGCCGGGCCGGCCCGCCGCAGAGACCCATTGCTGCGCCGCTCCAGCCGCGCCCCAAAGAACCGTGCACAAGGCGGCCGCCGTGCCCATCCGCACCAGCCACTGCCGCATGACGCATGAGTAAGGCATCTCTTCCGATCCCTCCCTCGCCGCGCAGAGCGCGCCGTTTTGTTCGCTGCATATTAGCACATCAGGTTAGCTTGCTGGCGTGGGGTTACGAAATCCGGCTTTGTTCATGCCCTCGGCCTCTACGTCTTGAGGGTGCTCCATACGAAGCCGGACTCGGCGTCCCAGCGGACGAGGGAGAACTGAGGATTGCAGAATTAAGTGACATACCCCCTCACTCCCCCGCCCCTCTTTCCCAAGGGGGCGAGGGGAGGAATAACCCGGGTTTATGCCCTCGCCCCCTTGGGGGAGAGGGTGGCGCGCAGCGCCAGGTGAGGGGGTCGGTTCGTCACCATATTATGTAACCCTCAGTAGGTGGCGAGGTTTCTTCCAAGCATGCGATTCAGGTGCAATCTGCTCGTTGATACGGTAAACTTAGCTCACTCGATAAATCCAACAGGACTAGCACGATGAGAAACTCACATATCTTGCTTTTTGCTCCATCGCTGCTCGCCGGATTGCTGTTAGTGGCTGGCGCAGATCGAATCCAGGCTCAGCAAGCGAGCAGCAAGACTCCCGAGCTTGCCGGGAATAAGCCGGAGGCGTTTGGGTTCTCGTCCGAGCGACTCGAGCGGCTCCACGCCGTAATGCAGCAGGAAGTGGACGAGAAGCAGCTTGCCGGCATCGTCACCATTTTGGCGCGCCACGGCAAAGTGGTGGAGGAAAGGACCTACGGGAAGAAGGACATCGCAAGCGGCGCGCCCATGACGCGGGACACGACCTTCCGCATCTTCTCCATGACCAAGCCGGTCACCGGCGTTGCCATGATGATCCTCTATGAACAAGGTAAATGGTATCCGTTGGATCCGGTCTCGAAGTACATTCCCGAATTCGCCCATCTGAAAGTATTCAAGGGTGTGGACGAGAGCGGCAAGATGATTCTGGAAGACCCCGTCCACCCCCCTACGATGCGCGAGCTGATGACCCACACGGCGGGCTTCACTTACGGGTTCTTCGGCAACACGGTGGTCGATAAGATGTACTTGGACGAGCACGTGTGGCAATCCAAATCACTGCAAGAAATGATCGACAAGCTGGCGAAGATCCCGTTGCTCTACCAGCCGGGAACTCGCTGGGTCTACAGCGCGTCCATGGATATCCAGGGCTACATTGTGGAAAAACTATCGGGCCAGTCGCTGCCCGATTTTATGCAACAGCGCATTTTCGGTCCCCTGGGCATGAAGGACAGCGGCTTTTTCGTTCCCACGGAAAAGCGCAACCGCTTTGCCACGCTCTATGCATCGGGCCCGAACGGCGAGCTGGTATTGAACCAGGCGCCCACCGTAGCCACCGACGATTATGCCACGCAGCCATCGATGCCCTGGGGCGGGGGTGGAATGGTTTCAACCGCCGAGGACTATCTGCGCTTCGCCCAGATGCTTCTCGATGGCGGCGAGTTGGACGGCGTACGCATCCTGGCGCCAGCCACGGTCGAGCTCATGACCACCAACCATCTCGCCCCCAACCTCATGACGGGGAAGTTCTCAGTTGGTCCGGAGATCATGCGGCCCGGCTTGGGGTGGGGCTACGATTGCGCGGTCTACACGGACCCGCGCGAGGCCGACGAAGTGGTGGGTAAAGGCACTTTCTTCTGGCTCGGAGCGGCGGACACCTGGTTCTGGGTCGATCCCACGAATGATCTAATCTTTGTGGGCATGACCCAGCGAAGGATCGGCCCGGGTGAGCCCAATGTGGAAGCGTTGAGCCAGCCCGTGGTCTATCAAGCGCTGGTGAAGCCCGGGAAGTGATCCTTCGGCTCGCCCCTGCTGACTCGCCGGTAAACACTGGGAAGACTTACAGGGGAGGTTCGGCGGCTACGTATTAGAAAGTCAATCGCGCGCTGAACTGGGCTTCGCGGCCTGGGTGCATGGCCATGGTGATGGTCCCAAACTGCGGCTCGTTCACGAAGCGATTGGGCGTACCGTAGTTGGTGTGGTTGAGCGCCCAACTCATGGGCAGATGGCAGCTACGTCCTAATCGGGGAAGACTCAATCGATTTTGATCTCAGTCTCAAGGACGTTAACCAATCTGAAAACACGGTCATCATCCTCATCCATCACGTGCCGCCCGAAAAGCCTGAGGTCCAACTTCCGGCAGGCTGGATGCGCAAGCCTGTGGCGGATACAGCGAACAACTGGGTTCAAGTACAGAAAATGGAAAACGGAAAGTACCTCGCCGCGGTCGGCAAGGAAACCTTCGATGTTGAAATAAAAACCAGTCTGGCGGATGGGAAGATCCTGTCAGGCAACATAGACAATCCGGTTGAGACGCTCGAGCGCGAATGCACGGATGCTGCCCTGACGGAGTGTGGCGATCCCAAGCCCCATTCCATCAGAAGGCAAATCGCGATTCATTTGGAACCATAGTAAAGCGTGTCGAGGTTGGCCGCACTTCCCATCCGGCGGCCCTTGGCATTTAGAAGCCGAATTTACGAATTGATGCGAGTGATTGGTTAGTCGGCCCAGAGGCTTACTCCTGGAGTCCGTCCCATGACCAGCGTGGCATGCTGAGGCCGTTCGGCACATCATCGGCGGACTGGTGGTAGCGGGACATCGTTGTCGTGGTCGCCCAGGCGAAGTAGTCGTGCAGTACTTGGCGCAAAGCAGCGTCGTTGGCGAGTCCGACATCGACGAGGGCCTGATCGAAGCATGCAATCGCGCGGCGATCCATTTCATCGTGCTCCCCGTTGCCGCTGTGTATCTTGACGACGGTGGTCTCGTCACCATAGGAATCGGAATACGTGGTCGGGCCACCAAGTGCCTCAGCCCAGTAAGCGGCGAGTCGCTCGACATGCTGTGCGTGGAAGCCGTGCCTGAACGCGTGGGCGACCACGTCGTCGGCCATCACCCGACGGTGCCAGGCGTGGGCAAGACGGCGCAGGCCTTCGTTACCCCCCGCCGCCTCGAAGACAGTTTGCATGCGTACATGATGACATTCCTCCCGTGTCCATGCAACCGATGGGCCCGGCTATCTCCCCGGCGAGTTCAACTGGGCCCCGCGGGTGGCGCATACATCCCGACAAAGTACGTCGGGACGTATGATGGCGCCACCCGCGAGCTGCTGCCATATCACGAGCAGCGCTCCAGCTATTCCAACCACACAACCTGGAACGGTTTCAAGAGCGTTCGACCACTCATCTGGGTTGCGGAAAGTCGGTCCGACGCAGCTTTCGAAAGTTCAATAGGCATTTCTTTGCCCGTCGTATTCACAATAAACATGCTGTTGTCCATGTGTGGAACTGCCAGCACACCCGCAGGCAGCGGCGTGCTGAGGAAGCCGCTGCCATCCGGGATCATTTGCCGAACCAGTTGCAGGAAGCTGTCATCTCCCGGCCAGAAAGCTAACTTCACCACAGTTCCCCGTCCCAGTTTCCGCCGTGTCGCGGCAGGCCTGCCATTCAGAATGCTCTGTTCACTCTTGAAGGCGGCGATCACCTCAGCTTCGGGACCTGACTCGAGGAACTCGCAGAAACCTTCCAAACCCACAGGAGAGGTGCCGGTCATTCCTCCGCCTTGCCACTCGACTTGTGGAGCACTTCCTCCGCCTGTTCCCGCCGGACCCATCCAGCGAATCGTCCGCACCAAACCTCCCGTGAGCACCTGAAGGTTGGCGGCAAATCCGTCACCTCGGAAAATGCCATTCGCGTCCATATAGGCGGTGAAAGGCGTGATCGCGACCACTCCCCCGCCCTCTGCAAATTCCCGTAGCGCAGCAGCAACCTGAGCGTTATCCAAAGCCGTCGCAGCGGGTATCACCACCAGTGCATACTTCGCGAGATTTGAAGCAGTGGCCGCCTTGGGAATATTCATGCTGTCCACGCCTATACCCAGCCGGTGCAGCGCGTCAAAGCATTGCGGCAAGACCGCCGGGCTGGACTTGATGTGCGGATAGATTTCCAATGCGGCGCGCTGCTCGAAGTCCGTAAGGACGACGGCCTTCGCCTGCACAGGATTATCGATGAGCTGCTTTCCCCATTTTTGGAAGATCTGGCCCAGTTCCACGGCCCACTCGAAATCGGGCTCGGGTTGCCCTGTCCAGTCCAGCAGCCCACCCCAATGGGGCCAATGGCCGCCACGCCAGCGGTTGCCGCTCCAGTAGAACAGGCCGCAGGTTCCAAACGCGGCCGCCTCCAGCCCATACATTCGGAATTGTTCGTGAGACGGAAATGGGTCCCAGATGGAAGTGCTACCCATAACTCCAAAGCGGTTTTCGGTAGTGATGAAGTGGCGGCGTCCATAGGCGGAGCGGTGCATATCCTGGTGCCAAGCCAGGTCGGCCCAAAATTGCCGGTCGTCTGCCCAAGGTTGATAATAGTTCAGGCCGGCGATGTCCATAATCTTGTCAGCCTGGGGATCGTCTGCAACCGCGTCCCACTCCGTGTTCCAATCTGTGATAATCCACTGTTTTACTCCGGCTTCGCGCAACGCCTCCGCCTGCATGGCGAAGAACCCCAACAGGACGTCGCGGCGGAAGTGACGGTGCGCGAGCGAGAGCGCCGCGATCTCCTTGCCGCTCTCCTCCACGCCTTCACCAGGCTGAGGCACTTCATCGAGCGACCGAACCCTCATTCCCCAGCTCACCAGATCGAGGCGGCGATTGAACTCCTCCGGGGCGCCATAAGTCTTCTTCAGCCACTCTCTCCAGGCCTTTTCGCAGGCCGGATTGTAACAGAGGCGGGTGACGGCCCCTTCCTGCTCGTTCCCGAGTTGCCACGCTATGACCGTGGGGTGCTCGTGAAAGGCTCTACCCATGGCCAGAATGTATTCGCGCAGGGCGCTCCGATAGAGAGGATGATTAAGGCAGGGCGCATGCCGCGCCATGGGATGCGCCTTTACTCCGGGGTGAAGTTGCACCAGGATGTCGGGGTTGCCGGCGGCGAGCCACTGCGGCGGAAGGTATGAGCCTGTGCCCAGGATCGCCTTCATCTTCCGCTTCTCTAGATCGTCCAAAAAATTTCGTAACCAGGCAAAGTCATATTTCCCCGACGCCGTTTCGAGATTTCCCCAAGACGACTCTGAAACCCGCACCGCGTTGATATGCGCCCGCTGGAAGTGGTCCAGCATGTCGTTCCACTCGGCTCTGGTTTGCAGTTCCGGGTAAACACTGGCGCCGAAGAGGAATTCGGTTACCTTCATGGACGACTTCGTGATGACCTCTGGCGTGTCTGCTTGCAGTCCCCCGTGAAGCGCAGCCGGGGCTGAGGATGGCGTGAGCGACAGCAGTGTTTCTGCCACGACCAACTTTCCGCTGTTGCTCAGGAATCGTCGACGAGAGGTCTCAGGACTATTCAACATGATTAGCGTCTCCATTCGTTCTCGGCGGCTCATGCATCGGCTTCCAGGCCTCAGCCCCGCAGGGGCTACACATGAGTAGCCGAGGGCAACACCCCCTGTAACGTGGTCCCCTCACCCCCTTTCCCCTCGCTCCGCGTGCGGGGAGAGGGGTGTCCGTCAACTGACAGACGGGGTGTGGGGCTTAGTCCCGGGGGTTTCATCCGTCAGCCGACGGACTACTCAATTTGCTCCCCTCCGGGGAGCACGGCTGCGGGCGCAGACGTTTCCATTTCTTTCGCCCCGCCCGGGGCTTGTTTCTTAATCTGCTTCCTAATCCCATGGCTGGCGCCATGGGCCACATTCTACCGCCCGTCGGCTGACGGGTTCTCGTGGTCTTCTAAGCCCTAAGTTAGCGCCTACGGGCCGTTGGCCTGGGCTTCGTTAGAGCGCCCCTTTGGGGCTCAGCAGCCGATCTAGTATTACTATGTTATGTAGCTCTTGCAATTCTCCTTCGTATGACTTAGCATGGGCGCATGAAACCCATCGTCTGGAACGCCAAGCTTTGGAAAGAAAGCGTGACGCAATTCCTGGAGTTTCTGAATCCGCTGATTGCCGGACTCGGCCGAAGTGAACGGCGCGTGGCGGCCACCCGTTACGTGGAGGGCCTGCTGATGCCCGGTCAACGCAAATCGATCATCCCCATGGCGGAGCGGCTGGGCGTGGACTCGCAAAGTCTGCAACAGTTTGTTACCGACAGCCCCTGGAAGGAGGAAGAGTTGTGGCGGGCGATCCGGCAGGAAATCATTCCGCACTTGGAGCCGCTGGAGGCTTGGGTGGTGGATGAAACCGGTTGGGTCAAGCAGGGTTCGCACTCGGCGGGAGTTGGGCATCAATATTGTGGGGCGGCTGGCAAGCAGGCCAACTGTCAAGTGAGCGTGGAAGTGGTGGTGAGCGACGGGTGGATCGCCGCGCCGGTGGGCGGGCGGCTGTATCTGCCCGAGCGTTGGACCGCCGACCGGGAACGCTGCCAGGCCGCCGGCGTCCCGGAGGAAGTGACGTTTGCCACCAAGCCGGAGCTGGCGCTGGAGATCCTGCGCCAAGCGCGGTGCGACGGAGTTCCCCCGGCCCCCGTCTTGGGGGATAGCGCCTACGGCAACAACGCGGAATTTCGCGCCGGGGTGCGCGACCTGGAGCTGGAGTTTTTTCTGCAAGTCGACGGGCAGGCGCTCAAGGGATGGGACCGCGAGGTACGGACCGAGGTCAAGCGGGTTCGCCGTTATGTCTGTGAGGGGGAGCCTCCCGCCGCGACCCTGGCGGAGTTGACCGACCGGATCCCGGAGAACGAATGGAAGAAGTGCTCTTGGGTGACGGCGGGCGGACAAACCCGGCGCACGCGTCTGGCTTGGCGCGAGGTTTTTCTGCAACACGACTTGCGCCACGCGGGGGGCGAACTGGAAAAAGTCTGGCTGGTGGTGGACTGGCCGACGGGGGATCCTGAACCCTATCACTATTATTTGGCCCATCTCCACCGTCCCCCCGCCAAAGCCCGCTGCTTGAAACTGAGCCGTTCCCGCTGGCACATCGAACAATACTTTCAGCGCTCCAAGGATGACTTGGGGTTGGACCATTTCGAAGGCCGCTCTTGGAGAGGCTTTCATCATCATCTGGTACTTTCCGCCGTGGCTTATCTCTTTATCCTGACCGTCTACTTACGGCGTAAAAAAAACTTTTGGTGCGACGTGGGAACAGATTCTCCACACGATCCAGCCTTGGCTGGTGAGATGGAGCGGACTCTGTCCCTTCTGCGGAACGAAGTTCAATCGAGTCTTTGAGGACACTACTTAACATAGTAATACTAGCCGCGTGTCGCTAACTTTCATCGGTGTCTGTCAGGCGCAGGCGCACGGTATTCTTATACTCAGCAGGAAGAGTAACCGGCCGGTCGTAATTCCCCCATTCGAGGTCGGGATATCCCCAAACGTTAGCGATGTGAAGGCAAACCTTGCCGTCCGCCAGGACTTCCGCGCGTACGGCAGCCGTGCCATCCGACTCAACCCGCACACCCAGTCCGGTTCCCTCCAGAACGCACGATGCCTGCAATATATTTTCCTTCAGGCTACGGAAATCGTTCGTCCCGCGCGTGCCGGGGTCTTCCGGGCCGTAGAGGAAGAAGTTCTTTGTGTCCTGGGCCCACGGCCCCTGGGGAATACCGCGATAGCTTTCAGCCGCACCGCCGGGATCACGCATCGCTGAGCCCTGAGGGCGGCCGATGTGGTCAGGCGGATAAGCTGACCACAAAGCCTTCCCGTCCCACGTAAATTTACTGATCGAACTCGAAAGTATAAAAGCGATCCCCATTTCGCTCATGCCCTTCTGCCGGCTGCGCACCGTGTACTGGGTGGTAATCAACCCGCGCCCGTCGATGCGAATCTCGAACTCCGCTCCGAGGTCGTCGCCGCCGCCGCGCCTGTGCATGTAAGCACCTGCGATCTTTATGACCGCAGCATCAGAGGTCGTCGAATAACTCATGCCGGCCAGCCACCAGCGAGGGAGTTCAACCGATCCCAGACTTAGAATGGGTCCACGTTCAATGATCCGCTTTCCACGGAACGTCCCCTGCGTGATGAGTCCGCTAGCCTTGTCGAACAGAACCGCGAAGTCGGGGCCTTCGACAGTAACGAGATGTGCGTCTTCGGATAGCTTCGGCGCCGGACCTCTTTCCGCCGGAAAAACATTGGTCCGGCTTCCCAGCCGGAGGTTGAACTCGTCAACAAGAATTCCACCGGCGCGGATGAACTTCAGGTTTAGAACCTCTCCCGATGCCCAGGCGCGGCCAGGCACACTAATCGTGCCCTGCTGACCCGGCGCCAGACTTAATCCCTTGATCAGCCCGGAATCCTTGCCCACGCTCCAACGGATCTGGAGTTCACTTAGATTTGTATGGTTGAACCAGTTCTTTACAGGAACCGTGAGAGGGCTGCCGGCGGCCGGCACTTCGGCGACGCCGGCATCCGCGATGCGTACCGGCGAATAAGCCTTCTTGGTTAGCCAGTATTCCGGCTTCGGCCTCCGCCACCCATCGATGATCCCCCACTCGCCATATCCGACCGGTCCATCAGGCAGCAGGAAAACTTCATCAAAGCCTCCCCAGATGGCGCCGCCCAGGCAGCCTTCCGCGGTGTAGCAGTTCTCCCAAAACTCTTTAATGCTGCGCCCCCAGTAGTTCCTCACACCCGGGTCGCGCTTCAAGGTCTCAGCGTTGTAACACGATACGTGCGCGTATTCGTCGTTGAGCTTGGGATAATCCTTGCTCGCCAGATTTCCGTTCCACTCGGGGTAGTGTTTGCTGAAGAGGTCAAAGCAGTCGACACCTCGAGGCACGGTTTCGGGATAACTGAATATGATGGGCCGTGTCGTGTCTTCCTGTTTTGCGTAATCGTGTTCCTTCTGAAAGTTGGCCCCCCAGGCGCTTTCGTTTCCTAATGACCAGAAAATGACGCACGGATGGCTTCTGTCGCGCTCGATCATTTCGGTAAATTGATTCAGGTAACGGGAGGTAAACTTCGGATCCGACTGCGACCCGCCTGCCATGACCGACCATTGCTGCTGGACAAAACACACAGCGGATTCTTCTTCGACGTAAATCCCGTGCCGGTCGCACGCTTCGAGAAAACTCTCCGTCGGGGGATAGTGAGAAGTCCTCACGAAATTGACATTGCCGTCGCGCAGCAGAATTGCGTCTTTGTCATCCTGTTCGGGAGACGTTCTCCTTCCCCACAGCGGGTGGGTGTCGTGCCGGCACACCCCGTGCAGCTTTACAGCGTCTCCGTTGACGTACAGCTTGTTCATTCGAACTTCAACCTTGCGAAAACCGAACTTCTTCACCAGCTTCTCTACCGAAGTTTTGCCAACGGTCAGCTCCGCTTCAAGGGTGTACAGGTTGGGGTGTTCGCAGTCCCATTTCACGGGGGACGAGACGGGAATCTCGATAGAAACTTCCTGCTTGCCCGCGGCGAAGGTCAACGAGCGCGGAGTTATTGCAATCTCTTTTCCCTCGGCGTTCAGCAAGCGCAGGCTCAGTCTAACGTCACCCGTGTCGCGCCTCGCCACGCCAGCCATCACTTTCAAAGTTGCGTTCTTGTAAGTCGAATCAAAGTCGGTCTCGACGTGCAGACGCGAGACGTGGGTGGCCGGAAGAATCACCAGGCGCACACTGCGCAGAATTCCACCGATGTAATGCTTGGCGTAATTGCTGGCATAGGAAATCTCATCGCTACGGTCGGTTACCCCGACCGTAACCCAGGCGGATTGGCCGGGCGTCACATGTTCGGTGATATCGCAATCCCACGACGTAAAGCCGCCATGGTGCTCCCTAACGAACTTGCCGTTCACCCAAACCCGGGCGTAACTGTAAACCCCATCAAAGCGCAGTACGATCTTCCTGCCCACCGCCTCGGCAGGAATCTCCACGGACCGCTTATACGCGAACTCGTTATCTCTGGCGAAGGGTATCCCCTGCGCAGTCAGTTCGCCCGGGACCGTGATATCGGTCCACCCGGCGGGATCAACGGCATCAGTCCAGAAGTCAGAAGGAGGAGAAGTGGTCAGCTTCCACGTCCCGGCGAGATCGATGAGAGGATGGGAAATCCCCGGAACCCCGTTGGGCAATGGAATGATCGTGGGCCTGGGCCACGCTGCATTGGCCGGGGCTTTTCCGGAGGCAGATGGGGCACCTGAGTTCCCAGGATCGCCACCCGGGTTCGCCAAGGCTCTGGCGTCGCTCGCCAGCCACATGGAAGAAAGCGCTGAGCTACCGAGCTTGACAAATTCTCTTCGGTTGATCATGGCAGGTTCCTCTAGCTTCGCAAGTGCGGCTCTGCCGCTCTGACTTGCGGAAAGGCTTCGCCTTTCCGGGCCTTCCCTACGCAATTGTTGTTCTTTCGGCGAGGCTGCGCCTCGCCGGTTGAGGCGGAGCCTCAACCTAACAACCGGATTCAAGGCCGACGCCGGAAAGGCAAAGCCTTTCCGCAAGTCGGAGCGGCGGAGCCGCTGGCCGGACCCGCCTCGCGATGGTTAAGCAGGCCGGCGCCCGATGCAGCCTGGACGGCGTAAATCTCCGGACTAATCCCGGTGGACTTGCTGTAGTGCTCGACCACCGCGGCGCGGAAGGAGTCCGTCTGCTCCTCCTCGACGAAGGCCACCATGCAGCCGCCGAATCCCGCGCCCGCCTGGCGCGCGCCGATCACACCGGGCGCCCCCAGCATGGCATTCATCATGCCCACCATATGAGAAGTACAAATCTCGTATAAATCGCGAGCGCCCCCAAACGATTCCGCACACAACCGCGCCATGGACGCGCGATCGCCGGCGGCGAGCGCTGCGGCAATCTCGAGCACCCGTTCGTTCTCCGCGACAATGAACTGACAACGTTTGAGCGTGGCGGACGGCAATTCCGCAGCACGCTCTTCCAATTCGCGACGACTGACATCGCGAAGCGCGGACACACCGAGGCGTGAAGCCCCTTCCTCACATTGCGCGCGTCGTGCCGCATACTCCACGCCGGATAGTTGCCGCGGCGCCCGGGTGTCACAAATGACAATACGAATACCCGCCGCGATCGGCACGCGACGGTAGCTCAGGTCGCGGCAATCGAGCAAAAGCCCGCAATGCTCCTCGCCGAGGCACGACGAGAACTGGTCGAGAATGCCGCAATTCACTCCAACGAACTGGTTCTCCGCGGTTTGACAGAGGCGGGCCATCTTCTCCCGTTCCATTGTCCAACCGCCTGATTCACGAAACACCACCGCCGCTACACACTCGAGCGCTGCCGACGAGCCGAGTCCGCTCTCGAGCGGCACCGTGCTCTGAATCACCGCATCAAACCCCGACAGGCGGAGCCCTTCGCGGGCAAGCACCGAGGCTACCCCCCGGACGTAGTTGCTCCACTTGTGCGTTCGGTTCTTGCCGATGGAGGCCAGCGAAAAGCAGTCCTCTGCGTCCAGGTTTGCAGCATACAGACGCACCATTCCACTGCTGGTCGCGCGTGCGGCCATCCACGTGTCACGATCGATCGCCACCGTAAGCACGTGCCCCAGGTTGTAGTCCGTGTGGCTGCCCATCAAGTCTACACGTCCGGGCGCTCGCGCCCATAATTCCGGAGCGACGCCAAATCTATTCCGGAAGAGTTCAGCAACGTTCATCCGCCTTTCGGTTGCATTGGGCATATTCAGACTCCTAACTGGCAAAACGCCTCGAGCATGGCCTGGACATTTCCGGGCGGAATGTCCGATTGCATCCGATGAGATGGCCCCAGCAGAAGGCCGGTCCCGGAAGGGGCAAGCTGGCGCGCGCACTCCGCTGTCGCCCTGCGCACGGCGACGGAGTCATTTTGAGAGAGGATCGTCTGCGTGGATATGCCACCGTAAAAGCTCAGGCTCGCTCCGAACTGACGGGATAGCCAGGCGTGATCCAGCACTTCCGGTTGAACAGGGTTGAGAACCGAGACCCCAATCTCCACCAAGTCCGGAAGAATGGCCCGAATGTCGCCGTCCGAGTGAAAGATAACGGGCAAGCCTGCGTCGCGGAACACTGAGATCATCCTTGCCAGACGGGGCTTGACGAGCCGGCGCCATAATTGCGGCGAGAAGAGCATCGAGTGCTGCGCGCCATAGTCGTCGCCAAAGTAGCCGCCATCCACGCCAATCTCCACAAAGCGCTTGGCCAGCCTGACCTGGATCTCGGTGATCCGGTCGAACAGGTGTTCAACCCAGTCGGGCATCTCGACCATATCCATCAGCAGCGTGTCGAAACCGCGCAGAGACCAGGCCCTCTCGAAAAGGCACATCCCCAGATTCGGGACGGCGAATAATTGGCAGTGCGCAGCGATGGAACCAGCCGCGTCATCGAGGAGGTGGGGAGCGTCCGGATCCGGCCAGGGGAACTGTCCGAGATCGGAGGAATGGGCGAGCGGCGCAACCGAGTGCCAGTAGCCCTCCGTTTCTGTGCTCCATCCCGCCCCCCACCAATCGAACTGAGTGCGGCCGTCTTCGCTGAGGCGCTTCGGGTGTGTCACGTCCACGCGCAGAAGATGGTTGTCCAACCGCGCGGGAAGGTCGCCGAAAGGTATCTTGAAGTGGCCGGCGAGCTTTTGCCCCATTAACGGGGTGTAGTTGCATTGCGTAGGAAAGCGATCAACGGGCTCGTGGCATAGGGCGCGGCGGACTCGTTCTTTCCGGGTCATTTCCGAGGGTAATGGAACCGCTTCAGGGCCGTTCATCGGCGACAGATAATGTAAGGCTTTACATTCTGTGTCAACAGTTATTTTTGGCCCGGTCGTTTTGCCCTCAATCCGGGTGTAGGGGCAGGGCTCACAGGCGTTAGACTAATCCTAGGCTCTGCAGTTTGAATGCCCGAAGGGCATTAACATCATTAGCCGTAGGTGAAACCTACGGAGAAATGACCATTTCCTTGTGCTTGCCCCGACCCCGGAGGGGTCGAATTCAACCCCTGCGGGGTTGGATGAAACTGGCGGCCGGCACTTTCCGTAGGTTTCACCTACGGCTAGTGATCTTGGGTCCCTTAGGGACCCGTCAGAAACGCTTAGTTTAGCGCCTATGGGGGCAGGGCTTGCCCTACTCGCGTCGGGGGGCAGAAGAATGAGGGGACGGCAAGCCGTCCCCCTACGGAGGGTCGGAGGAAGATTCAGCGGGCGCCGGCGGCTCTCGCCAGAATGGGTATTGCCGGCTTCGAGCATGCCGGTCCCGTCGATTCGCGCAGAACGAGGTGAGTATCGATGAATATTTCGCGGCCCGCGGATATGGCCTGGCTATCACCCACAAGCTTCGGCTGGGTCAGGGTGTCAAAGAGACAACGGGCAATCTTCTTTCGGTCGATGTCAACCGTGGTGAGAGCCGGGCTGACATACTCCGAGTAAATGGTGTTGTCGAATCCGGTTACAGACATATCTTGCGGCACGCGAACGCCGTGCTCGTGCAATTCCTTGAGCACACCCATCGCCATGCGATCGTTCACGCAAACGATAGCGGTAGGGTTAAAGCCAGAGGTCAGCAAGTCGCGAACCGCCTGACGTCCCCCTTCAAGGGATTCGGACTCGGTGAATATTTCCGACTGCGCCTCCGCCAGTGGCCCCAGTTCGTCGAGGAAGGCCTTCCGGCGTTCAGTGATGCTGTCCAGGGTTGGATGGGCGTCGACAAATACGATCTTCTGGTGCCCGAGGCTGCGCAAGTGATCGACCACACGCTGCATGCCTTTGGCGCAATTGACGTGAATGTTGGTAACGTTGGGAGGACGCGACTGAACATCGGAGACTACAACGGGGATTCTGCTGCGCGCCAGCACCTGGGCCACCTCTTCATCCATTTCGGAAACGACCGCACCGAGCCCTGCCACGCGCCGTCCCAACATCAATCGCACCCTCTCAGCCAGGCGCGTGGGCGAGTAGTCCGTGTCACTGACCAGGACTTCATAGCCCTTCTGCTGGGCAAGCTCGTCCACCATCTGGTAAATCTCGGCAAAGTACGGGTTGAGCAGACTGGAAACGATCAGAGCGATGACGCGATTCGAGCGGACCGAAAGCGCCCGCGCGTTGATGTTAGGGTAGTAATTCGACTGTTCCAGCGCTGCAAGCACTCGTCGGCGGGTTGCCGTTCGGACCACGTTCTGGCCATTGATGACCCGCGAAACCGTTGCAATCGATACGCCTGCCTTCCGCGCCACATCGTGTAGGTTCATGCCTCTGAAATCCCTTTCACGTTCCGGCGGAAAAATGCACCTCGTCCCGCTTTTCCTCGTGATTGTATCCGCGAAAATACTCCTTGACAAGCATCAAGTAAAGGTTTACACCAGATGCGCCGACTTGGACTCCGTTCATGATCGCCGTTTGGGTCACCGAAACGGGCCGGCTCTAAGACTAACCGTTTACGATTGATTCCCTTGATGAAAACTCTTCGCGTCGAGTCCCGGTGTCAATTATTAATGAGGAGGACCTTATGAGAACCTTCATGCTAAGGCGCGCGGGCATTTTGAGCTGCGCGCTGCTTCTGGCTTCCGGCATGTTCTTTCGCTGCGAGGCGCAAACCACTTACGGCAGCGTTGTAGGCACGGCTCGTGACCCCAGCGGCGCTGTAGTTGTGGGTGCTCACTTGACAGTTACCAACGAAGCCACCGGGGTCAAAGCCACCCAGGACACGAACGACGTGGGTGCCTATTCCTTTACTACGCTTTTCCCCGGTCGATATAACATCCACGCGGAGATACATGGATTCCAATCCGTGGATATTCGTGACATCGTGCTGCAGGTCGACCAGACCCTGCGGTTCGACTTGACCATGCAAATCGGACAGGTAAGCCAAAGCGTCGAAGTGACCGCCACCCTGGCTCCGCTGGCAACGGACACTTCAGACGTCGGCGAAGTCATTGAGAACCATCAGTTAGTGGATCTGCCGCTCAACGGGCGGCAGTTTGTACAGCTCGCCACGCTCTCGAGCGACGTCTATCTCTCCGGACCCAATAATGCCGGCGATTCGGCCGGCGACCAAGTCATCAACGAAGGTGGCCGCCTGTTTAGCAACAGTTACATGGTGGACGGCGTTGATATCCGCGTGGAGCGGGGTGGCTCGTATGGAGTGAGCCCCTCGATTGATGCGCTCGACGAATTCAAACTCTTGCAGAACACTTTCTCCGCCGAGTATGGTTACGGCCAGACGGTGTTGACGGCGTCCATTAGGAGTGGCACCAACTCCTTTCACGGCGTTGGCTTCGACTTCCTCCGTAACAACGCCTTGGATGCGAACTACTCCTTCAATCCCACCGGCACAGTACCGCCCTTGCGCCAGAACCAATTCGGCGGAAGCCTCGGCGGACCGATTAAGAAGGGAAAGGTCTTCTTCTTCGTGAATTACGAAGGCACACGCCTTCGAGAAGCCAACGTGACCAACGTGCTCGAACCGACCCCGGATCAGTTAGGGGGCAACCTTGCGGGGATGGCCACCGCCGTCGATCCCACGACGGGCCAACCCTTCCCGGGAAATATCATTCCAACTGCCCGCATCTCGCAGTTCGCGAAGGCGGCCGTGCAGTATTATCCCACGCCCCATGGAGCAGCTGCGACGGGGTACAATCTGGCGGCCTTCACGGGATATTCGAGCAACAACGACCAGGGACTCGCCCGCCTGGACTACTACATCAACACCAACAATCGCCTGGATGCCTTCGTGTCCATCAATAATTTTGCTGACACCAATCCCCAGCCCAATCCCTATAAAACGGCATGGTTGACACGCGCAAGGGACACCCGATCGTGGGCGCGGAGTACACGCACATCTTCAGCCCCACCCTCTTGAACAACTTCCACTTTGGCTATGCCAATCAGGTCATCTACGAAGGACAAGGCCAGCTAGCCACCACCAACTTGCCGGTGACGCAGTTTGGTTTACAGAACGTCAGCCCCGACGCTTTCGCACAGGCTATCCCCGAGATCGGCATTTCGGGCTTCGAGGTGACCGGACCGCAGGAATGGCAGCCTACCGGCACCACCAATATCAATACACAGTTCAGCGACATGGTGACGGTTACGCGCGGGCACCACATCCTGAAACTCGGGACGGATATCCGCCGTATCACTTACCAGGACTTTGGCTGGGCTACCCAAAACGGCACGCTGGACTTCAACGGCCAATACACCGGCAATGCAATGGCCGACTTTCTCCTGGGCATTCCGAACTATGCTCACCTTGCCCAAAAGGGCGGCGGGGACTATCCGTACACCCTCGAGTGGGCGGAAGTTGCCGGCTTCGTCCAGGACGATTGGAAGATCTCCCGAGAACTGACCCTCAACCTCGGCTTGCGCTGGGAACTGGTCCAAAACCCGCGCGAGACAGACAACCAATACGACAACTGGGATATGGCAACCCAGACGATGCTCTATGCGGGGAAGACCATGCCAGACCGCATCTATCCGGCACAGAAAGACAACTTCGGGCCGCGCCTGGGGTTGGCCTATAGCCCCACGTGGCTGCACAAAACGGTCTTCCGCGGCGGGTTCGCCATCATGGATGGCCAGCAGCGGCTGTGGGAAGCCGCCTTGTTTCATTTCCAGCCTCGCTATGTGAATGAGATGTTTCTTTACAATGACGTCCCTACACCCAGCTTCACAAGCTCCACGTTGTTTCCTGCCCCGATCACGAGCTGCTGCGCGGGAGTTGATTTGACGCAAGATACGGTCTACACCCTCAATCCCAGAAAAACCTCGAAATACTACGAGTGGAACTTCAACATCCAGCGGGAACTGCCCCATAACTTCCTGTTGCAAGTGGGCTATGTGGGCACCGCCGGAAGGAAGTTGCCGGTCCGGTACAACGCAGATCAAGCGACTCCGTTCGATCCCGCTAACCCCACAACTGTGCTGTCTCGCGAGCCGTATCCGCTCATAGGCTATATCGGGGGAAATGCTTTCAATTCCTACTCGAACTTCAACGCCCTGGAAATCAAACTCGAACGCCGGTTCGCCCATGGCTTCTCCATAACCGGGGTCTATGACTGGCAGAAGGACCTGGAAGTGGCCACCCAGGACGAAGATTCCGTGTTCGATATCAACCACCAGAACTGGAACTACGGCCCCTACTACGTGGCCCAGCATGCGGTGATCAACTACATCTACGAACTTCCCTTCGGTCCTGGGAAGGCTCTGCTGGGTAATTCCCACGGGGTGCTCGGACATCTTGTGGGTGGCTGGCAGTTCGATGGCATCACCAGCCTCGCGTCGGGCAACTTCCTCACCGCCACCAGCGACTACAACAATGGCGTGGGCGGTCGCGCCGGCAACTATGCGGAACGTTGTCCCCGGCCAGAATCCCAACAGTGGACCGCATTCCGTGGCACACTGGTTCAATACCGCCGCCTTTGCCGAGGTCCCTTACACTCGCTACGGAGATGCCGGTCAAGGCACCATCGTTGGACCCGGTTCAGTTAACTTCGACCTCTCCTTCTTCAAGAATATCAAATTCACCGAGTCGAAGTCCCTCCAGTTCAGGTGGGAGATGTTCAATGCTTTCAACCACGTGAACCTGGGGAACCCGACCACGGACGTTTCGGCCGGCAACTTCGGTGTGATTGGTTACGCCAACGCCGCTCGAATTATGCAATTCGGATTGAAGCTCTACTTCTGATCCGGGTTTTTTTGGGCAGATGGTGGCGCGGAGCATCGCCAGTGAGCACTCCGCGCCACCAAGGCCCAGCGGAAAAAGGCTATCTGTCATGCTGAGCGGAGCGAAGCATCTGCAGCATCTTCCTGAAAACAATCAAATGCAGATCCTTCGCTCCGCTCAGGATGACAGCCCGGGGGACTTTTTCCGCAGCCTGCTGGTCCTTCATCCAAGCGACACCGTCTTTCCGGAAATTTCATAAGATCCCATGTCGAAAGCCCTCTTGTTCTGTGTAATGGTTGCGTGGGCGGTTCCCCCCATGTTCAGCTCCGGTGCGGCTGCGCGAAGCATATCGGTGGCAGGCGAATGGCGCTTGCGCCTTGACCCGAACGATGCCGGAATGACGGAAGGGTGGTTCAAGAACGCGGCTTCATCTCCCGACATCATTCGTTTCCCGGGTTCGACCGACGAACAGCACTTCGGCAATAGGAATGACGCGCGCGACCCGGGCCATCTTACCCGCGCCTACTGGTTCATTGGCGCAGTCTGGTACGAGCGGGAAGTCACCATCCCAGAGGAATGGAAGAGCAAGCGCATTACCCTGATTCTGGAGCGTTGCCACTGGGAGACGCAAGCCTGGTTTGACGGTTATCCTTTGGGGCTTCAGAACAGCTTAAGCACTCCGCAGGCCTACGAGGTCGGCCAGCCGGGCCAAGCCATCGTGACTCCCGGCAAGCATCGGCTGACCATTCGCGTAGATAATCGCCGCGCCATCGATGTCGGCGAGTCCTCCGCAGTCACCGAGCAGGGTCCTGGAAACTGGAACGGCATTGCCGGCGGCATGGAACTCCGCGCGACAGATGCCGTCTGGATTGACAGGGTCTTTACTTACCCGGACTTGGCTCGCAACCTCGTGCATATCAAGCTCAGAATTCGGAATAGCACGGGCGAGACGCAGGCGGCAAAGCTCACGCTGGCGGTTGGCGGAGCCAAAAGTCTTACGGACATCAATATCGGTCGCCATCCGGTGGAAGTCATCGAGCAGGATCTTCGGCTGGCGGGTCCCACCGAGCCGTGGAGCGAATTCTCTCCCGCTGTTGAAGCGTTGGACGTGTCGATAGCTTCGGCTGCCACAGCAGGGTTCTTCGATGAGGCGCACACCACTTTCGGAATGCGGGCACTCGCTACCGCGGGCAGGCAAATGCTGCTTAACGGTCGGGTGATCCACTTGCGCGGGACAGTCGACAACGGCTCGTTTCCCTTGAAGGGCTACCCTCCCACTGACGTCGCCACCTGGCGGGCGCGATTCCAGACCTACAAGGACTATGGCTTTAACCACGTACGCTTCCATTCCTGGTGTCCGCCGGAGGCGGCGTTTACCGTTGCAGACGAGTTGGGCCTGATCCTCCAGGTCGAAAACCCGATGTGGATCCCTGACGGACGCATTTCCGCGAATGCGCTTCGCACCGGGTTCATCCGCCAGGAAGCCGAGGCCATTGTCGACACGTACGGCAATCATCCCTCCTTTGGCCTGATGACCATGGGCAACGAGCTCGGCTCGGCCCTGGACGTGTTCCTGCGAAACCTCGTCCAGAGCCTCCAGGCACGCGATCCCCGCCATCTGTACACCAGCACGTCGGCCCCTGACAATATGCTCCGCCCGGACGACTATTTTGTCTCGGCGGGTCCGCGTTGGCAGAACCTGCGAGGCGACCCGCGCTTGGAAGCGAAGCCACCGGATACGGGCTTCGATTATCGACAATATATCGACAAGCTCGACCGCCCCGTGATCGCCCACGAGCTCGGACAGTGGACCGTATTCCCGGATTTCGCCGAGGCGCACTCCTACACTGGTCCCCTCGAACCTCGATATCTCGATCTCTACCGTAAGGCCCTGGAACGCAACGGCATGCTCGACCAGGCGGAAGCTTTCCGCCAGGCCTCAGGCGCACTCATGGTGGCGCTTTACAAGGAGGAGATCGAATCTAATTTGCGCACACCCGGCCTGACGGGCTTTCAGTTGCTTGGCCTCACCGATTGGCCCGGTTTCGGTCCGGCATTCATTGGAGTGCTCAATACACTTGGTGAATCCAAAGGCCTCATCACGCCGGAGGCTTTCCGGCGCTTCTGCGGTCCGACGGTTCCACTCTTGCGCTTGAAGAAACGCACCTGGACGACAAACGAAACGCTGGAGGCGCCAATTCAAGTTGCTCATTACGGCCCCGCTGCCATCGAAGCCTTGAAGACGGCGTGGGTGGTGCGTGACGCCGCCGGGCGTACCGTGGCCTCCGGCCAGCAGCCTTCCACCAAAGTCCCCACCGGGGGCCTCACCGCTCTCGGCGCAATTCACTTGGCGTTGCGCAACTTCCCTGCCCCAGCGCGGTACTCAATCCAGGTCTCGGCAGATGCCTTCGTCAATGACTGGGACTTTTGGCTGTATCCTGAGAAGCGTTCGATGCCGCCATCGGGCCTCGTGATTGCGACGCGCTGGGACGCCGGCACCCGGAACCAACTGGCGGCAGGCCGCACCGTAGTCCTCCTGCTCGACCCGCGAGAGCCTGCGCGTACCACGCCTACGACGTTCACCACCATTTTCTGGGCGCATTCGTGGTTTCCCGAGCGCCACGAAACCATGGGCATTCTCTGTCAGCCGTCCAATCCGGCCCTGGCGGACTTCCCTACCGACTCGCACGCAGATTGGCAATGGTGGGACCTGATGAGCCACTCGCGCGCGTTTGTGCTTAACGGCGGGCCGGCTGGATTCAAGCCGATCGTGCAGGTGATCGACGACGCGGCTCGCAGCTACCGCCTGGGCGCCGTGTTTGAGGCTCGTGTCGGGGGCGGCAAGCTGCTCGCCGTCAGCTTCGATCTCGTTAACTCGCTGGACACGCGACCGGCGGCGCGGCAATTGCGCTATAGCTTGATCCACTACGCCGCATCAAGCGGTTTCCATCCCGCGACCGAACTCAAGCCCGAGTTTCTTGATGCGCTCTTCAGTGCAAAGAATTGAGAGCTGTCCCGATTCAGGGGACGCATCGGTGAGGACTCATGACCAATCTCGAGCGATTCACCCACACGATCAACTGGGAAATTCCAGACCGGCTCATAACCTATGACTTGGTGGACAACCGCGCTCTATTCGAGACCTACGGAGGGTCCGGCGACTTGATCGAGCGGAACGCGCGAATGGCCAGCAAGATTGGTCTCGACGCAACGCGGTTTATTTACGATCCCGACCACCACTGGATGTGGGAGAAAATCCAAAACTGGATACGCTTCTTCGGAGTCGATCCTTCCTCCTGGGAGGTTTCCGAAGCCGGTGGCACCGCCTGGATTGCCAAGCGTCCGTTTCACGACCTGCAAGGTCTCGAGAAGAACATCCCGGCCATGCCGAAGAAGTGCGAGGTCGAGGAATGGTTCGAACCGATTATCAAGCAAATCAAGGAGGTTTACGACTCATTCGACGTCGTGTTCATCGGCGCGGTGGAAGGCCCGCTAACCGACGCGTACACCTACTCTGACATGAATCTCTTCTGCCAGGCTATTTACGATGCGCCGGAACTGGTGGACCGGCTCATTGCGGTTTGCGGAACATTTTCTCAGTACATTGCCGAGGTTTTTGCGGAGAACCCGTCGGCGCCGTTGATGTTTATGGGCGAAGACGTGGCGGGCAGTGCGGGACCCATCTTCAGCCTTGACTTCATCCGCCGAAAGGCGCTGCCCATGTGGAGGAGAATTGCCAAGCCGATCAAGGACAAAGGATTCAAGTTCCTCTACCATACCGACGGCAAGGCCGAGAGGATCCTGCCGATCGTCATCCACGAACTCGGCGCGGACGGCTTCAACCCCATCGAGCGGAACGGGTGCAATGACATCTTCGCGATCCGTCAGCAGTACCCGCGCACGCTGCTGTTCGGCAACGTGTGCTGTGAAACTACTCTGCCTTATGGCACGCCTCAGGAAGTCGAAAACGAAACTCTGGAGCTCATCAGGAGACTTGGCCCGCCGGGAGGAATCCTCATCGGGTCCTCCAGCGAGGTTCATGATCTGATTCCGGCGGAAAACGCGCTGCGAATGTACGCGACGGTACGGAAATATGGCGCGTATCCCATCAACCTGGAGGCGTTGAACTAAGCGGAGGTTCTGCAGCTTGAAGGCCCGACGGGCATTAACATTATTAGCCGTAGGTGAAACCTACGGAGAAATGACCCCTTCCTTCTGTTTGCCCCGACCCCGGAGGGGTCGAATTCAACCCTTGCGGGGTTGGCTGAATCTGGTCGCCGGCACTTTCCGTAGGTTTCATCCGTCAGCCGACGGACTAATGATCTTGGGTCCCTTCGGGACCCGTCAGAAACGTTTGGTCTAACGCCTATGCCCATCAACCTGGAGGCGGTATAACCGTGAAAACAACGCCCGGATTGTTGCTGTTGGTAACGCTGATCGGCGCTTTTTCGGTGGGGACGCTTCTGCCCTCGGCCCGGGAGAATCCTGGCCCTCCGCATCCGCAGCGGCCGAGGTGTGTCTTGGTTTCTCAATATCCAACTCCGGTGATAACCGTGCAGTCGGAGGGCGCCGCTGGAAACAAATACGGCTTCGAGGGCGGCCGCGTCTTGAAGTTGCGCGGGACTTACCACCTCTTCACCTCAGAAATGACCGGCGACCCGGTTTGGGTGAAGATGAAACTGGCGCATTGGGAGAGCCAGGACCGCATTCATTGGAAGCGCATTGCCACACTGTACGAATCCAGCGGAGAATTCCAGGGCAAAGACCCTCGCGCCGCGCTGTGGGCGCCGATGCCCGTTTATGACCAGCCGGAAGAACGATGGAACCTGTTTTACGTAGCGTACAGTAGCCAGCCTAACACCAAAACCGAGTGGCGGAACAACTTCGCAGGAACAATCTGGCGAGCGGTTTCAAAGGTGAAGGGTCCGAATGGCCTCGACGGCCCTTACCAGGATGCGGGGATTATTCTCCAGCCAGACTCACACTCCGAACCCTGGGAAGGCTTGCAGGGAACCGATTCCTTCTTTCCCTACCAGGTGGGTGCTTTATGGTACGGCTTCTATGGCAGCGCCAAGACTGAGCGCATCCCGATTACGTTTTGGGGGGTGGGCCTTGCTTCCGCACCCACGTTGGCAGGCCCCTGGAAAAGGTGTGCGGGGATGAACCCGCTGAAGATTGAGAAGGTCTTCGCTGAAAACCCCATCGTGACAAAGCTTGACGATGGAACCTATGCTGCCGTCTACGACTCGAACGTCCCCAACGCTATCGGATACACCTGGTCCGCGGACGGGGTCCAGTGGAGCGCGGGCGAGGCGATCAACGTGCAGCCCCGAGGCACCGGGAAATGGGCCGATGATGTCCGCACCCCCCTGGGGCTGATCCCCGAAGGGGGCAACCGCTACACCGTGTTCTATACCGGCTATCAAAAGCCGCCTGGAACAAAGGGGATGGGTACCGCGGGAGTCGGTTTCGTCACACTCGAATTGAAGCCGTGAACGTTCTTGGGCTCGATTGGGTTCCGGAGTCCATCAGCCGACGGGCACAAGAATGTGGCCCACGGCGACAGCCGTGGGGAGATAGCAGGGCCGATGCGCATGAAAAGCCCCGCGAGGGGCGGCAGAGCTGTTTTGATGATCGCAGGTCTTCTGTCGCCACTACGTGGCTCAGCGTGCTCTCTGTGTGCCGTGATCCCACGGCTCGCGCCGTGGGCCACATTCTTGCGCCGCTGATGCGGCTTGGCGTGGGTGACGGGGCTATTTTAGCAACTATGCCCCAGGGCCCTCTCCACCAACGGGGCGAGGGGAGAAATAACACGAGTTTATGCCCTCACCCCTTTGGGGGAGAGGGTGGCGCGCAGCGCCGGGTGAGGGGGTCGGTCCGTCACGATATTATGTAACCCTCAGTAGGTACTAGCGGCGGAGTTCCTTTTGCTCCGCCGATTTGGCAAGAAGTTCGAATGTGTTCATCTCACGGGGTGAGGAAAAAAGGCCATGGCGAACAATCGGGAACCTTCGCGCAGGCAGTTTTTGAGCGATAGTGGCAGGCTGGTGGTGGGAGAAGCGCTGCTGTCGCTCACGCCAACCTCAGCACCGGCCGCATTTCACGGAGGGCCGCAACGAGATACGCCGAAAGCCATCCCGAAGTCGTCCATGAACGTAACCGAATTCCTCTTCGGCGCGAGCGTCTATCCGGAGCTTCAGACGCGGCACGAGTGGAACGACATGCTGGACCACTTCCAGCGGGCGCGCATGAACTGCGTGCGAGTCACCGAGTCGTCCTGGGGAAATATCGAAACGGCTTCGGGGAAGTATGACTTTGCCTGGGTGCGAGATTTCCTGGACGATTTAGAGAAGCGAAAAATGAAGGCGTTTCTGGGTACCGGGTCGTATGTTCCCCCACAATGGCTTGCGGCCGGCAATCCGGATATCTTGGTCGAGCTTCATCGCGGTGTGAAGGCGCATCCGATGGCGCGCCATGCCCCGTGTTTGAACCATCCCCTCTATCGGCAGGCGCTGCGCCAGTATGTTCTGGCCATAGGCAAGGAGTTCAAGGACCATCCGGTGGTGATCGGCTGGCAGCTCGGGAATGAGCTGGAGTCTATGGTCCCGATAATCTGTTACAATCCGGCATGCCAGGCGGCCTGGAGGCAATGGCTGAAGAAGACTTATAGCACTCCGGACGAGTTCAACCGCCGCCTGTATCTCGTCAGTTGGGGAATGAAAGTCAGATCTCTGGATGAAGTCCCCCAACCCGGCGAGGGAGTCGAAGAGAGTGGAGCAGACATTGCTGCCCTAACGCTGGCGCACCGGCACTTTCGGCGTGATGTCCTTTTGGACTTTTACGCGATGCAAGCGCAGGCTCTAAGGGATGCAGGAGTGCAGCAGTGGATCATGACGGACTACAACGACGTGTGGGACGCTGTCGCCGACGAACCGCAATCCACCCGGACCATGGACATTGCCGGATTGAACTACTATCAGCCCTCCACGGATGATCCCGAGTACTGGCGGAACCTCACCTGGCACCAGGATATGCACCGGTCCGCATATGGGAAACAGTACTTCATCACCACCGAGAATCACTACGGCGCGGTAGGTTCGACGTACATGTGGGCGGCGTCAAGTGATTCGGGCGGGGTTTACACCGGCCCGTCAGTACTGGCTCCCATTAAGGAACAGTTTCAAATGTGGGGATGGGAAGCGGCAGCACTGGGAAGTTCGGGAGTGCTTTACTGGACCGGCAACCGCTGGCGAGGAGGCCATTGGCCCCAATGTGGGGGGCTGCTCGACTGGTCCGGACACCCGGAGCCGGACTTCGATTGGGCGGTTGAATTGGGAGAGAGCTTTCGCAAATGGGAGAACGTCTTGATCGAGAACCCTGTGAAAGCGACTGCCGCAGCTCTCACAGACTTCAGCCAGCGCGTTGCTCTGGAGATCTACGCCCACATAAAGCCGAGCCGCTCCGTATTACCGCAAACGTTCGACGCGCTTCACCGCTTGGGCATCGGTGTGGACAGCATGAATCTCGAGGCGGCCGAGAACCCCTCCAATCTGGAGAAGTATTCCCTGATGATGATTCCGGCGGCGGCCGCTTTGGATAACCCACGTGTTACCGCCGCTCTCAAAAGTTTCACAGAAGGCGGAGGAGCGGTAGTGATCACGCCTTTCACCGCTTATTCCGACGAGAACGGCATATTCCGCGGTGACGGGTTTGCAGCCAACCTTCAGGCGCTGACGGGAGGACTGGTGCGGACGATTCGCTGGATGGGTCCGGCAGGAACAAGCGGGAGAAGTGCTCCACAAGTCGAATGGCGAGGCGGAGGAATGACCGGCACTTCACCCGTGGGTCTGGATGGCTACTGCGAATTCCTCGAGGCAGGCTCCGAGGCGGAGGTGCTGGCCCGCTTCCGTAGCGACCAGGCGATTCTGGATGGAAGGCCGGCAGCTACCCAGAGAAGCCTGGGGCGGGGAGTTGTGGTCAAATTAGGCTTCTGGCCGGGAGATGACAGCCTGATGAGTTTGATCCGCCATTTCGTTCCTGAACCTGAAGGTGCGCTCGGTGCGCCCGTACCGGCAGGCGTACTGGCGATCCCGCGCACGGATAACAGCCTGTTCGTCGTTAACACCACAAGTAAGGAAATGGCAATTGTGCTTCGCCGAGCTGTAGAGGACCGGCTATCCGCCGCCAAGCTGAGTGGTAAAGCACTCTTGAAACCCTTTCAGGTACTGTGGCTGGAGTAGCCGGGCTTTCGCGCAAGGCCTGTTCGCAGCACGTTCTTTCGAAATTCTGTCATTCTGAGCGAAGATTTCATGATCCTTTGGCTCACCACAGTTCATGAAAATGACCTCTCCCCCTTGGGGGAGAGGGTGGACCGCGACGGCGCTTTTACCAGCCGCCGCGGGCCGGGTGAGGGGGTCCTGGTTCGGTATTCTCATGGCAGCGAAGAATCTGCATTAGTTCGCCTAAGACCAGAACTGCAGATCCTTCGCTTCGCTCAGGATGACAGCCACTATCGTCTCCATGGGCGGTCCGCAGGCCCATGATCACTCGCAAGAAGGAAGTTCGTATGGATGACAGGATTGAACAAGCCCGCCAGCGGATTCACGACGCTTATTGCCATAAGAATACCGGCGAGATGCCGGTTTTGGTGATGGACGTGAATTACTGGATTTCCGGCGAATCGCCACAGTTAATTCCGGACGATTACTTTACTGACCCCGCTTGCATGCTGGAGTACCAACTGGCCAAGATTTGTCGCCACCAGGCATGGTTTCAAGACGACTACATACCTGTGCTGTTCCCGTGGTATGGGACGGTGGTGGTGCCGTCCGCGATCGGCAGCCGCGTACTGTTTCAATCAGGCATGGATCCGGCGGTGGAGGGACGGGTCCTGGAGCGCCCTGAGGACATTCGTAAGCTGCGGCCGCCCAACCCTTCGACGGACGGGTTGATGCCACGGGTGCTCGAGACAATTCGCTATTTCCGCCAGCACTCTGACTTGCCGGTGATGTTCACGGATGCGCAGGGACCGCTCAACATCGCACTCACGCTCTGTGGAGTTGAGAACTTTTTTGTCTGGGTCTATGAGCACCCGGCGCTCGCCCATGAGTTGATGGACTTCTCGACGGAGGTGCTGATCAACTGGATTCGCGTGCAGAAGCAGTACGCCGGCCAACCCTCGAGCAGTGGCGCGTTTCCGCATTCCATACTGTTGCCCGAAGGTTTCGGCGGGGTGTGCATTTCCGATGACGACTGCGGGCTTATGTCCGCGCCGATGTACCGGGAGTTCGTCGTTCCTTATAACAGTCGCGTGTTCCAGGCTTTCGGCGGCGGTACCTTGCATTTTTGCGGGAGCGCTGAACACCAGATCGACAACTTTCTGGCAACCGAGGGGCTCACTGGCATTAACTGTTTTTGTATGGGCGATTTCCGCCAGATCCGCCGCATGCAGCAGAGGTTCGAGAACCGGCTGGCGCTGATGGTCTGCGATTTCACACCCCTGCACATCGAGTCTTATTACAGTGAGCTTCTGGCGGACATCAGGACTACGGGGACCATTATAGCGACGTATCCGGCCGCTGAGTTGGCGCTCGAGGCCGGTAAATATCAGGTTGTTTCGCGCGACGTCGCTCGCCTGGCGCAGGATGCCGCCCGCATCATCGGCGGGCGTCTGCCCAGACCACGGCAACTCTTGAAAACACCGTCAGGCGAGTGAAGTCGCCGCTGGGCGAAGTGGCTTCGACTGGCTAGGTGTAAAGCGCGTTACGTACGTCAACCGTCCTAGAGCTCGAGAGGAGAAGAACCGAATGAATCACCGTGAGCGCGTCATTGCCGCCTTGAACCACGAAGTTCCCGACCGCTGCCCCATGCAAGTGAGCTTCACCCCGGAGTTTGCTGACCGCCTGCGCTCCGACCTCCAAATACGCGGGACCAAAATCCACAATCCACACGGCGGCGGAAATACCTACGCCCTCGAGCAAACGCTCGGTGAAGACATGCTGCTGACCTCCGTGGGATGGGCGAACTCCTACTATCAGGAACCGGCCGAGTACGTGGACGAGTGGGGAGTGGGTTTTCGATCGGTCCCGTACACCACCCGCTTCGGGTCGGGACGATACACGGAGATGGTCGGTCGCCCGCTCGCCGATCGCGGCGCCTTAAGCACCTACAAAGCTCCAGACCCCAACCGGCCGAGCCTCTATGCGGAGGCTGAAGAGTTGATCCGCCACTTCCAGAAGGAATACTGGATTGTCGGCGTTACCGTAACCACCATCTTCGAAACCGCTTGGGCCTTGCGCGGCTATGAGCAGTTGATGCTGGATTTCGTCGAGGACCCGGAACTGGCCGAGGCGATCCTGGAGATTCCTTACCGCTATCACCTCACGGCAGCCGAGTGGCTTGTCCGCACGGGCGTCGATATGATCTGGGTCGGCGATGATGTGGGGACGCAAGACCGGATGCTGATGTCCCCCGCCCACTGGCGTCGTTTCTTCAAGCCCCGGATGGCGCATTTCATCGAGACGATCAAGAACATCAATCCACGCCTCAAAGTGGCATACCACACCGATGGCTGCATTTACCCGATTATTCCCGAGCTCATTGAGATCGGAGTAGATGTGCTGAATCCCATTCAGCGGGCCTCGATGGACCCGGCGCGGTTGAAACGCGAGTATGGCAACCGTCTGTGCTTCTGGGGAACAATCGACGAACAATGGACACTGCCATTCGGCAGCCCGGATGACGTTCGCAACGAGGTTCTTCACCGCCTGGGCACGATCGGCGAGGGTGGTGGACTTATCCTGGGGCCTACACACCATGTACAGCTTGACACCCCACTCGAGAACTTCTGGGCCATGACGCACACCATCACCCAAACGCCGTACAACTCCGCGACGGCCTAGCTAAAGGCTGCGGGAAAGGTTCTCTGTCATGCTGAGCGGAGCGAAGCATCTGCAGTATCTTTTTGAAGGGCTGACATATACTACGGACTTCTGGGAAACGACGCTAGAACGGGAGCCAACATGAAACGATATCTGATCGGCTTGTTCATTTTGCCCTTTTTCGTTGCGCCGGCTGCGATGGCCAGGCCGCGAGCGTTCGAAGTGGGGACTGTCTATATTTTTCTTCCATCCACGAGCGACGAACAGATTGTTCGCGATCTCGAAACCATTGCTGGTACGGGCATTAATGCAATCGAAATCTGCCCATCGTTTTTGCTGAAGTATGGCAACCCTGAGCCTGATTTCGGGAAGACCGATCTTATCCTGAAGACCGCCGCGCGTCTGGGATTGCGCGTGATGCCGACTGTTTTCTGGAGCGGGTTGCTCCCGGACTACGCGGCGGCAAAGTGGCCGGACCGGTTTTCACCCGTCGTCGATGATGCGGCTCGCGAGGCGGGGCTCTCTTATGCAGACCCTGAGGTCATGGGTCTGGTCGATTACTACTCCAAAATCACAGTCGAGCATTTTAAAGACTCGCCCAGTGTGATTGCGTACAACATCTGGGACGAGCCGCACATGGGCGGATTCTCACTATCCGTAGGTGAAGATAGGGAAGCTCACGACGACGCGCACTTCAGCCGTTGGTTTGAGGAATGGGGATTAAAGAAATATGGAAGCCGGGCGGCTTGGTTCGCGCAATGGGATGACCCGCTGCTCAATCAGGAATATGCGAATTTTGATCGCCCCATGTTCTATTGGTACGCCACCGGCCAGATTCTACAGCGCATCAATGATCTGGTGAAATCCATAGACCCAGTGCATCCCACTCGCACCCATGACGTGGGTAGTACTGTGACCAACGGGGGCGTGGGCATTTATGGGCAGGACGACTGGCTGCTGTCGAAAGTTGTGGACGAATACGGACTGTCCTATTATCCCGATATTCCTGCCCGCGGCGCCGAAAATAACCCGGGACAATTGGCAAAAGAAAAAGCCCTGTGGGACACGCCTTGGACGACCGGCCTGGAGCTGACTTCGGCGCACGACGCAGCCTCGGCAGCCGGCAAGCCTTTCGTCATGCCGGAAGTACAGACGGGTCCCCAGACAGGATTTACTCGCTACGGCGACGAGCCGGGCGCTATCTTCGACTACGACCGAATCCATCTCCTTGCTTGGCAAATGGCGGCTCACGATGCGAAGGCGATGTATTTCTGGAAATGGCGGCCCCACATGGACGAGTGGCAGGCCTTCGGGCGCGGCCTCGCGGCCTCGGACGGCAGCCTCACGCCGCGCGCCGTAGCCGCGGGGGATGCGGCCCGCGTGTTGAATTCTGACCCTGACCTTTTCCTGGACAGCAAACCCGTGGCTCCACAGGTGGCCGTGGTCTATGATGCGGCGGGTGACTTGAAGGCCAATGCACAAGGGCGTGACTGGGGTTCATTCACTGCTCGAAATCTGATCGGGATCTACCACGCGCTGTGGAATGACCAAGTGCCCGTGAAGGTCCTCGATGGGCGTCAAGTGACGGCGGACAGTCTGAGGCCGTACAAGCTGGTCATCTTTCCCTTCTACCTCTGCCTCAGGAAGAATGTGGCCGAAGCGGTCGAGGCCTACGTCACCCAGGGCGGCACGGTGCTTGCCGACGCTCGCTTCGGCATCATCGACGAACTCGATCGGGGCTATCGGGTGAATCCCGGCCTCGAGATGGCGAAGCTGTTCGGGGCGCGGCGTCACGATTTGGTGGCCGCCTATACGCCGTGGGATATTCGCATTACCCAGCCGGCGGCGTTGCTGAACGGGTCAGACCTGCCCAGCCATCTGATCGGTCGCGTTTTCCGGGAGGAG
>CAWIUZ010000295.1:0-4690 GCA_963838915.1 uncultured Acidobacteriota bacterium
TAACACCCCCGCACTGTTCGGGGAAGATAGACAACCCACAACGCAGTATTTACTGATTCCTTCAGCATCATCCGAGCGCCGACGTTTCATACCGATCGCGTTGATGGGGCCAGAAGTCATCGCTTCCAATCTCTGCCTCACCATTGAAGGCGCCACCCTGTACCATCTTGGTGTCCTTAGCTCGACGATGCATATGGCATGGGTGAGGACTGTGGCAGGTCGACTGAAGGGGGACTACAGGTACTCTAATCAGATCGTCTACAACAATTTCCCTTGGCCACCTGACGCGTCAGATCGGCAGCAGCAATCCGTCATAGATGCCGCTGATGAGGTCCTCTTGGCCCGGGCGAACCACCCTGATTCGACACTCGCGGATTTGTACGATCCACTAACGATGCCCGGTGATCTGGTTCGAGCGCATGAAAGACTCGACACAGCGGTTGACCGACGCTATCGCACAAGGCCGTTTGGAAGCGAAGCAGAACGAGTGAATTTTCTGTTTGACCTATACTCGCGACTACGCGCCCCACTAGTAGGACAGCGTGCAAGGAGAGCCCGGAATCGAGCGGCCCGCCCTTAAGTAAGTAGGACCGTTTGCGTCCTTGCTAAGCGGGCGCCGTGATTATGTAGTTGATCAGATTGGACGTACGAAAAGCACTCGTGCGAGACAGGTACAAGGCAGGAGTTTGGCGAGTGTCAGCACCAGCCGCCGACCACGAGGTATCTAACGCCATGGGACTGGAAGGCGAACAAAAGGTCTTTGTAGTCTTGGTACATCAGGCTCGATCTCCCACCCCTTAAGCGCATAGGCGGTTTCGACGATTTCCTCAATCGCATCCAGCCGTTCATACCCGGGCCGGCTTTGCCAATAGCGGTATTCGTCCGCCTTCATCTCATCGAAGTCGGTGTACTTGCGTATGATCGGCACGTCATCCATACGTTCTATTCTTAGCACAGGAGCAAGGAGGCCGCAATGCTGAAAACCCGCATGGTTAAAGGCGTTTCAACCTGCTTCGCGGCTGGATTGAGCCGGACTAGGCAACGTGTCCCTTCGGGACAGACAGACCTCAAACGGCGGAGGTCTGCGCCAGCCAGCGTGCTGCAGCAAAGGCGCTCTTGCCTGTGTCGTGCCCTGCCGAGGCAAGAGTGGCTGTGCTACTTCACAGGTTCGTGTTGGCTTCGGCGTGCTCTTCGAGGATGGGGTCACGAGGTATTACGCCTTCGCCTGCCAAGGCGATGTTGTTGCGTGTGGTTCTCTTGACGAGGTACATGGCCTCGTCAGCCAGGCGCAGGATCTCCCGGTGAGTGCGGCCGTCGGTAGGAAACGTTGCAATGCCGAAGCTGGCGGTGACCTTGATGTTCAGGTTCTCCGAGTGGAAGAAGACTTTCGAGTTCAGCAGGTCTTTGAGCCGGCGCACCACGGTCAGGGCGTTTTCTTTCGAGGTCTGGGGCAGGATCACAACGAATTCATCGCCCCCATATCGAAACGCGTAATCAATCAAGCGCAGGTTGCTTTTGAGAACATCGCCGATTCTCCAAAGAAGCCTCGATCCCATGAGGTGGCCATATTGGTCGTTGACCTGTTTGAAGTGGTCGAGATCAAAGAAGATCACCGAAAACTGGTAACCGTACCGTGTGGAACGGTAGATTTCAGCATCCAGAACGAAATTAAGATGCCGCGCGTTAAACAGGGCTGTGCAGTCATCCATGATCGTGAGTTCATGCATGCGCTGCACGTATCGCGCGTTTTCGAGAGCGATCGCAGCGTAGTCTGCGAGGCTCTTGAGAGTGGGAATGTGTTCTTGCGAAAAGCTCTGCTTACCAAAGCAGTTGGCCAGCTCAATCACACCTTGAACCGGCTCCCGGCCCTTGATGGGAACGCAGAGTACAGAATGAATGCCCGGTTGCGGGAACTCATCGCAGTTGGACTTGAATCGCTGGTCGGTCCGGAACATCTTCCACCAGGACAGGTTCGCCGTGTTGTGCAACCCAACCCGCGATCCCGTCTCCCAGCTTCAGGCGAACGTCCTTAAGCCTCTCCGCGCCCTGGCCCATGGCGATTTCGAAATACAGTTCCCGAGCCTTCTCGTCGACCATCAGCAGTGACCATGTGTCCGGTTGCAGCAGGTCGCTGATCTTCTCCATAACCGTCTGGAGGATCTTCTGGAGGTCGAGAGTTGAAAACAGAGCCTTCCCCACCTCATGGAAGAGGGAAAGGCGTTGGACTTGCTGCCGGAGTTCAATGACCTCTTCCTGCAGATCCATAATTATCCCCGGGGGGGTCCTGACAATGTCTCCCACCGCTCAAAGAATATACATATTACGCCATAATCTCAATGGTACCCAAGTACCGCTGAAGGGCCAGACAGCTAGCAAACCCTAATCCGCCGATCCGGGAGGTCGAGGCTGGTAGAGCCCAGGGC
This sequence comes from uncultured Acidobacteriota bacterium, assembly GCA_963838915.1. GTDB lineage: Bacteria > Acidobacteriota > Terriglobia > UBA7540 > UBA7540 > CAVROP01. Next base: position 2,424 of record CAWIUZ010000295.1, read on the forward strand.
CGTGCACTTCTGCGCCGCACCCGGCTGGACCCGGGCGGTGCAAGGGGTAGGGGTAGGGCTTGCCCTACCCTCGTCGGGGCCGGCAGAAATGCGGGGACGGCAAGCCGTCCCCATACGGCGGAGCAGTTATCGACGAATTGGGGCCAAAGCAAACCAATTGACACCCCTGAAGCAGGTCAATAAGATAGGCGTGGTGAAACTCTGGTGACGCACAGCGAAGAACCACAGTTGACGGGGTTCGGGGAGTACTTGCGCCGGGAACGGGAACTGCGCGGCGTGACTTTGGATGAGATATCCTCCGCCACGCGAATCAGCATTCGTTTTCTGGAGGCCATCGAGAACGAGGAACTCTCGAAACTTCCGGGGGGAATCTTCACTCGCAGTTTCGTGAAATCCTACGCACGATTCTTGGGCCTGGACGAAGAACGCGTCCTGACAGATTGCCAGCTTGCCGGGAGGCAGAGGCCGGAAGTCGACATCCGTCGTATTACGGCGAACAGGGCGCGCCAGAACGACTCGGCCCTGCGGACGCGGGTCATCGGACTTGTAGTGGCAGCGGTGCTGCTGGCCGGCGGTTATGCGCTTTTCCGCCATTCGCGGCGCGTCCGCGAGCAGCGTGAGAGCACGCCCATCGTCGTTCCACCCAGCACCGCCACGACCATGACGGCCAATCCGCCTGTTAACCCTCCAACCACTGCGAGCCCACCAGCAAACGTTCCAGCCAGCCAACCATCTACGTCAGCCCAGCCGGAAGGCAACCGGGTCGAGACGCCTTCAGGAACTCCACCGGCGGGCGCCACAACGCCGGCCACGCCACAGGGTGCGCCCCTCCCCCCATCGGCGAAAGCAAAGGCGGTGGGCCCGAGCGTCACCTCCCAGGCTCCTCCCGCGGCTCCAGGCCTTTCTGACTTGGCCCTGCAAGTGGCCGCGACGGAACGCGCATGGGTGGCCGTGGATGCGGACGGAAAGACAGTGCTTCAAAAAGTGCTGAACCCCAACGAGGTCGAGAATTTGAAGGCCCACGAATCCTTCGACGTAACCGTGGGGAATGCCTCGGGGATCGTGTTGACTCTGGATGGCGTAGCCTTGAAACCCCTGGGGCGGCGCGGCGAGGTGAAGTCAGTTCATCTGACTCGCCAGGACGCGAAAAACGCCGCCCCCTGAGAGACAGTCTATTTCCGAGCGACTTGTCGAGACAATTCGCACCGGCGCCGTACCGGAGGTGGTGCGCCGCAAGGCGTGTCGGGGCGAACTGCCTGTCTCGTTGCAGGAGCGGATAGAAATCCTCGTATATCTTGCCTCCGGCAGCGAGGGGGAAGAGCAGAGTACCGCGCTTCAAACCTTACAGTCATGGCCCGCCGAGGAACTTCAGCAAGTGCTCCGGGAACCCGACGCCCCGGTCGCCGTGCTGGAATTTGTTGCCACCAACGTGGCGCCCCACCGCGAAGAACTAGGAGAGGTACTTCTCGAAAGCCCGAGCCTGGCTGTCCACGTTCGTGCGTGGCTGGAAAACGCTCTTTCTCTCATCGCCGAGGCCAAATCCAGCGAGGTTTCGGAACCTCCCACCCCCTCTCCCGAGAGAAGCGACACCCCAGATTCGAATCCTCAGCCCGAAAAGCAGAAGCCCACCACGGCGCTTCAGAGAACACAGCGCATGTCGGTGGTGCAGAAGGTCAAATCCGCTCTGACCGGTAACAAGGAAGAGCGAATGATCCTGATTCGGGATAGCAACAAGCTGGTGGCCCGCGCCGTAATGCAATCACCCAAACTCACCGAGGACGAAGTCGAGAAATACGCCTCCATGAAAGATGTCTGCGAGGATGCCCTGCGGGTGATTACTTTGAACCGCCGATTCATGAAGCTCTACGTGGTCGTCCGGGCTCTGGTCAACAATCCGCGAACCCCGATTGATGTAGGTTTACACCTGCTCCAGCGCGTCAACGAATTCGATCTGAAGAAACTGGCCTTCAACCGGGATGTTTCCGACGTGATCCGTCATACCGCCGAGAAGATCGTCCGGCGGAAGGAAGAATTGGCCAAGCCGAAATTCCAGGGAGGCAAATTCTAAAGTCAGAGCGAGCGCTGATCGAAAGGCCGGGGAAAGAGCTCGGCAAGATGATGCAATTCCTTCACGCCTGAGGCATTGCCTAAAACGACGTCCAGATCGCCGCAGAACTCCCAAAGCAGTTGCCGGCAGGCTCCGCAAGGTGCTGCCGGCAGTTCTCCTCCCGAGCCTACCGCGATCCGTACGAAAGACCGCTCTCCTT
>CAWIUZ010000296.1:0-34333 GCA_963838915.1 uncultured Acidobacteriota bacterium
CCGCGCGCCGGTCGCGTAGAGGGTCATCAACAGGATGCGATAGAAAGGGTTGGGAGCGGCGTTAATGAGCTGGGCGACTTCTTCCTGGCTGAGAACGGTGGGCAGGCGACGCACCTTCTTGGGGTAGGGCGTTTCGGCCACGCTCCAAGGTTTCTTGAGCGTCTTGATGAAGAAGAAGCGGAGAGCCGCCAGCTGTCTGGGTCACGCTGCTCGCATCCAGCTTGCGCTCGCGGAACAAGTAGGCTTGGTATTCGCGAATGTGCGGGACGCAAGTGGTCGGGAGAGCGGTGGAAGTAGCGGGCGAAATCAGCCACCGCACGTAGGTAACAACGGGTGGTAGCCTGAGAGTAATTACGACGCTCGAGTTCTTCGAGCATCATTTTGCGTAAACGGGTCATAGGGAACCTCCTTATGACCCGACAATAGCCTGATCAGCACGCCCCTGGCCACTACACGCACGCGAAGCGTCCGCCGCACGGGCGGCTTCGTTGTGTGCTGGGCATGCTCAGCAGCTTGGAGGTGAAAGTCCTCTGGCCAACCTGATGGAGGTGAAGGCCTAGTGATGATGCAAGGGCTACCGCCGCGAGGTGGGGTCCGAAGGAAGCATGGAGCAAACGTGCGAGTCGATGGACAAAAACCGAATACAAGGCGCCAGCACCGGACGAGCGGGCAACGTACCGCAAAGTCCACTTCCATCAAGGTGCGAAGCGTAGATTCGGCGATGGTGCACGGAAGGCGGCTGAGCTTACCCCAGGAGATCTGCTCTGCGTCGCCTGTGCGACTGAGGCTGCCGAAAGGCAACCTGACCGCGGAGCAGAAGTCAGCATCGGGCATAGTATCCGGCTACGGAGAAGGCCCGAACGAGAAGGAGTGGTGAGTAGGCCATGAGTCTCACCGACGACAAGCGGCAGAATATCCAGATGGAACTGGACTTCTCATCTGCGCTGACGGGTGCAGCCCGAGGTGTCGCAGGGGAAGAGACTGAATCGTCGGTGGCGACAAGTGGACCCGAAAGCCCAGCTAAAACCGACCGATTAATGGAGGAGGTATGTGAGCGAGAAAACCTGAAGGAGGCATTGCGGCAGGTGAAGGCGAACAAGGGTAGTTCGGGCGTCGACGGCATGACGGTCGTGGCGCTGTCGGACTATCTGAAGCGGCACTGGCCAGCCATCCGGGAACAACTGTTGAACGGGACCTACAAACCGCAGCCGGTGAGGCGGGTGGAAATCCCCAAGCCGGACGGCGGGGGAGTGCGAAAATTAGGCATTCCTTGCGTGCTGGATCGATTTATCCAGCAGGCGGTGATGCAGGTTCTGCAACGCAGGTGGGACCGGACGTTTTCCGATCACAGCTACGGTTTTCGACCGGGACGGTCGGCTCATCAGGCGGTGGCCCAGGCGCAGCAGTACATCGCCGAAGGTCACGGCTGGTGCATTGATCTTGATTTGGAGAAATTCTTCGATCGAGTCAATCACGACAAACTGCTGGGCCGGATCGCGAACCGGATCGAGGACAAACGGCTGTTGAAACTCATCCGGGCATTTCTGAATGCCGGGGTGATGGAGAACGGGTTGGTTAGCCCAAGTGTGGAAGGGACTCCCCAAGGGGGACCTCTTTCGCCCCTGTTAAGCAACCTCGTGCTCGACGAACTCGATCGAGAGTTGGAGCGCCGGGGACATCGTTTCGTTCGTTACGCGGACGATTGCAATATCTACGTTCGCAGCGAGCGGGCGGGTCAACGGGTGATGGAGAGCATCACGCGATTTATTACGCAAAGGCTCAAGCTCAAGGTAAATGAGACGAAGAGTGCGGTGGCGCGACCACAGGAACGAAAGTTTCTCGGGTTCAGCTTTAGCACCGGCCCGGAGGTCAAGCGCGTCATCGCGCCCAAGGCCTTGGATCGGTTTAAAGCGCGAATTCGGGAGATCACACGCAGGGCGAAAGGCGTCAGCATCGAGACGACGATGGAAGAGTTGGCCCCGTATCTGCGGGGCTGGCGCAACTATTTCGGCTTCTGCGAAACGCCCGAAGTGCTCGTTCACCTCACCCGCTGGGTCCGCTTGCGGCTGCGGGCGGCTCTGTGGCGGCAGTGGAAAACCCCACGCCGTCGCCGGGCGGCGCTGTTGCAACTGGGGGTGCGTCCACGGCTGGCGAGTAACACCGCCGGCAGCGGGCGCGGCCCTTGGTACCTCGCGCGGGCTAAGGCCCTCTCTGTTGGGCTTTCCAATGCCTACTTCAAATCGCTCGGACTTCCGACGCTGATCGAGGGGTGCTAGCGTAACCAACTCGAACCGCCGTGTACGGACCCGTACGCACGGTGGTGTGGCAGGGGTCGGCGGGTGACCGCCGCCCCTATGCCGATCAAGTCGGCTTCCCGTCGACTGTCCCAGCGCGTGGCAGGTTTCCGGCGTGGGAAGGGCGTTTTGGGTTCCGAATCTGGAGATATACCCTTCGCCGAGCGACGCGCCTTCCCTTCAGGTGCCCGGCTCTTCGTTGTTCATAGGGGGCAAACCGGAGACCCTCACGACTGCTCTTCACCGGCCACATCGCGCACAAACACCCGTGTACTTGACGGATTTCGAGGTAGCACGCTTAAAGGCGTTCAAAGCAATGTGTGAAAACCGGGGTGAGGATGATCTTGTCTTTCTCGACCACGGTAAACCGTTAACAGAAGATCATGCGTTACAGCAGCAACTTCAGAAACCGGCAGAGAGGAAAGGTCTTCATCTGGCGTTCCACGCTTTGCGCCATTGGGCGGGGACGATGCTCTATCGTGCTGGTGTTCCGATTAAAGACATCCCGGCGCGGCTGAGTCACTCCCGCTGGCAGACAACGGCTGATTGGTACATCGAAGAGAACGATCAGGGCCAGCAGAACGCTGACGAGATTGCCTCTCGCTTTTTGCGCCCCGTACCAAACGCTTAGCTCAGCTACCACTGCTGTTAACAACCCAGCGCAAAGTGCTACGATAGGAATTTCGCACGCAATTGCTACCAGAACTGCTACCATGAGCCTTGCCACAAATGCAAGTGCTTGAAAAGTAAGACCGGAGGGATGGGTGAGCGGTTGAAACCGGCGGTCTTGAAAACCGTTAGCCCCGAAAGGGGCTCGGGGGTTCGAATCCCTCTCCCTCCGCCAGCCCTCTCAAAGTTATTTTGCCACGTTGGATTCGTTGTGGCGTCCAAATTCCTTCGCTGCGCTCAGGACAGGCTCTGCCCGCGCGGGAGCGTGCCACGGCGCCAAGAAATTCCGCTTTGATTACAGGCCCTACGTTTTTCAAAGAATTGCCGATTCTATCCTTGTGGACGCTCATGCCGCATCGCCCGATTCGGGTCCAACTCGTTTCATTGCCCGGCAGCCGATTTTCGACCGCAGCGAGCGGGTGTACGGTTACGAACTGCTGTTCCGTTCCAGCTTCGAGAACCGCTGCACCGCGGATGACAGCGACGCCGCGGCTCTTGATGTAGCCGACAATTTTCTGAACGGCAGCGCGCGGACGCTGACTGCGGGACGCCGGGCCTTTATCAACTGCACGCACCGCTTTCTGGTGAATGAGTATGCCACGCTGTTGCCCAAAGATGAGACGGTCATCGAGATTCTGGAGACGGTTCGGCCGGACGCGGAAGTGCTGGCGGCCTGCCGAAGGTTGAAGGGCCTGGGCTACGTCATCGCCCTGGACGACTTTGTTTATGCCCCGGAACTCCAACCCTTCGTCGATCTGGCCGACATTATCAAGATTGACTTTCAGATCTCAGCGCCAGACGAGAGGCAGCGGGCGGTCGAGAAATTCGCACCGCTGGGCATCCAACTGCTCGCCGAAAAGGTCGAGACCCGCACCGAATTTGCCGAAGCTCACCGCAGCGGGTACTGTTACTTCCAGGGCTATTTCTTTTGCAAACCGCAGATCGTCCCCAGCCTGCACATTCCGGCCTTCAAGGCTCACTACCTGCAGCTCCTTCAGGCGATCAACAAACCGGAATTGGATCGAACCGAGATCGTGGCGCTGATCGACCGCGAAGTCTCGCTCTGCTACAAGCTTCTGCGATTCGTAAACTCGCCGCTCTTTGGCTTCAAACGGGAGATCAGTTCCACCGCCCACGCTTTGGCGCTCGTAGGAGATCAAGAGGTGAGGAAATGGGCGTCGGTGGCGGCCGTCCTGGGCATTGCGGGCGACACGAGCAACGAACTGGTTATGACCTCGCTCGCCCGAGGCCGTTGTTGCGAGCTTTTGGCCCCGTTTGGGAGCGCGCGCCGGGACGCACAGAGCCTGTTTTTGCTGGGCATCTTCTCGCTGATGGACGCCATGCTGGGGCGGCCCATATCAGAAATCGCTGCTGAGATCGCGCTGCCTGATGTGGTGCGAGCGGCGCTCCTGGGAGCGCCCAACCGCCACGCCCAGGTCCTCGAACTGGTCAAGGAGTTCGAAGCAGGGAAGTGGGGCGAAGTCGGCGAACTCGCTCGCGGCGCCGGACTGAATGAGGCGCAAGTCTCGTCCGCCTATTTCGAAGCCGTGGACTGGGCGCAGAAGATTTTTCAGGTGTGAGCGCCTGCGTCCTGGGTCAGAAACTCGTTAGGAAAATCTCTCTCAAACGTGAGCGCCTGTCGGAGCCCCGTCAGGGGCGGCATAGAGTAGCCCAGTTCGATAGTCCTGGGTCGAATGGCCCTCACCCCGCCTTCGGCACCCCTCTCCCGCGAGGGCGGCAGAGCGGACGGGGGTGAGGGTTGGGTCTCCCGACCCACGGCTCACGCCGTGGGCTACACGCTGACGCCCGCTCCGCGGGCTGAATTCTTCAACGAACCTCTGACACAGCACACCAGGCTTGACTTGCCGATTGACTTAGTACGAGCATTAAGAATGTAAGAGAATTGCGGGCGGGAAATTCAATCAATCTTCGGAGGGATCAATGCGCCGGTCGCATGTAATCGGAACTCTGTTTGCCTTCGTGATCGTGTTCTACCTGGTCAGCTCGTCGGTTTCAACTCGCAGCCAATCGAATTCTGCCAATGAAACGAAGAGTTCGCCGTGCCCGGGAGATGACACCGGGTTAACGCTGCCCACCGGTTTCTGCGCGACGCTGTTTGCTGACGGCGTCGGCCACGCCCGTCACATGGTGGTGGGACCGACCGGGGTGGTTTACGTGAACACCTGGTCGGGCTCGTACTACCCTGGCCACGTCACGCCCGCTGGAGGGTTTCTGGTAGCTCTTCAGGACACAGCCGCTGCGGGAAAAGCCGATGTCATTGAGCGCTTTGGTGAAACGGCCAAAACGGGCGCCAAGGGCGGTACCGGCATCGGATTGTACAAGGATGCTATATACGCTGAGGTTAACGATAGAATTGTGCGCTATGCGCTCCCGGCCGGCTCGACAGTGCCGCACGGCGCTCCCGAAACGATTGTCTCCGGTCTGCCCCTGGGCGGCGATCACCCCATGCACCCTTTCATCATCGACTCCGAGGGGACGATGTACGTCGATGTCGCGACTGCCACCAACTCTTGCCAGCCGCGCAACCGCCAACCCCACGTGCCCGGCGCCGATCCGTGTACCGAACTCAGGACGCGCGGCGGTGTCTGGCGTTTCGACGCGAACAAAACCAACCAACGGTTTTCGCCCGAGGCGCGTTACGCAACGGGGATCCGCAATGCTGAAGGTTTCGCCTTCGATTCCGCCGGCCGGTTGTTCGTGACCCAGCACGGACGCGACCAGTTGCATGCGAATTGGCCGGAACTCTACAAGCCGGCGGAAGAAGCGACGCTGCCCGCCGAAGAGTTGCTGCTCCTGAAGCCGGGCGGCGACTACGGCTGGCCCGAGTGCTATTACGACGGCGTGGCGGGACGGCTGGTCCTGGCGCCCGAGTATGGCGGCGACGGCGGCAAAACGATCGGTGTGTGCGCAAACAAGATCTCTCCCGTTGCTTCTCTTCCGGCCCACTGGGCGCCGAACGCCATGACGCATTACGACCAGGCGCAATTCCCAGCCCGCTATCGCAACGGAGTTTTCATCGCCTTCCACGGTTCATGGGACCGCGCGCCTTACACGCAAGGCGGCTATAACGTGGTTTTTCAGCCGCTCCTCGGCGACCAGTCCGCGGGAAATTGCGAGGTTTTCGCCGACGGTTTTGCCGGCGCGGTGAAGACTCCGGAAGGCGCTGAGCATCGTCCCTCGGGCGTGGCCGTTGGGCCGGACGGGTCGCTTTTCGTCTCTGACGACGTGCGTGGCAGCATCTACCGGATTGTGTATAAGGGCGGCGGCGACGGCGCGGCGATTACTCCCTGCCCCAGTCCGTCGGCGCCGGTTGGCGAGGCGGAGGAGTCTTCCGCTAAGCCGCCGGAGGGGACGCATGCAAACGCCGGCGCGGCTGCACTGGGGAATCTTCCTGTGCCACCCGGCGCGACGCGAGCCATGGTGGCCCTCGGCGACCGCGTTTACCACGGGCAAGTGGGCGGAGCTACTTGTGTGGGTTGCCACGGCGAGCGCGGCACCGGCTCGCCCTTGGGTCCAAACCTTACGGCGAAAAAGTGGCTCTGGAGCGACGGCAGCTATGCCGGAACCTTGAAAACGATTCGCCAAGGAGTGACGCACCCCAAGGAATACCGCAGCCCGATGCCCGCTATGGGCGGGGCGCAACTCACTCCCGAGCAACTCTCGGCCGTCGCCGCGTACGTCTGGGCGCTGAGCCATTGAGAGAAGTGCCAGTTCGGAATCTTTCATCCTGAGCCCTTTGCTTGTCATTCTGAGCGAAGCGAAGAATCTCCGTAGTTCACTCAGGGTAAACTCCGCGAAGGGTCTCTGCAGGTGCTTTTAAGACGTCGAGCCATAGGAAACTGCGGAGATCCTTCGCGGCGCTCAGGATGACAGGCTGAGGGAGACTAGAAGCAGTTCCAAAACCTTCCTTACCCGATTGCAATATGGATGCTCGGCTGCGCGCGAAGCCGTGCTCCCCGACGGGGAGCAAATTGAGTAGCCCGTCGGCTGACGGATGAAACCCCCGGATGTCATCCCACACCCCGCCTTCTGCACCCCTCTCCCCGCTGGCGGGGAGAGGGGAAGGGGGGTGAGGGGGGCGACGTTTCCGGGGGCGTTGCCCCCCGGCTACTCATGTGCAGCCCCTGCGGGGCTGAGGGCTCCGGCAGCGGCCGGGGATCCCGGGTGGTATTCAGTAATCGCTCCTCTGCCGGCCCGGTTTTGAAACAGCTTCTAGTCCTCCTGGCGAATCTCCCTGAACAGCGCCCTGAAGCATTGCGCGGCCCTGACCGCGTCGGCGCTGGCCGGCGTTTGTCCGTAGTAGGCGCGCATGAAGTCACCAGGATCTATCCAAGTGGTTTCCAGCATACCCAGGGCGCGCGACTTGAGAGCATCCGTAGCATCCGCGCGTATCTTACGGACCACTTCTAACTCATTTAAGGCTACATCCGGCATCTGCCAGGGAGCCGATACCACCCGGAAGCCCTGGATGGCGAAGTACGCCGCCGTGGGAACCGCCGTTTCGTAATGCCAGTCGCAAATCACAATGTCCTTCGGAACCGCGTTGATGGCAGGCGCAGTCCCGTTCTGGCTCGCTTCCCACTTCCCCAGGCCCGTCGCGTCGCCATCCAGAAAGCGGTCGCCCCACATCCACATCTCCCGATGGGCGGCGGTCAGATGATCGTGCAGGGTACGCACTTCCTGCCCAAACAGTTCGGACTTGTTCTTGCCCCGGCAGCGCGGGCAGTCGTCCTGGCCCAGCAGAAATACCTCGTCCATACCGACGTGAACGGCGTCGGCCTGACAGGCGTTGGCTAGCTCGTCGATCAGGTCAAAGACTACGTTGTGCAGCCCAGGCGCTAAGGGGCAATAGCTTCGACAGTAGATGCCTTGGTTGCCGGGGTATTTCCCGGGCGTTTCATCGAACTCCGGATGGGCGCGCAGAAGGCCGAAAGTCTCGGCCGCCCACGACTGGTGGCCTAGCTGATTGATCAAGGGAATCAAGCGAACCCCGGCGTCGTGACAAGCGGCAACAATCTGTTTGACCTGTTCTTCAGAAAGCGCATCCGCATCAATTACCTCCGGATGCGACTTGAACTGGTAGCGATAGTCGAACTCCAGCACCAGCACGTTCACGCCTGCTTTTGGCAGGACCTCACGAATGAATTTCACCACCAGAGGCAGATCATCCGGCTTCGGAGCGCCCAGGTTGAGTCCTCGCACGGGCATTGAGGATGCAGCGGCGTCGAGCGGCATGCAGGGAAAGAATGCGATTATGGCAATCGCAATCAGGCTGAAATTGGCAATCCGCTGAATCTTGAAAAAGGTAATTCGATCTCTCACCGCGTCACCCCTTGTTGTAGGCATTGTTGAAGCGACCCGAGTATATGCCCTCGAGCCTCAGGGGCACAAGCGGGCCATGGCGAGTTCAACCATTTCTATTCGTGTGATGCAGACCGGGCGAGGGTGTTTTCAAGAGGCAGGGAGGGCTTGCGGTGAAAAGTTAGTCTGGCCGCCGTGCCGCGGCGGCCAGACTGCCGAATAGGTTTAGCGTTTCTAGGTATCTGACCGCCGGTCAGTTCGGCCGGAGTTCCCGTTCCGCTTGCAGCCAATCGCTGAGGTCGTTGCCGGGTGTGGCACCTCGTTGGAGGTAGAGTTCGTAGGCTCGATGTCTCACGTCGTCTTCGGAAACAATCCGGCGCTGCGGCTCGACTTGAGTCGAGGTGTGAGAAGACGACGATGGTAGAGCGATGGCCGGTCGCCTCGGTTCGACCGTCTGGGTTGCGGCGAGGGAAGTCCGTTCTAGTTTCCTTTCAAAGCGTGCCATAGGGGCACCTCCTTTCAAAAAGTCAGGTTGACTCTACCAACGTAGCGCGATTAGGGACAAAGTGTCAATGCGCCGCCGCCCCCTTCTCCGCGAGTGAACGCAACCCCAACTGCGAGAATTGACTTGGCAGCGGCAGAGGCGTAGACTTCTCGACAGTAGGCGACTGCAAACCCCTTAATTCCTTTCGATTGGAGGCGACCATGAGAATCCGTCTGGCGACTGCGTTAGCTCTTGTACTGGTATTGGGTGGTAGTCTTGCGGCTGCCGAGAATCCCTTTGCCGGAACCTGGAAGTTCAATCTGGCGAAGAGCAAACTGACCGGCGACACGATGAAGTTCGTAAAGGCCGAGTCCGGAGCAATTCGTTGGTCGGGATCTGGTGTATCGTACACATTCAAGTTGGACGGTAAGGAGTACAAAGGGCCCTTCGGCGAAGCGGTTGTCTGGAGGCAAATCGACGACACCACCTGGCAGAGTACTACCACCGAGAAAGGAAATTTGGTCAGCACGGACACTTCGAAGTTATCAGCGGATGGCAAGACCCTGACCGTGGTCAGCAAAGGGACCAAGCCGAACGGCGAGGCGTTCGAAGACACTACGGTCTACGAGCGCATCTCCGGCGAAAAGGGACTGTTCGGCGGATGGAAAAATAAACAAGTCAAGGTGAGCGCGCCCACCACCATTGAGATCGCATCCTCGGGAAAAGACGGGCTCCTGTTCAAGTCGGTGGATTTCAAGTGGACGGCCGACGCCCAGTTCGACGGGAAAGACTACCCGGCAACGGGGCCGACGATGCCGGAACACCTTATTCTGACGCTCAAACACACTGGGCCGCGCTCGTTCGAGATGGTGATGAAGCAGAACGGGAAGGCGCTCTTCCGGGAGTCCTATCGAGTGTCGCAGGACGGGCGCACGCTGACCGTCGCCGGGAGTCCCATCGCCGTGAACGAGCCTTACACTGAGATTTTTGAGAAGCAGTAGCAGCACCTAACTAATGGTTTGTTTCCACAGCAGGCTGCCAGCTTCCAGGTTGGTACGCCCCACAGGAGTTGTGTGCCTAGGGCGGCGGGTGAGCTTGGACGCTCACGGAGTTTCGCCCTGGCGCGCACACGGGCTCGATTCCGCGTGCAAAAGGCGCAGATTTGTGCGCGGGTCGATTCGAGTCATATCGCAAAATACTGGGGCAGGGCACTGGCAAAAGGGCGTAAAATCGCCAAATCATGAAATACGCGAGGCTCTGCCAATGACGCCAAAACCACGAGTTTTGCTTTTAGGGTTGTTACTCAGTTCTGTTTCTGCTTACCCTCAGTCGTCCGCCTCTGTGCCCATCTATCTTGACCCCTCGCAACCAATCGAACGCCGGGTGGACGATCTGTTGGGCCGGATGACGTTGAAAGAAAAAGTAGGCCAGCTTAATTTACCTGCTGTTTATGTTGACGGGCTCGGGAAGACAAATTCCGAAAAGACAGAGGCCAGCAAGCGGTTTGCCGCCGGGACTTACAATCCGGAAATTGGCCCGGGCTGCGGCTTCTTCACGCTTGCGGACACGATTCTCCACGTCCCGGCGCGGCAGCAGGCCGAGTTCTTCAACGCGCTTCAGAAGATCGCGCTAACGCAGACACGCCTGAAGATCCCGCTGCTCGAAGACGAAGAAGGCACGCACGGCGCGATGTTTCCCGGCGCCACTGTTTTCCCTGAAGGACTCGCGATCGGCAGCAGCTTCGACATGGAACTGGTGCGCGCGATTTACGCCGCCGACGCTCGTGAGGCAAGGGCGGTGGGCATCCACGTCTTGTCCACGCTGGTACTCGAACTCGACCGTGACCCGAGAATGGGGCGCAACGAAGAGGCCTACACGGAGGACCCCTACCTGGGATCGAGAATCGCCGAGAGCATCGTCGGGGGCGCGCAGGGCTCAGACCTCAGCGCCCCGGACAAAGCGATTGCGCTGATGACGGATTTCCCAACCCAGAGCGAGCCGGTGAGCGGCCTCGAGCGGGGCGCCATCGAGTTCTCCGAACGCTACGTCCGCGAAAATGTCCTGCCGCCGTGGATCGCGGCTTTCAAGGCCGGGGCGTTAGGGGTCATGGCCGGGTACCCCGAAATTGAAGACATGCCCGCGCACGGCTCTGAGAAGTGGATGACCAGAATTCTCCGCGATGAACTGGGCTTCAAAGGCATAGTTGAAAGCGAAGGCGACGGCTTCGACAGCTTGGTCTACGAGAAAATCGTACCCACCCAAAAGGAGGCCGGCGCGATGGCCTTGCGTGCCGGCGTTGATCTGGACATCACCTATGAACCGGCCTACATGAAGCCCCTGATTGAGAACGTTGAGGAAGGGCGAGTGCCGGAGGCGCTGGTCGACCGGGCGGTGCGTCGCGTGCTCGAGCAGAAGTTCCGGCTGGGATTATTCGAACATCCGTATGTCGATCCCGAAAACGCCGCGAAGGTTATGCATTCGAAGGAGCACCAGGACTTGGCGCTCGGATCGGCCCAGGAGGGGATTGTGCTTCTCAAGAACGAGCACGGCCTTCTCCCGCTGAAAAAGACGCTCAAGACCATTGCAGTGATCGGCCCCAATGCCGACAACGCCCCAAACCAGCTTGGAGACTACTCCCCGTTAGCGGTCCCCCAACACGTCAGCACGGTTCTCGACGGAATCAAGGCCAAAGTCTCGCCCGCGACGCGAGTGGTCTATGTCAAGGGTTGCGAGGTTACAGGCGCGAATAAGAGCACCTTCGAGAAAGCAGTTGAAGCGGCGAAGGGAGCGGATGCCGCCGTGGTTGTGGTCGGGGAAAACACGCAGTTCCAACCCACTCGGGGGACGGACGGGGAAGGCCAGGACGTGGCAAGCCTGGATTTGACCGGCGTGCAGGAAGACCTGGTGCGGGCTGTCGCAGCCACCGGCACGCCCGTGGTTCTGGTGCTGATCAACGGCCGGCCGCTTTCGGTTCGGTGGGAGGCGGCGCATCTTCCGGCCATTCTCGAAGCCTGGAATCCCGGCGAGCGGGGAGGGGAAGCGGTGGCTGACGTGCTCTTCGGCGATTACGACCCGAGCGGCCGGCTCGCCATCACTATTCCGCGCAGCGTCGGCCAGTTGCCCGCCTATTACAACTACAAGCCCTCCAAGTCGTATTGGATCGAGCACGGCTGGACGAACGAGAAGGGTTACGCGGACCTGCTCGGCTCCCCACTTTATCCCTTTGGCTACGGGCTGAGTTATACTGACTTTCGATATAGCAACCTCCGTATTGACCCGCCGCAGCTAGGCGGCTCCTCAGATATTCGTACTCATGTGAGTGTTGATGTCGAGAACACGGGCAAACGGGCCGGTGTGGAGACCGTTCAACTGTATCTCCACGAGCGGTTCGCGCCCGTCTCGACGCCGGTAAAGCAACTTCGCGGGTTTGTGCGGGTGGCGCTCGATCCCGGGGAGAAAAAGACGGTGACGTTCACGCTGTCGCACGACGACTTGATGTTGCTTGACCAGGAGATGCACTGGGTGGTGGCGCCCGGAACGTTCGACATTACGATCGGAAAGTCATCCGCTGACGTGGCGCTGTCGGGAACATTGGGGGTAGTCTCGAACTGACACGTGGAATGAAAAGCCCTCTCCCTTGGGGAGAGGGCTGTTGATTCATGAGGGCTACCTCTAAAAAATCAACCTCAGTGAAAACTGAATCTGCCGCGACGTGCCGGCGGTCTTGTTAATGATCCCGAAGCCCGTTCCGCGAATGATATTCAACGGAAGACCAAAATTAACGATATTAAAAACATTAAATAACTCGGCGCGAAATTGGAGAATCGCAGCTTCGGTGTTTCCGCGGCGGCCGAAGCTTGTATCCTTGATCAGAGAAAAATCCAGATCGTGGAGGCCGGGCGCACGGAAAGTGTCGCGCCCGAGGGTTCCGGGCACGCCCTGGTTGGGTCCAGTGCCGCCGGGAACGCCGATAGGAATCTGAAAGAATTCAGTGTTGTTGCTACCCTCTCCGAAATAATCCTCCCGCACCGTGCGGCTGGTGGAAAAGACCGGCCGCCCGATCTGGTCGGGCCGGTCCGCTCCAGCGAGCCCCGCGCCTGTCTGCTGAACTCCTGAGTACACGCTGAAAGGGGAACCAGTGGTCAGGGTAGTTATGTTCAAGACTTGCCAACCAGAGGTGATTTTCTTGTTCAGAGAGCTCAAAACGCCGGCGCGATCAAACGGCAGGGTCTGAATCAGGCTCAACGTGAAGACTTGGGTGACGTCGAAGGTGGAGGGACCCTTGTCGAGCGCGGGATGGCGGGGGTCTTGTGGCAGCGATTGCAGCACCGGATCGTATGCCCCTAAGAAGCCACCTAGCACGGCACTCGTATCGTCGAGGGACTTGCCGTAGGTGTAACTGGCTTGAAACCCCAAGCCCAGGCGCGCCGAGGTTTTCCCCAGTGCGGACTGCAACGCGTGATACGTGGAATGTGACCGGGTGGCCATCAAGTAGGAGGGGCCGTACCCGCCGATAACATTGCCACTGGAATCGGTTTCGAGAAAGTTTGCAAATTCCGGAGTGGCGCCTGCGTAGCCGTTGAACATCTGCAGAGCTGCCAAATGAATTCCTGCCGTTGCCACGTATGACGCGCTTAACGTCACGTCGCTGAACGAATGTTCGAAGCCGGCGCTGTAGGTTGCGATGTAGCCATTGCGGAAGTCCGGCGAAACCCCTGAGATTGTTAACAACTGGAGTTCGTGTCCGGGGGTAAGCGCCGTCAGGTCGCGTTGGAATCGCATCATATCAAGTTTCGTATTAGCAGGAACGGCGGTGCTGGGGCCCTGACCGAAAAGCGTTTCGGCGCCGAGCGTGTAGATAGGCGGAAGAGCGACTTTAGTCACCGAGTCCGTGAACGGGACGGTGACGTTTGGCTGAGCGGTCACCAGCGGCGACACCGTGTAGGGCAGGTTGCCGGTGGTGAAATCGTCCTGCCACAAATTGGGCAGGACGGTGGTGATGGCGCCTCCCGCGTGCCACACCGTATGCTCCGTAACCTGCCAGTCGAGGCCGAGACGCGGCCCCCAACCTCGCCAGTCCATGTCATATGGAGGCTGCGGATTGACAACCAGGTTCATCGTGGCGTCCGGCGCCCACGGCACCGTTGGCGCATCGTGTGAATTCACGATGTTGAGTCCGGAGGTGAGGTGGTGAGCTTCGGCTATGCGGGAGTTAACCTCGTACCGTAGTCCGTAGTTAGCGCTCAAGTGCGGGGAAACTTTCCACGTGTCCTGAAAGTAGAAATTATAGGCCCCGCGCCGTTCCGCCGCCTCTCCCAGCCGCTTGCCTTGCGGATAATAGCTTGGCGCGGCGGAGATTGTGTAACTGAAGGGCGTCGCGGTGAGGAAGGCACTGAGCGTGTCCGGCAACGGTTGGCCTGGCGGGATATTATGCTGTCCACTGGCGGAAGGAATCGCCGTTTGAGCATACGCCGTCCCACCGCCAAAGGTATAGAGGCCGTCGGGGTTGATGTCGTAAATCGTGTAGTCGTGGTTGAAGCGGGTCTCGACACCCCACTTCATTGCGTGCGCTCCGTGGACGTAGGAAAACGTCTGCCTTGCCTGGTACAACAACCCGAACGCGCCGATGTTAGTGCCTGCCGGACTGTTGAACGGTTCGTAAAGACCATCGCCAAACGCCAGGCCCGGCTGGGTAGTGTTGAGGGTCGGAAAAAACGGCGTGCTCCGCCCGAAACCAATCGTCGTGTCGGCGAGAAAATGCGAGCTCACTGTGCGCGTGTAATGAAACCCTCCGTTACGCTGGTGATCGAAAAAGCGGATGGCAAAGCTCGGGTCAATCGCTGTTTGGTCGGGGTTAGTCAACGGGCCGTTCACTTGGTTCAGGGAGAAGCGGGCAAAGAATTGCGCTTTGTCGGAGATGCGGTGGTCGATCCGCACGGAGAATTGGTCAGTATTGGTCGTGACCGGCGCGGGAGCGGCGTAAGTGCGGTCTCCAAACGGGCCTTGGGGGTCATCGGGCAACGGGTAGAGGGCCAGCACGGCGGCGATCTGCGGGTTCACGGGGACCAGCAAGGTGTCGCCCGGGAAAGCGCTGTTATCCACGCCTTTGCGCTCGAGCAAGGTTGGAACCAGAAAGCACCTGCGTGGTTCCCAGCACCTGCCGGAACCCCTGGTATTGACCGAAGAAATAAGTTCGTTTGCGGCCGTTGTAGAGGCCTGGGATCACAACGGGACCTCCGAGCGTGAAGCCGAATTCGTTGCGTACGAAATGCGGCAGGCGGCCGGGGCTGACCGGACTGCGTTCGTCGAAAAAGTTGCGGGAGTCGACCGCCGAGTTGCGCAGGAACTCGAAGACGGAGCCGTGCAGATCGTCGGTGCCGCTGCGAGTGATGATCTCCGTAAAGCCCGCGGCGCCGTGGCCGATTTCCGCGGGCATCACCCCGGAACTCGAGCGCACCTCCTGAATGGCGTCGACGTTGAAATTGGAGAAAGTCGATCCGCCCATTTCCGGATCGGTGGTGTCGATCCCGTCCATGGCGAACACCGTGGTGACGCCTCGTTGGCCGTTCAGCGCGAATTGCTGCGTGAAATTCGCTGCTCCGTTGGTGTCCGTCATGGTGCCGGCGGCGAGCAGGAGTAAGGCGCTGAAGTCGCGCTTGTTGAGCGGCAAAGTCGAGACTTCCTGCTTCGACAAGCGCTCGCCGCCGCTGGACTTCGATTCCGAAGCACTTTGCTCTTGCTGAGGATTCTGGTTCTCGGAGGCCGGAGCCTGGTCCGATTGCGTCGCGGCGGGCTTCGAGTCGGTCGCTTGATTTTGCTGGGCGCTTGATCGGCCTTGCCAGAGGCCGAGCAGGATGAATAACGCCAGTAAGCGGCCGATGAGATGGAAAACTAGATGTTTTGATTCACCAGGATTTCGCTTCATGCATTCTCGCCGGGGTCAAATTCAGTAGACGATTATAGCCGATTGCGACCGCTACGAACTTATCAACGTCTTCCCAATCTGAATCAAGGGGCGCGTCTTTGAATCACCAGCCCTCTCCCCAGGGAGAGGGCTGTCTATCCGGTACGGGTCGCGATTGCTCAAACGTGGAAGTCGTCAGACGTGTAAATCCCTTTACTTTCTCCTCAAAGCGAGTAAGCTTTTCCCCACACGAAGCACATTGAGTTTCCTTGCAGGCGGCTTGGGAAATGGCCTCGCAGGAGCAGCCACAGGAGGAGCGAATTCACATGAAACGACGAACCTTCATGCAGAGTGTTGCGGCAGGAGCGGTCACCCTCATCGGCATCAGGCCGAAGCTCAATTTTGGAGCGGAGACAGCGGGCACGCTCGAAACGGCGTTCCGCGAGCCGCCTGCGGGCGCCCATTGCAAGACCTGGTGGCACTGGATGAACGGCAACATTACGGCAGAGGGGATCACGCTCGACCTCGAGGCGATGAAGCGCGTGGGCATTCGCGGCTTCCAGATATTCCAGGTCGGCACGGGCATTCCCAAGGGCCCCGTGGACTACAGCAGCGCCGAGCACACTCGCCTGCTCCATCACGCCGCCAAGGAAGCCGAGCGCCTGGGCATGGAATTCGACATCATGAACTGCCCCGGATGGTCCTCGAGCGGCGGCCCGTGGATTACTCCTGAACTTTCGATGAAGCAGTTCACTTGGAGCGAAACGCTGGTGCGAGGCGGCGAGCGAAGGGTCACCTATCTGAAGCAGCCTCTTACCAAGCTGGGTTACTATCGCGATGCTTACGTGCTGGCTTTCCCGGCGCTCGAGGGCGAGACCCACGCCTGGGAAGATACGCTCGAGCGAGCCAGCACCAACGCCGGCGCGGTCGATCGGGGAGTATTGATCTACGCCGATCCGCGCATTGGCGTCGAACTTCGCCCCACTCCCGAAAAGCCAGCGTTCCTGCTGCTGGAATTCTCCGAGCCTTTCGAGGCGCGCTCGCTCGCGGCTTACGGCGTTCCCATAACCGACGCACCGCCTCCTTCGCACGAGCACGAGCAGACGCCGCTGTGGCTGGAAGTCTCCGACGACGGTGTCGAGTTCCGCAAGATCTGCGACCTCGACTGGGGCGACAGCGGAGACGAGTCCGTGGAGTTTCCCGAAACGGCAAGCTTCCCCGCCGTCCAGGCCAAGTTCTACCGCATGCTCACCTGGCATGCGGCGCGCATCACGGACATGCGGCTGAGCGGCGCGGCGCGCCTTCCCCATTGGACCAAGAAAGCCAACTTCACCCGTAATTCGACTTTCGGTCCAGATACGGTCGAGGTGCCGCGCGGGTCGATCATCGACCCCTCCAAAGTCCTCGACATCACCGAACACCTGGACAGCGAGGAGCGGTTGACCTGGGACGCGCCGGAAGGAACATGGATGGTGCTGCGCATCGGTCAAACCACTACCGGCGTCCAGAACCATCCCGCGCCCGATGGTGGCTGGGGACTCGAGTGCGACAAGTACAGCCGTGAGGCTTACGACTATCACTTCGACCACTTTTTTGGAGAATTGCTCGAGGCGCTCGGTCCGCTGGCGGCGCAGGGACTGGCGGGTGGCGTCATCGACAGCTACGAAACCGGCATGCAGAACTGGACGCGTGAATTTCCGCAGGAGTTCTCGAAACGGCGCGGCTACGAACTGGTGAAGTACCTGCCCGCCATGACCGGCCGCGTGGTGGAGAGCGCGGAAGTCACCGAACGCTTCCTCTGGGACATTCGTCGCACCTGCGCCGACCTGATGGGGGACTACTACTATGGCCGCTTCGCGGAGCGCTGCCGCCAGAACAAGCTCAAAGCCTACGCCGAGCCTTACAGCGGCGGGCCTTTCGATGAAATCCAGAGCGGCTCGCACCTCGACGTGCCGATGGGCGAGTTCTGGGTGGGGCAGGGGAATAACAACTACAGCGTGAAGCTCGCCGGTTCCATCGGGCACGTTTTTGGCAAACCCGTAGTGGGCTGCGAATCCTTCACCGGCGACGAAGTCTTCGCTAAGTGGCAGAACTACCCCTACCAGATGAAGGGACAAGGCGATTTGATGTACACGCAGGGGCTCAACCAGTACATCTTCCATCGCAACGCGATGCAGCCGCATCCCCCAACCGCGCTGCCCGGCATGACGATGGGCCCTTGGGGCTGGGAAAACGATCGCACCAATACTCTTTACGATTCGCTTGCGGGCTGGTACAGCTATGCGGCCCGCGCCCAGAACATGTTGCGCCAGGGAACGCCGGTCGCCGACCTGATTTATTACATCGGCGTCGAGGTGCCCGTGGATACGCCTGTCTATCCCGAGCAGTTGAAGCCCACGCCTCCGGAGGGCTACTACTACGATGTTGCGAACGAAGAGGCCATCCTGACCCGCATGAAAGCTGAAAACGGCGCCATCGCGTTTCCCGACGGCTTGAACTACCGCGTGCTGGTTCTTCCCGAGGATCCGCGCCTCAACCTCGACGTGCTGCACAAAGTGCGCGAAATGGTGAAGGAAGGCGTCGCCGTCGTGGGCCCCAAGCCGCAGGCCAATCCCGGGCTTACCCAGTATCCATCGAGCGACACGGAGTTGCGCCAGATCGCCGATGAAGTTTGGGGCAATCTCGACGGTAAGACCGTGACCGAACGCGGTTACGGCAAGGGGCGCGTATTCTGGGGATTGCCCATGGCCGCGGTGCTCGAAAAGCTGGGCATTAAACCCGATTGCGCCATCACCTCGCGCTCGGGCGACGCGGCTATCAACTTCATGCATCGCCGCGTGGAAGGCGCCGAGGTTTACTTCGTCGCCAATCTCCGCCGGCGCGTGGAAGACGTGGTCTGCACCTTCCGCGTTAAAGGCAAGCGGCCGGAACTCTGGAACCCCGACACGGGCGAAATCACGAATCTCGAAGTCTACGACGCTTCAGACGCCGGGACTCGCGTCGCTTTGCAACTTAGCCCCGCGCAATCGGTGTTCGTGGTGTTTCGTTCTCCCGCGGTTGGGCCACACCTGCGGGGCATTTCCAAGGATGGCAAGTCAATCGCTTCAACCAATCCCTTCCCGCCGTTCAAAGCCGGCAATCAGCGCGACGTCACGAACGATTTCACGGTCAGTGTTTGGATCAAGCCCGATCTCGATAGTTACCAGACCGCCAAAGGCGATAAGAACACCGACGTCCCGAACCGCAGCCTGGTATTGTCGCCGCCGCAGGGCGATGCGGTGTATGGATCGGGGCACGTCTCCTGCGGCCTCTTGGCGGGGCGCAACCTCGTGGCGGTGCTCGAGCGCGATCGCGCCAACTGGCGCACCGTACTTTCGACACCGATTGCGATTTCAGGCTGGGCGCATGTGGCGCTGGTTTACAAGGCCGGAGCTCCCTCGGTCTACGTGGACGGCAAGTTGACCGGCCAGGCTGAGGCTTCCGGCGCGGTCGTTCATCCCGGCGTTCACGACGCCGGCGAGCGCGACGGGGCGGAATACTTCGATGGCGATATGAGTGAGCCGGAACTCTTCAAAGAAGCGTTGAGTGAGGACCGCATCCGTGAGTTGGCGGCGAAGCCCAGCCCCGGCCCCATCGAGCCTCCTGCTGTCGAATGGCCCAGTGGCCAGAATTCCGAACTGCTCTTCTGGCAAGACGGCAGCTACACGCTCGAAGGTACGGGCAAATCAACGGTGAAGATTTCGGGCATCGGCAAGCCCGTGGAAGTGGCGGGGCCGTGGCAGGTCGGCTTCCCGCCCAACCTCGGCGCGCCGCCTGAGGTGACGCTGCCCGAACTGATTTCGCTGCACAAGCACTCCGAGCCGGGCGTGAAGTACTTCTCCGGCACGGCAACTTATTCGAAGCAGATCACGCTTTCCCCCGGCGCGCCCTCAGGCGAGCGGCGCCTCTTCCTTGACCTCGGCTGGGTGCACGCGGTGGCGCAGGTTCGCTTGAATGACAAAGATCTCGGGTTGCTGTGGAAACCGCCCTTCCGCGTGGACATCACCGGAGCCGCAGTGCGCGGTGACAACAAGCTCGAGGTCCTGGTCACCAACCAGTGGGTCAATCGCCTGATCGGTGACGAGCAACTGCCGCCCGAATACGAATACGGCCCGGACGGCGCCATCAAAGCCATCCCGCAGTGGTTCACTGAAGGTAAGCCAAAACCGCCCAGCGCGCGAGTCACTTTCGCCACCTGGAAGCACTACAGCAAGGACTCGCCGCTCTTGGTGTCGGGCTTGGTCGGCCCCGTCCGCCTGCGCACGGCAACCCGCCGGAGAATTAGTTGATGGTTGCCTGATGGCGACCGCCGTAGGGGCGCTTCGCGAAGCGCCCCTACCCTGAACGGACGGGTTTCGAGCGATGAAAGAGGTCTGCGTGGCGCCTGGCTTCTCACGCGTAAATGCCGCGCAGCTTGACGCTGAAGGCGACGCGGTCGATGGCCAGCATGTAGGCTGCGATGCGGTTATGGACCTTATGTTTTTCGGCGTAGTGCACCACTTCGTCGAAGGCGGCCACCATGATGTTTTTCAGCCGGTCATTCACTACGAGCTCCGGCCAAAAGTAACCCTGGCGGTCCTGCACCCATTCGAAATAGGAAACCGTAACGCCGCCGGCGTTGGCCAGGATATCGGGGATGACGAAGACGCCTCGGTCAAACAGGATGGCGTCCGCCGGGGGAGTGGTGGGGCTGTTGGCGCCTTCTGCCAGAATGCGCGCCTTGATCTTATGAGCGTTTTTGCTGGTGATTACGCTTTCAGTGGCGGCGGGGAGGAGCACTTCGCATTCCTGCTCCAGGATCTCCTGCGCGCCAATGCTCTCGGAGCCTGGAAATCCCGTCACGCTGCCATTTTCTTTGGCGTACTCGAGCAGGGCAGGGATCTGGACTCCCTTGGTGTTGAAGACTCCGCCGCCCACGTCCGCGACGCCGATGATCTTGTAACCTTCCTCGTGCATCAGGCGGGCCGCCTCGGAACCGACATTGCCGAAACCCTGCACGATGACACGCGTTTCCTGGCGTTTCCACGAGAAGCGCTTCAAGGCCTCGTCGATTGAGATCATGCAGCCTCGGCCGGTGGCTTCGCGGCGGCCCTGGGAGCCGCCCAAATCGACGGGCTTGCCCGTGACGCTCGCCGTGACGGTGTGACGCATGTGCATTGAGTAGGTGTCCATGATCCAGGCCATGGTCTGCTCGTTGGTGTTCATGTCGGGCGCAGGCACGTCGCGCTCCGGCCCGATGTAGTCGAGGATTTCCGCCGTGTAGCGGCGCGTAATGCGCTCCAATTCTCCCTGCGAGAGCTGGGCCGGGTCGCAGACGACGCCGCCCTTCGCCCCGCCAAAGGGGATGTTGACGACCGCGCATTTCCAGGTCATCTCGGCGGCCAAGCCGCGAATCTCGTCCAGCGTCACATTGGGCGAGTATCGAACGCCGCCCTTGCAAGGCCCGCGAGCAAAGCTGTGCTGCACGCGGTAGCCATCGAAGACCCGGAGCCGGCGAGTGTCCATCGCCACGGGAATGTGCACGATGATCTCCCGGTTGGGGGAACGCAGGTATTGCGTGAGGCCTTCGTCCAATTGCAATTTGGCGGCGGCCACGTCGAAGCGCGCAGCCATGGATTGATAAACGCTAAGTTCGTTTGCCGCTTCCGCAGCGCTCATATCGCCTCCCTCAACTTAGTCTGTTGTTGTCCTTTCATCCTGAACGCTCTCTCGAAGGTCTGTCATTCTGAGCGCAGCGAAGAATCTGCATTGGTTCGACCCGGGCCGGAACGGCGGATCGTTCGCGCAGTTTACCCTGAGCGATCAAACTGCAGATTCTTCGCCGCGCTCAGAATGACAAGCGAACGGGCTCAGGATGACAGAGTTACTAGGCTTGCCGCACAAAAAAGCCGGGAGCTACCCTGCAGCTCCCGGCTGGAAAGCAGAAAATTCCACGCTTACGGATAAAGGCCGCGAAGCGTGGTAGCCTCGGCAACTCGGCCGATGCCCAGCATGTTCGCAGCGGTTCTCATTCCAACTTTGTGCGTCAGGTGGATCTTGAGCACGTCCCCGAAGCTGGTCTTCATGACGCGCTCCAGGCGGTTGTAAACGTCCTGAGCTTCCCAGAACAGGTGCTGTTCGTCCTGCACCCACTCGAAGTAGGAAACGGTGACGCCACCGGCGTTGCAGAGGATATCCGGGATAATAAAGACGCCTTTAGCTTCGAGGATTCGGTCTGCTTCGGGGGTCAACGGACCATTGGCCGCCTCGGCGACAATCTTCGTATGCAGCGATTCAGCGTTCTCGCCTTGCACCGCGTTTTCGAGCGCGGCGGGAACCAGGATCTCGCACTCCAGGGCGAGCAGTTCCTCGGGAGTGATGGGCTCAGAGTTGGGGAACCCAGCTACGGAACCGGTCTTTTCCTTGTGCAGCATCAGTTTCGGAATATCAACGCCATCGGCGTTATAGATGCAACCTGTGGAATCGTTTACCGCGATCACATACGCCTGATTGCTGTCCAGCAGGTGAGCCGCTATAGAACCGGCGTTGCCGAATCCCTGCACAACCACTCTTGCGCCTTTCATCGGGATGCCCAGATGTTCGCATGCCGATTGGAGGGTATAGAAAACGCCGCGACCGGTAGCCTCGTTGCGGCCCAGCGAGCCGCCGAGAGCAATGGGTTTGCCGGTGACCACGCCCGGGATCGGGTAGCCCTTCGTCATGCTATAGGTGTCCATAATCCAGGCCATGACCTGAGAGTTGGTATAGACGTCCGGTGCGGGGATATCCTGCGCCGGGCCGATGAGGGGAAGAATGGCGCTGGCATAACGGCGAGTGAGGTGCTCCAGTTCGACCTGCGACATCTCCTTCGGATTGCAGGTTACGCCGCCTTTGCCGCCGCCGAACGGGATATTCACAACTGCGCACTTCCACGTCATCCAGGTTGCAAGGGCTTTCACTTCATCCAACGTGACGTGGGGATGGTAGCGAATTCCGCCCTTGGCAGGCCCGCGCGCGGTGCTGTGTTGCACGCGGTGACCCTGAAAAGTGTGAATCTTCCCGTTGTCCATCCGAACGGGCAGGTGGACCGTCAGCACCCGTTCGGGAGATTTGATCATATTTCGCACATTATGGTCGAGTTCGAGCGCGTCCGCGGCGAGATCGAAGTTCTCCATCGCTGCTTCATACGCGTTCTTTTCGACTACAGCCGTGATTGGCATATAGTACGCCTCCTCTTCTTCAATTGTTTTGATTTGACTGCCGGAAGGTCTATCACTTATCCCCCGCAGAGAGAATACTCCGGTCGTCTGCCTCCCGCAAGAGGCAAAAGCGTCACCCCAATCCGTCGATAAGCAAGGGCGAGGACGGGGGGACGCATGGCCATGCGCCGCTGCGCGTAGCACGTTTCGACCCGCACGGTGTAGGGGTAGGGCTTGCCCTACCCTCATCGGGACCAGCTGAAATGCGGGGACGGCAAGCCGTCCCCCTACAGCCTAATGATGAACCCCCAGTGAGTTTTGGCCGTCCGGCCGGTTTGCCGGCGTCGCAGAACCCGAAACTGAGCGTCCCAAGTTCGGACGGTGCATCCCAAAATCGGACACTCGCAGAGCAGCGCAACAACTGCCACCCGCGCAACTTGTGCTTGCAAAGCAGTTTGTTGTCGCGGCCAATGGACGCCAAATTGCCTGAACTTACCCGGAGGGCTACCCACATGCAAACGCTCTATCAAGATCTCCGGATTGGTGCGCGGATGTTAGCCAGGAACCCCGCCTTCGCGCTGGTTGCGGTCTTGACCCTGGCGTTAGGCATCGGGGCGAATACTGCAATGTTCAGCATCGTCAACGCCGTTCTGTTGCGGCCGTTGCCGTATTCCCACCCCGAAAGACTCGTGAAGGTCTGGACGCGCTTCACCGACATCGGCCTGCCGAACGATCGGAACTGGGCCTCCGCGCCGGAGGTACGCGACATCAAAGAGCTGAACAAGAGCTTCTCGGGCGTGGCGGCCATCTCAGACGCCAGCTTCAATATCACCGTCCAGGATATTCCGCAGCGCATCGAAGGGGCCGCGGTTTCGCCAAGCCTTTTTGCCGTGCTGGGAGTCGGAGCCCGGGTGGGGCGAGTCTTCACTACCGAGGAAGCCAATCCGGGACACGACAATGTTCTCTTGCTCGGTTACGGCCTGTGGCAGCGACGCTTTGGGAGCGACCCGCAAGTGGTCGGACGCACGCTCGTGGCGAACGGCAAGTCGTACATCATTGTCGGCGTCTTACCTCCGGGCTTCGATTACCCCTATCACGCGGAGATGTGGGCCCCGCTCGCTTTCACCGCCAACGACCTGAGCCCCAACAACCGGGGAAGTCACAATTACGAAGTGCTCGCAGAACTCCGGCCTCACGTGTCTCTGGCGCAGGCGAGGGCGGACATGGACATGGTCGGAAGAATGATGACGGAGCGAAGCCGCGACTACCCCTACAAGCGCTACAACTTCACCCTTACCCTGAGCCCCCTGCTCGCGGAGATGGTGGGCGACGTGAGAGCTTCGTTGTGGATTCTCATGGGCGGCGTGGGATTCGTTCTTCTGGTTGCTTGCGCCAATATCGTCGGTCTCGCGCTGGTGCGCGCCTCGGCGCGCCGGAAGGAAACCAGCATCCGAATTGCCCTGGGAGCGAGTCCGCTGCGCCTGGTTCGGCAGTTGGTCACTGAAAGCTTGCTTCTTGGCGTTCTAGGGGGCGGGGTGGGGCTCCTGCTTGCGAGTTGGTCGCTCCAGGCCGTCGTGGCCCTGAGCCGCACTTCCATTCCCCGAGTTGCCGGCGCCGCTCTCGACGGCGGGGTGCTGGCGTTTACCATGGTCTTGTCATTAGGTACCGGCGTGCTCGTTGGACTCGTTCCCGCCATCCAGGCCACTCGAGTGATGCCCTACGCGACGCTCAAGGAAGGCAGCCCCGGCGAGGCCAGCGCCGCGGCGGGCGCCTTATCTCAACGCGTGCGGCCGCTCCTGGTGGTGGGCGAGACGGCGCTCGCCCTGGTGCTTCTTACCGGCTCGGGCCTGCTCCTGAAAAGCCTCCTCCGCCTTCTGGAAGTGGACCCCGGCTTCCACGCGGACTCTGTCCTCACCATGCGGGTGGCGCTGCCCGAGGAGGAGTACCGAAAGCCGGAACAGGTGAGTGGCTTCTATCACGACCTTCTGGATCGCATCCAGCACCTGCCTGGGGTTGAGGCGGCGGGGGCGGTCGACATCCTGCCGCTCAGCGGCGCCAACGCCTCCGGCACCGTCTTCGTGGACAGCCGGGCGGTCCCCCCTGACCAAGCCACTCCCGAGGCCGATATGCGGCCTGTTAGCCCTGGATTCTTCAAGGCGATGCAGATCGAGCTTCTGGCCGGCCGCTACTTCGACGACCGTGACGCCGCATCGTCGCCTCCCGTAGCCATCATTGATGAAAGCATGGCGAAGACTTACTGGCCGAATCAAGACGCCATCGGCAAGCGCATCAAGATGGGAGGCCAAGGGTCAACCGCTCCGTGGATGATGATTGTGGGCGTGGTGCGGCACGTGCGCTACCGCACGCTCGAGGCTCAATCGCGAGTCACCCTCTACTGGCCCGAAGCGCAGTCCCCGGCGAGCGCGCTGAGCCTGGTGATCCGAACCGAGCGCGACCCGATGGCGCTCGGGCCGGCGGTTTTTAAGCAGATTCACCTGATCGACCCGAACCTGCCGGCGTACCATGTGCGCACCATGCGGGAGGTCATGCGAACGTCCGTGGCCCAGCGACGCGTCATTCTGATGCTGCTCAGCTTGTTCGCGGCCTCGGCCCTGCTGCTGGCCGCCGTGGGCATCTACGGTACGGTTTCCTACTCCGTCGCGCAGCGCAGCCGCGAAATCGGCATACGCATGGCGCTGGGAGCCAGCGTGCGAGATGTGCTGCGCATGGTGCTGAAACAGGGAATCGCCCTGGCGCTGGGCGGCGTCGCTCTGGGTCTGATTGGTTCGGCGGGATTAACCTGGTTGTTGTCGTCCATGCTCTTTGGCGTCCGTCCCACTGACCCGCTCACGCTTGGGTGCGTCGCGGCGCTGCTGACGGGGGTGGCGGTCTTAGCCAGCTATGTTCCGGCTCGCCGCGCCACTCGCGTCGATCCGCTAGTGGCCCTGAGATACGAATAGGCTATATAACTTGTGAGGAGGACTACTGAGGGTTACCTGATATTGTGACGGACCAACCCCCTCACCTGGCGCTGCGCGCCACCCTCTCCCCCAAGGGGGCGAGGGCATCAACTCGGGTTATTTCTCCCCTCGCCCCCTTGGGGGAGAGGGGTCGGGGGGTGAGGGGGTGCTGTCACTTGACTCTGCAATCCTCGTTAGGTTTTGCCGGCCAGCGTGCGGCACAGGGCGAGCACCGCTGCCCCGTATTTCTCCGCTTTCGCGGGTCCGATGCCATTGATTCGAAGCAGGTCGCTCGTATTAGCGGGCCGGGCTTGAACGATCCCGTATAAGGCCTGATCGCTGAACACGCAGTAAGGCGGAAACCCGCTCTTCCTCGCTTCCGCGCTTCGCCAGGCGCGCAGCTGGCGCTCGATCTCGGCCTCCTGCGGTGAAAATGATTCCGGGCCTCGCTGCTGCTCCGGCGGCCTTTTCTTCTTCTTAGGCGCGGGTTCGTTAACCGATAAGATAACAGCAGGCGGCTGTTTGAATGCCGGGGACTTTTTCCTTTTACGCTTGGACGGCTGCCATTCTTCCGCTCGGTTTGTGGCCAGGAGAAGGTCTAGGGGCATGCGCTCGGTCAGGTCAAACCCTTCGCGAGTCAGCGTGACTTTGCGGTAGGATATGACCCGGCCGGCCTTCTCGAAGCTCGTGTCCTCGACGAGCACCAGTCCGGCCGCAGCCATCGCCCCTACGAGGCTTTCGAGATCGTCTCTGCTCACCGACTCACTGGGCGACAACGATTGGTGCAATCTTCCGAGGGATTGGAATCTGGCGTGGCGAAGCGCCTCGATGATCAGGTGTACAACCCGCAGTTCGGCCTGCGTTATAGTCCGGAATCGCTGCGCGATGCATTGCCTGGGGGCGCAGAAATCGCACTGGCCGCAAGTGCGCTGCGCGTCCGCGAAGTCTCCGAAATGGCGTACCAGGGCTTGCATGCGGCACTGACGGGTTTCCGCGTAGCGCCGCATCAGCTTCCAATTCCGCGCGTTTCTGTTCCAACTGGGTGAGGTAAGACTGCTTCCAGTCCTTGCTGCCCACCGTCACGTCTTCCGTCCACTCAATCGCCGCGCCGCCATGAACTGTGAGCTTGTCGAGGGCCCGGTTGAACAACTCGGGATCCATCAGCAGCGCCCGGCAGAGGCCCAGTTTCGACTGGGGCTGGGGACTGAGCCGGTGATAGATGGCCTCGAGAGTTTCCAAGGGGGCGTAGTCCTGCTCGAAGAAGTACTCGTGCACCCGCAGGTCGGCGTAGGAGTGCATCAGGATCGTGCGGCTCGCGAGGCCGTCGCGCCCGGCGCGGCCGATTTCCTGGTAATAGCCCTCCAGGCTCGCGGGCAGCGCGGTGCGGATGATGGTGCGCACGTTGGGCTTGTCAATGCCCATGCCAAAGGCGATGGTGGCAACCACCGCGTCAAGCCGGCTTTCGACGAACGCCGCCTGCACGCGCTCCCTCTGTTTGGACTCGAGCCCCGCATGGTAGGCAGCAGCGGGAAACAGGCTCGACAGCTCCTGGGCCAGTTCTTCGGATTCCCTGCGCGTGGGAGCATAAACGATGGCCGGACGCCGCGCGGGATCGCTGAGAAGTTCCGCCGTGAGCTGAGGGCGCTCGGGGCGCGGCACCTCGACGACCTCAATGGCCAGGTTTTCGCGCCGGAAGCCGTGGATGAATCGAGCTGCGTCGACCAGGCCAAGCTGGCTGACAATGTCGTTCTGCACGATGGGGGTTGCCGTGGCCGTGAGCGCCATGACCGGCGCGGGACGCAGCGCCGGAAGGTATTGCCCCAACATGCGGTAGTCCGGCCGGAAGTCGTGGCCCCATTGCGAAATGCAGTGCGCCTCGTCAATCGCGATCAAAGAGGGCTTGCGCTTAGCCAGCATCTCAGGGAAGCCCGGAACTCGAAAGCGCTCCGGGGCAATGAACATGAATTGCAGGCCGCCGCTCAGATAGTCGCGGCAGGATTGGCGAGAAGTCAGGCGGTCCAGACCCGAGTGTACTCGCGCAACTTTGCAGCCCAGAGAGGCGAGCTTACCCGCCTGGTCGTCCATCAGGGCAATCAAGGGGCTGATAACCAGGGCCGTTCCGCCCCGCGCCAAGGTGGGGAGTTGATAGCAAAGCGACTTGCCGGATCCCGTCGGCATCACCAGCAAGATATCCCGGCCGGCAATGGCGGCGCGGCACACCGCTTCCTGGTTGGCCCGGAAGGAAGGGAAGCCGAACGCCTTTTGGAGAAGGGGGAGCAGCGGCTCGCTGGGCGGGTTGGAACTCTCAGGCATCAGGGTGAATGGTAAATTGTAAAGATCGGAGAGTAAATGGCAAATTAAGGGCGGGATAGTAACGAGCCTGTTTCACGCCAAAGCGCAAAGTACGCCAAGGTCGCAAAGCAGAAAAAGATCCCCGCTTTGTGTGTCTTCGCGACTTTGCGTGAGCTGTTTCGCTTTGCTCTTACTAGGCTTCGCTAGAAGCAAACAACGGCGTGGGTTCGGATTCGGGTTGTGCGGCGGACTCAGACTCGGACACGAGTTTCCAGGATTTCCGTTCTTGCAACAGGCGCGAGACAAGTTGGGCGTGCATGGCGTGGCCGGCTCGCTCGGCAACCACATGGCCAAGCAGCGGGTGGCCCAGCAGGGAGAAATCGCCGATCAGGTCCAACAGCTTGTGCCGGCAGAATTCGTCCGGGAAGCGCAGCCCTTCGGGATTGACGACGCCCGTGCGGTCGAGCACCACGGCATTCTCGAGCGAACCACCGCGGATGAGGCCGTTCTTTCGAAGCATTTCGAGTTCTTCCAGAAACCCGAATGTCCGCGCGGGGGCGATCTCAGTGGCGTACTCGGACGAGGCCGGGGCAAAGTCGATGGTTTGCGTTCCAATCAGCGGGTGGGAAAAGGAGATGCGATAGGTGACTCGGAACGCATCCGCTGGATAGATAATAATCCGCTTCATTCCATCGGCAACCTCAACAGGCTCGAGGATTTTGACGAAGTTCCTTCGGGCGCGCTGGCGGCGAATTCCGGCTCTGGCGATGAGTTCAACGAAGGGCCGCGCGCTGCCGTCCAGGATGGGCAATTCCAGGTTGTCGATCTCCACCACCGCATTATCCACTTCCAGGCCCGCCAGGGCGGACAGGAGATGTTCCGTGGTCGAGATCAAGACGCCCTTCTTCATCAGGCTTGTAGCGTAGCTGACTCGCGCGACATTGCGCGCCTGGGCTTCAATGATGAAGCCCTCGAGGTCAGTGCGCCGGAACACTACACCCGAGTTTGCGGGGGCAGGGCAAAGCCGGAGGTTGACTTTAACGCCCGTGTGGAGGCCCACACCGGAGACGGAGACGGCATTTGCAATCGTGTGTTGGTTGGCCAAGAAGCTCCTCGAAGTTCATGTAGTAAGCATTTTCTTAGCCAAGACCTTGAGATTAGTCACGTTGTGTATTATCAATACGTTACGCTTGATTCGTGTGTTGCCGTGAAACAAGCCATGTGTCAATTACACAACATTGGCTCTGATTTGTGTGCCTTCGACGAACTGGAGTTCGTCGCAGTGGGCCTCGCCGAAGGGCTGTTCGATGGCTGTGCTCCTTCCCTGGGATTCAATGCTTCGGGTATCAATAGATGCCCCGAAGGGGCGAGCTACCACAGCCCAAGCCAACGGCGCTTAGGCGTTAACCCAAGCCTGCCGTCGTCTGCGAAATGCTGCTTGCTGCTGCTCTCGCAGGCCCGGAGGGCCGAAAGATCGCGGCCCACGGCGAAAGCCGTGGGATCGCCGACGCTGGTTAACGATTAAGCCCGTCAGCCGACGGGCGACAGACTTCCTGCGCTCCGTCCAATATTTCTGTCGCCCCTACGGGGCTTGCTCATGACGCTAATGTTTTAACCCATGGCTTTCGCCATGGGCCACATTCTGCCGCCCGTCGGCTGACGGGCTCCGATGGTCGTGTGGAGTCGAGGTGTGGCGCGGTAGTTTAGGCTTGGCCTAGCGGTTGCCGGCCCTTTCGTCTGCCGGTGCCTCAATAGTCGAGCCGTGCTCCGTTTCCACACCCCGCTCATCGAACCGGACAGGCGCGACTGGCGCATCCGGCTCCCGGAGAAGGGATCACGACGTCGCCCACGGAAAACTGCGCGTCCGCTCGGTAAGGCGGACCAGCCCCAGCACCTTGTGAAGGTCGGCTTCCGGATATTGCTTGGTCGCCGGCCACCACAGCTTGTGCTTGGCACACAGCCACTGGCGCAGCCTACGCCGCGCGTGTCGCTCGATCGCCCGGTAGGCTTTGCTAACTGGCCCGAGACAGAAGTAGTTGGCCCCACCGAGCATCATGCGGTTGAGCGTCTCTACTACGGTCTCCTGAGCCAGGAGGGTCTTGTTCCGTCCGGTTTCGCTGCTGATCGCTTGGCAGATGCGGATCACCCGCTTCTTGGACGGAACAGTGCCCAGATAGGCCCGTCCCGTCTTTAGCGAATAACAGCGCCCGAACGTATATCCCAGAAAGTCGAATTTCTCTTCCGGCAGCTTTGAGACCCGCGTCTTCGTCTCATTCACCGTCAACTTCAGCTTCGTCATCATGCCTCGCATCGCAGCCAGCGCCTCTTCCGCCCTGCCCCGACAGCAGATCACGAAATCGTCGGCATAGTTCACGATGTACGCGCGCAGACGCTTCTCGTGTCCCAGCTTCTTCCAGCCGAGCACGAAACGGCGCATGTACAGATTGCTGAGCAGGGGGCTGATCGGAGCCTCTTGCGGGGTACCCCGCCCTTCATCCCGGTTGTGCGTGCTCCGATGTTTGTTTCCACGCTCATCGGTTTCTTCTACGGGAGCCTCAAGCCACATCTTGATCAGATGGAGCATCGCTCCGTCGACGACCCGACGAGCCACCGACCTGAGAAGCTCGGCGTGCGGAATTGAATCGAAGGAACGTACGACACACTACCCATCATCAGGACCTCCCCGAAAGAGTCACCGTTGTCCGTGCCCGCCATCCGTTCGAAGGCCAATCGCTCGCTGTTCTTGGGGATGTCCATCGGCATGGCCGATTGCAGCTCGTTCTGATCCTGCCGGATGGCAGTAAATCCCTGATCCCCGCCGATTGGACCGATCTGGTCTCCTCTGCCCAATCCCTCTCGACACCTCCTGCGGCAACCCTCGGCTCGCTCGAAGACTTGCTTCACGCCCGCGCCGTCGTGGATGCTCTCCTTGGCCGCCTCGCTCCGACCAACTGCGAGGACAGCAACGCCCCAGCCACAAAGGAGAGCACTCTTGCGAGAAACAAACCGAAATCTCTTCGATCTTTTGATCGACGACATCGACGCTTGGGAAACCCTCCACGAGGAACACCAAGCTCAGGCGATCCAAATCCTGGCGCGGCTCATCGCCCAAGCAGCTCTACAAAATCAGCAGCGGGAGAAAAACCATGAATGATGCGAGCAAGGTCAAAACCAACCACACCCAACGCGCGGCCATCGTCTACATTCGTCAATCCAGCCCTGCCCAGGTCGAAAACCACCGGGAGTCCACCGCTCGCCAATATGCTCTGGTCGAGAAAGCCAGCCAGTTGGGCTGGTGCCAAGATCAAGTGATGGTCATCGACGAAGACCTGGGCCTCTCGGGTTCCGGGTGGGCGGAGCGCTCCGGGTTCGCACGCCTCACTGCGCAGGTGGCTCTTGGCCGCGTGGGCATCGTGCTCGGCCTGGAAGTCTCCCGCCTGGCGCGAAATAATGCCGACTGGTATCGCCTCTTTGATCTCTGCAGCGTGACCGACACGTTGGTCGGCGATAGCGACGGCGTCTACCATCCAGCGCTTTTCAACGATCGGTTGATCCTCGGGCTGAAGGGCATCATGGCGGAAGCGGAACTGCACGTCTTGCGCGCCCGACTCGAGGGTGGAATTCGCAATAAGGCTGCCCGCGGCGAACTGCGCCGAGGTTTGCCCGTAGGCTTCGTGTGGGGAGAAGCGGATGGCGAAGTGCGTTTTCATCCCGATGAATCTGTCGTCCATACCCTCCGCACGGTCTTTGCGAAGTTCACCGAATTGGGATCGGTCCGTAAGGTCTGGCTCTGGTTCCGCTTCGAGGGCCTCACCTTCCCCCTGCGATCCCAGATGAAGAGCGCAATCTGTTGGGTCGCGCCCAGCTACCACACTCTCCATCAGGTACTCACCAATCCGGTGTATGCTGGTGCTTACATCTACGGAAGGTGTCGTTATGAACGGTATGTCGACGAACAAGGAAGACTCCGGAGGCGCACTCGTCATCTGCCCATGGCCGAGTGGTCGGTGCTTCTTCCCGAACATCATCCCGGCTACATCGATTGGGCCACGTTCCAGGCCAATCAGACTCGCATCGATGCCAATGTTCATCCCCAACCTCATCAAGCCGGAGGGGCAGTGAGGGAAGGGGCGGCGCTGCTGCAAGGCCTGGCCCGGTGCGGAAAGTGTGGCCGCCGCCTGCACACTCATTACACCGGCCGAAACGCCTCGCCCGGATACCATTGCTCCGGCAAGGATATCGTTCAGGGACGCGGCGTGTACTGTCTGAATGTGGGCGGGGTCCAAATCGATCAAGCGGTAGTGGAGGCCTTTCTCAAGGCTCTCACGCCGGCGGCTCTCGCAGCCACCGAACTCGCTGCCCAGCAACTCGAAGCGGACCACGATCGGGCGCTGGTCCAGTGGCGACTGGCTGTGGAGCGGGCTCGCTACGAGGCGGAACGTGCCGAGCGTCAATACCGTGCCGTCGAGCCCGAGAACCGGCTCGTGGCTCGTGGACTCGAAACTGAATGGGAAAAACGACTGCGCGATCTGGCCGCTGCAGAAGCGGAACTCGAGCGGCGAGAACGACAACGCCCGCGCACGCTGAGTCCGGAGGAGGAAAAGAAACTTCGCTCGCTCGGCTCCGATCTCGATAAAGTTTGGACGGCGCCGACCACCACGGATCGAGATCGCAAAGAGCTTTTGCGCGCGCTTCTGGAAGAAGTGTTCTTGACCGTGAATAAGCCCGAACGCTCCGCGCATCTAACGCTGCGCTGGCGAGGCGGGGCTCTCACGGACATTGATCTCTCCTTGCCGCGCATGAAGCCGCGGGGCCTTCACACCGATGAAGATACGATCTCACTGCTTCGTCGTCTGACCGTTCATTACCCCGACAACGTCATCGCCGGCATTCTCAACCGCCAGGGACGCCGAACACCAGCGGGGAGCGCTTCACGGCAAATCAGGTCGGCAGTCTGCGCCGCTATCGTAATATTCTGCGCTACGAACCGCCGGAGGCACCACCCACCGGAGAGGTGGTGCCGATTCGCAAGGCAGCGGAGATTCTGGGCATCTACCCTTCCACGGTTCATCGCTGGCTGAATGATGGCTTCATCGCAGGCGAACAAGTCACGCCCGGGGCGCCGTGGCAGATTCGAATCACCGATGAACTGCGGGCGCGCTTCGTGGAGCAAACCCCACCGGGGTATCTGCCGATGCTGGAAGCCACGATGAAACTTGGCGTCTCGCGCCAGACGGTGTTGCAGCGTGTAAAGCGTGGCGAGCTTGCAGCCGTCGTGGTGACGCGCGGAACATCGCAAAGGCTTGCGAATCAAAGTGGTAGATAACCAACCCAGGTTGTTTCATGAATAAGGGGGCATTATGGAGACGGATCCAAGTAGCCACTGAGATCTGCGTCAACAATTACTCCATGGCCCGTGTTGATCAGCTTGTGAACGTGTCTTACGGCGTCCGGTGCACTGCGGTCTTGCCGATAGGCGTACTGTTCCGGCTGCAGATCTGCCTCGAAGATCGGTTCGAGAACTAAGACTGCCGCCGTCTCCACCGTCCTGTCACGGATAGCGGGTACACCTAAGGGCCGCTGCTTCCCGTCCGGTTTGGGAATGTACACCCTGCGTACGGGAAGAGGTCGATACGTTCGGCTCTTCAGCTCTTGCGCCAGTTCGTCCAACCACCGCTCTACTCCATACGCCTCGATGTCCTCGAACGTTTGGCCGTCCACTCCCGCTGCTCCGCGGTTGGCTTTGCAGCATTCGTAGGCGAAGGCCAGAACATCCTTTCGGTGCACCTTATCGTACAGGGCGTAGAAGCGAAAATTGGGCGCTTCCTTCGCTTTGTCGTGCAACGCCGTCTGCAACTTCTGAACACTGCTGGGGGTTACTAGGTTCATCACCAATCCCTCGGTCCTTTGTCGCTTCTTGCGTCTCCCTTCAACTGAGGCCCCTTCCCTCCCCCGGCATTACCCGGGTTCACCGGTCATACGGACCTCTCCGCCACCCCCGACGGTCTGGCCTGCCTCTCACGAGTTGCCAGTTGATCCCGACGATCACCGTCGTGGGCTTCCCGTGTTGCGTCTGGTCCCCTTTGCCTGCATGCCGTCGCCAATACCCCGGCAGGACCAATGAAACCTGTTCGCTCGTACTGTTCCATCGGCATCCGCCTTCCCTCGATCGTCGGCGGGTCGGCTCCTGC
>CAWIUZ010000297.1:0-8977 GCA_963838915.1 uncultured Acidobacteriota bacterium
CTAAGCTAACCGCTGCAAACTCAAACTGAGACACTACCAAATTCCGAGTGTCCGCCAGGCTGCGTTCGAACGAAGCTCCGCCATTGTACCCGCTCTTCTGGCGCTCGTGCTACACTCTCAGGCGTACTCCGAGACGGAGGAGTTCGATCGCTCTCCGCCGCAACAACGGACAATTCACAACTGAAAACTGGTTACTGACCACTCCCCATGCTCTACGCCATAGCCTTATCCCTGATCGTGCTCGTCTTGCTTACGGTAAGCATCACGCGCATGCTCAAGCTCAAGAGCCATGCGGATTTCATGGTGGCGGACCGCAGGCTTTCGGCGGCGGTGCTGGTCTTTACGCTCCTGTGTTCGTGGATCGGAGCGGGAAGCCTTTTCGGAGGAGCGGAGTTCGCATATCGCCGGGGCCTGGCGTCGCTCTGGTTGCCGGCGGGTGGTTGGGCCGGTTTGCTCGTGGTCTACTTCATTGCCGGGCGCGCGCGGGCCTTTGCACAGTACACGGTACCCGATCTCCTGGAGGTCAGGTACAGTCCGATTGCGCGCGTGCTGGGGACGCTGTGCATCATTGTCTCCTACACCGCCATCGTCAGCTATCAGTTCCGCGGTGGCGGGCGAATTCTGAATCTCGCTTTCGGAGTCAGTGAAAGGACGGGCACGTTCATCCTGGCTGGATTCGTGATTTTGTTCACGGCGCTGGCGGGGATGTCATCGGTCGCTTATACGGACGTGGCGATTGGGCTCCTTGTCACAGCAGGATGCATCATCGCCTTGCCGGCCATGCTCCTGCGCGTGGGCGGTTGGAGCGCGGTGCACGCTGCGTTGCCGCCCGATCACTTCACGATTCGGGGCGGCATGACGTGGGGCGAGGTGCTCGGCTATTTCTTGCCCTCCTTCACGCTCATGGTGGGAAATCAAAGTTCGTACCAGAAGTTTTTTTCAGCCCGCAGCGAACGTGACGCACGCCTCTCAGTAGTGGGTTGGATCGGAGGGACACTGTTCCTGGAGACTGTGATCGTGCTTTTGGCCATGGTGGGAGGAGTGCTTTTCCGAAATGATATAGAGTCCGGAGCGATTCCGGCTTGGGGGATCGTGCCCTACGCCGCCCGCCACGGAGTCACACCGCTGGTGGGAGCCATCTTTCTCGGCGCCGTATTTGCCAAGGTCCTTTCCACAGGAAACAACTACCTGTTTTCGCCGGCGACCAACGTGGTTCATGACGTGTTTCAACGCTTGTCGCGGAAGGACACAAGCGACCGAACCTTGCTGTTGCTTTCACGCATGACCGTGGTCGTGCTTGGAGTCATTGCGCTGGCGCAGAGTTTTCAGCCCTCGGTGCTCGCGACCGCAGTCTATGCTTACGACGTGTATGGGGCAGGACTGAC
This sequence comes from uncultured Acidobacteriota bacterium, assembly GCA_963838915.1. GTDB lineage: Bacteria > Acidobacteriota > Terriglobia > UBA7540 > UBA7540 > CAVROP01. The sequence goes on from CAWIUZ010000297.1 coordinate 1,386, forward strand.
ACCCGCGATTGTGGCGGCCTTCTTCTGGAAGCGCACCACCACCGCCGGCGGACTGAGTTCGATTGTCGCGGGCACTTTGGTGGCGGTGGTGTGGAAGGTGTTCGGCTTAGACGTGCGCGTTCCCATGATCTTTCCTGCGTTGGCGGCTTCGCTGCTATGCTTGATCGGTGTGAGCCTGCTCACCGCGGCGCCGCGCGAGGAACAATGGGAACCGTTTTTCAGAGAGCAGTGACGGGTAATGAGTTGTGTTAATAAGCGCAATTATTCTGAGCCCTGGAAGGGCGGGGCTTTAGCCCCGCCGGTACGAAGAGCACGGTTGAAGGGGCATTTAGGCCCTGAAGCAGCGCGGCTTCAGGGGCTAAAGCCCCGCGGAGTGGCCCGTTATCTGCGGCGGGGCTAAAGCCCCGCCCTTCCCACGCCGAACCATTCCCAGGGCTCATCAAGCGAGGGACCATGGAACTCGAGCTGATTCAATCGACACTTCGTGAAAACGGCCTGGACGGTTGGTTGTTTTACGACCATCATCGTCGCGATCCCATAGCCTACCGCGTGCTGAAGATTAATCCGCCCATGTGTACGCGGCGGTGGTTCTACCTGATTCCAGCCGAGGGCGATCCGAGCAAGCTGATTCATCGCGTGGAGCGGCACAATCTGGACGGCTTGCCCGGCCATGAGATCGAGTACTCCACCTGGAAGGAACAGCACGAAGGTCTGAAGACAATTCTGAATGGCAAGCGGCGGATTGCCATGCAGTACTCGCCTCTCAACAACATCCCCTACGTGGGCCTCGTGGACGCGGGGACGATTGAACTGGTGAGGGAATGCGGCGTGGAAGTGATTTCATCCGCTGACCTGGTGCAGTTGTTTGAGGCGCGATGGTCGCCGGACGCCCTGGCGTCGCACCTCGAGGCGGGCAAGGTGGTGCACGCTGCGGTGCGGGCGGGTTTCGCCGCCATCCGTGATGCCGTACGATCGGGAAAGGGAATCAGCGAGTACGACGTGCAGCAGGAAATGCGGCGCATCTTTGAGGCGGGCGGCGTGATCATGGATGAAGGGCCCGTGGCGGCGGCTAACCGAAACTCCGCCAACCCGCATTACATGCCGGACCGCGAGAACTCGGCGCCGATTGGCGCCGATGATTTCGTGCTGTTGGATGTTTGGGGAAAGATGGACAGGCCTGGCGCGGTGTACTTCGACATCACCTGGACGGGATTCGTGGGTGCAGAAGTTCCTCGCCGCTACGTTGACGTCTTCGAGATCGTGAAAGAGGCGCGGGACGCCGCCGTGAGCTTTGTGCAGGCTGCCATGACGAGCGGGCGAACTATTCACGGATTCGAAGTGGATGATGTGGCGCGCGAGGTTATCACGCGCCGCGGATACGGGCCGAACTTCGTGCATCGGACGGGCCACTCCATCGGCGAAGACGTTCACGCCAACGGCGCCAATATCGATAACTTCGAGACGCGGGACACGCGCCCCATCATCCCTCGGATTAGTTTTTCGATCGAGCCCGGCATTTACCTCGAGGAGTTTGGTGTGCGCAGCGAGGTGAACATGTTCGTTGAGGAAACGAGCGCGCGCGTCACCGGCGAGGTGCAAGCCGCCATTGTGCCGATTCTCGGCTAGGGAAATTGTGGCGAAAAATTCCGTTTGATGTGGCACGGCCATCTTGGCCGTGACCGGACACGGGCAGGCTGCACGTGCCACCGCATACTGAGTGGCCGCCCGATGGGTCCTAGTCTGGTCCTGCCTCGCTTCTCACGTAGCATCCGCGTCCTTTCAGCCAAGCCTGATCTCTCGACTAAAGACCGGGGAGGGTTCGGCCGAAGTATGTTCCTGGAACGAATCCGGAAGTGAAGGTGGACAATAGCCATGCAAATGGGAGCTTGTTTTGCTAAAGGCACATACATTCTCACGGAGAATGGCAACGTATTGATCGAAGAACTCCAGGCGGGGGACAAGGTGGCCACCGTCCTCTGGAACTTCGTGCCGGTGAAATGGATCGGCCGGCGACGGATTGATTTCCATGCCCCGTCCGAGGCCGCAGGGTCGAATCGGCCCATACTGATTTCGAAATCGTCCTTGGCTGATCAGGTCCCTTGCGAGGACCTGCTCCTCTCCAAGGCTCATGCGGTTCTATGCCATGGCCTCAGATTGGCAGGCAATCTGGTGAATGGTTCAGATATTCGCGAAGTGTATGATCTCGACGAGATCATCTACTACCACGTGGAACTCGATCAGTATGATTTCATCGTCGCCAATGGTCTGGCCGTTGAGAGCTACGACGATTGTGGAAACCGGAAGTGGTTTGACAATTATCCGGAATGGCTCTGTGGATCCCTCGGTGGGCAACCTCCAACATATTCGGAAAAGATCGTTCGCGTGCTGCGGCCGGCCGCAGCTTCCATCCGGTGAGGCAGTGTGAGGGCCACGAATCCAAGTGTCTACAATGAAAAAGGCAAACCGGAACTGACTGGGGAATACCTGAACCTCGGCCTGCCGGCTTCCCGTCGCGAGGTGTTTCTGATCGAGCAGGCAGCAGCGATCGAAGGAAAAACGCCCGCGCAGTTCGTGGTGGATGGTGCCTGCTCCAGAGCCCGATACGTGCTGGTCCATCGCAGCCGTCTCGCACCGAGCGAGGCGAGTCTGACGGCGATTTGGGAAGGGATCGACCGCTCCGCGGTCGACCGCCCCTCTATCAAAGCGCTAATGGACTGCCCGGCCCCAGCGGACGGGCGCGCCGTCATCCAGAAGTTCGACGTGGGCTTCGACCTCGCCGGCTTTGACTGTGGTCACGAGGTATTAAACGATTGGTTGTTTCACCTCGCCCTGCCCGGCCAATTGATGGACTACATCGATACCTACGTTATTCGCGCAGGTCGTTTCGTGGTCGGTTATCACGCTTTAGGTGTGGAAGAGTTTGCCGCCCATGGGTTGCCGGGTGCTTTCGGTTCGACATCGTCCCATGCCGTTCGCGCCAGGATCCTCATGCGGTTGGCCGTCGACACGCGCTATCAGAAACAGGGACTTGGCCAGGCGCTCGTGCGCGACGCCTTTGTGCGCTTTGCTGCCGAAGCGGAGAGCAGAAAGGTGGATGTTCTTCTCGTTCAAGCAAAAAACGAATCGGTTCGACAGTTTTATATGAATTGCGGCTTTACCCCATTGCCGAGTGAACCCATGATTCTCTTTCTCACCCTCAAAGACGTCACGAAGGCTCTCGGTTGACCACCATCCTGAACAAGTTCCCCCGTTGGCGAAGAGGTAGATCGCATCCTCACTGCCATTGCCACTGTCGCCGATCTGCGGCCGACGGTCCTTGGTCTTGACCGTTTCCATGTGGCCCATCACCTTCGGGCAAGGCCGAAGGTTCCTCCGACAACTTGTGGGGATCAATTGCCACGGGCGTGTCTCTCCTTCTCTCTCAGCCCGGGCCGCCGGGCCAGCAAGTCTGCTTGACCAGGACCGCCACATGATTGTAAGCTGTTTTTCACGTCAAGCCGCTTTCAGCGAGCTCAAGGTGCTTCAGTAGATGGCTCTTGGCGTGGATGCGGGTGCGCAATTACCTTAGATCAAGTGGCCTTCAAACCCGTAACCATCGAAGCAGTCTGTCAGTATCCCACGCTTTGTGCGTGACTTAGACCTATGGCTGGAAAAGCTGTCGCAGAAGGTAGTGCCGCTGAAAAAGCGAAAGCTCCTAGCGGCCGCCCATCGACTCTCGCGCTCGTGCGGCTATGCGTCGCAGCCTGGCTGATCCCCGGATTGGGTCACCTGCTGGTGGGCAAGAGATGGCGGGCGCTGATCCTTTTCGCCTCGATCATGATCATGTTCGTCCTGGGCCTGGCGATGCAAGGGCAGTTCTTCTTGGCCAGTGCCGTCTCTTATCTTGAAGTCCTGGGCCACTACGGCGAGCTGTGCGTGGGCCTGGCGATGCCCACTGCGAAGTTCTTCGGCTACGGAGGGGGCGACCCGTTCTTCGTCAGTTCTGACTTTGGCACCGCCTATCTGGTGGCCGCAGGCATGCTGAACGTGCTTGCAGTCCTCGATTGCTTCGACATCGCGATGAGAAGAAAGGCGTAAGGAATTGGGTCATTGAATCATCGGGTCATTGATTCATTCGCACAATGACTCAATGGAAAAATGATTCAATAATTAGAATGGCTTTGACACACTTTCCTGCTCTCGTTATATTCTCCTTCCTGGTCTCTGTAGTGTTCGGAGTGCTGGCCAAGGATACGCCCCGCGAGCGGTTTGTTTACGGCGCGAAGGTGTTCGGCGCATTTGTGGGCACCGCGGTCGTGCTGGGCTGGTTGATGTACTTCTTCCCCAGGTAGTTTTGGCCCGATGCAGACCTATACACAGATAGCCCTTAACGGCGCCATGGCGCTGCTCATGGGGTTGTTGATCGGCGTCGAGCGCGAGCATGCCCACAAGGATCTCCCCTGGTTCGCAGGCATTCGGACTTTCCCTCTTATCACCCTTTTCGGTTTTCTTTGCGCTCTGGCGGCACAGTCGGGAGAGAAGTGGATGCTGCCCGTGGGCCTGGCGGGAGTCAGCGCCGTCGCCGTCGCAGCCTATATTGTAAGGGCTCAGGGGCCGAACAAGGGCGCCACGACGGAGTTCATGGCGCTGTTGGCATACGTCTTCGGTGCGCTTTCTGCGTCGGGATACGTTATCCCGGCGGCCATCTTCGCCGTCGTGACGACCCTGCTGCTTTCCATCAAAGCCCCGCTGCACCATTTGGCGGAAGCCATCCAGGAAGATGAGATTTACGCCATCCTGAAGTTCGGGGTGGTCAGCGTCATTATATTGCCTCTCCTGCCCAACCGCGCGTTTGGGCCGTTCCAGGTGCTGAACCCGCGCCTCATCTGGTGGGTGGTGGTGCTGATCTCCGCACTGAGCATGGTCGGCTATGTTCTGATGCGATTCCTGGGGGCAAGGCAGGGAATTGCCGTGACGGGCCTCTTGGGCGGCATCGCCTCGAGCACCGCGGCCACTTTCGGCCTTTCCCACCAGGCGCGCACGGAAGGGGAACCTCTCGCCAGGTATTTCGCGCTGGGTATCACCATCGCCTCCACGATTATGTTCATCCGCATGTACATCATCGCCGTGGTGGTCGATGGTAATCTGGCGAGGGCCTTAGCTCTGCCCATGGCCATTCCGTTTGTGTTGGGTTCGGCGATCGCCATCTTTCTCTGGGAGCGAAGGACCAGCGAGCGGGAGGCGCAGTTGCATGTGAAGAATCCCATGGACTTGTGGAGCGCCATCAAGTTTGCGGTGATCTTTGCGGTGGTGATGTTTGCCTCGAAGGCCGGCTACCAGTACTTCGGAACTTCAGGGATCTATGTGACCAGTGTCCTCGCGGGCTTGGTGAACCCCGACGCTTTCATCATCTCCGCCGCGCAACTTGCCTCCGTAAAGACTCTCGCGCCTGGTACGGCCAACGCCGCTATTATTGCCTCGTGCGCAAGCAACACCCTTGCCAAGGGAGGAATCGCCGTCATGTCAGGCGGGCGCCCACTCGGCCGTGTCATCATTCCCATCTTTGCCGCGCTGACTCTTGCCTCAATCGCAGTCTGCTTTTGGGCAGCCCGGTAGAATCGACCTGCCATTCCGACAAATGCTCACCACGGCGCAAGCAAGTAGCGAGGAGGTGCGCGCCCTCCAGCGCTCCTCCGCGGCTCTTCAAACGGAGATGCGAATCACCACCAGAGCACGGACACATGAACCCGCAAGGAATTGGGGAAAGGCCGCAAAGGAGCGCAGAATACGCGCACCTTTGCGCTACCTTGCTGAGAAGAAGGTCAGGTAAGGGTCGCCTTTTGCCTCGCGCAACAGCAGAAGCCCCAATTCGCGGGCGTGATAGTCGCCCCACATGGAAGATTCTCCGCAGGGAGTGTGCCGGCCGGATGGGATGTGGTCCCAACCGCGCGGGCGATGGTAGACGGAGTGAAGGATCAAACCTTGGTGTTGCGCTTGGGTAGAAAGATACGGCTCCGCAAAGAGCGTATTCGCGATGGTGAGGGCAGCTTGTTTATAACGATTCCCCGGCTCCGCGCTTTCGCGTTGTGCTTCGAGATACTTCCCCAGGCGCCAGAGTCCCTGCGCGGCAATGGCTGCAGCTGAACTATCCACCGGCTCGAAGTCGTTGAACGGATCGCTCGGCCGATTCCCCCAGTCTCCCAGCTTCGCGAGTTGCGGCGCGCCGGTATCCCAGTAAGGGATGCCGTCCTGGGCGGCCTGCTCGAGGTAGTAGTCGCAGGTTGCTCGAGCGGCGCGGAGCATCATGCTCTCCACCTTCTCGCGCCCACCCAGCGGTTCCAACTCTCCCTCGGAAAGCGCTTGGAGGAACTCGAGTTCTTCCGCGTAGCCGCACATGATCCAGGCCAGGCCGCGCGTCCAGGTGGTGAACGGCGAATATCCCTGCTGTGTCGAGGGGCAGCGGTACGTGCCGTCGTTCATGTTGAAAATCGACTCGTGCGCCACACGTCCGGGCACGTCGTACACGTCGCGCCCTTCGCCGTAATAGACGGAGTACTCCGCCGTCACGGCGGCGTGATGCACCAGGCGTTCCAAGAGCGAAATGCGCCGGTCGTTCTCGCCTGCCAGAACATGTCCCAGGCGGTGCGCGAGGGCCAGCGAGCGCAAGGAGCGAATGGTGTCCGCGAAAAGCGAATGGGGACCGTTGAAGGAGTAGATGAAGCCGCGGCCATCGCGGGTTTGGGACCAGCGCGCCGCCTGCACGGCCCCGCTTACCTTGAGCGCCAGGGCGTAAAGGCGCCGCTCGTCCGCGCCGGCCGCAAGCTTGCCTTCCTTCGCGAGACGCAGCAAGTTGCCATAGGTGCTGACGCAGTTGAATCCGTGGTCGTGCACGCCGGTGTGGGTTAGGTGCGGGGTCAGGCGCTCGAGGGTGTTCCGGCACCCATAGTCGAGAAACCACTCTTCGCCCGTTGCGTCGTACTGCAGGAGCGCCGAGCCGTACATGAATCCCTGTGTCCAGTCGGTCCATGCGCGCGCCGTGTAGACGCCCTCGACCGTCGAGACCGGCGACCCGCGCGACGGGTCAAAGGTCTTTTCGATGGCGCGGACTTTTCCGGCGGAGATCTCGAAAAGGCGTTCAATTCGAGGCCGGAGTTTTTCGGGCGTGAGTTCTGTGTCGATACCGATCATGATTCTTGCCTTGAAGTTCCAGATGCTAAGGCTGTGAGGCCGCGGCCCGGGTTTCTAAATTTCAGACCGTGTATCTCAATATTACTTTTCTGTGTACCCAGCGGCTTCGCCGCCCTGTCTTGCGGAAAGGCTGTGCCTTTCCGGCGAGGGCCTCAAATCTTAATTTGAGGTTGAGGCTGCGCCTCAACCGGCGAGGCGCAGCCTCGCCAATAATCCTGATATTGGGATCGGTGCAGGCCCGGAAAGGCGGAGCCTTTCCGCAAGGCAGGGCGGCAGAGCCGCACGTTCCGAGCCAGCACTAAGCAGAAGCTCCAGCCGCGGACCTCAAGGGCAGGTCCGCGCTACCCGGGTTAGAGCCGCCGCACGTGAAATCCGCCGTCCACGTTGATGACCTCGCCCGTGGAAAAGGGCAGGCGGCCCTCGGC
>CAWIUZ010000298.1:0-12067 GCA_963838915.1 uncultured Acidobacteriota bacterium
GGCTTCATGCGCGGCAAGGAGAGATCAATGTCCGTGAGAGCCCCGCCTCGCCAGCGCAGCGTTAGATGCGCGGAGCGTTCGGGCTTATTCACGGTCAAGAACACTTCTTCCAGAAGCGCGCGCAAAAGCTCTTTGCGATCTCGATCCGTGGTGGTCGGCGCCGTCCAAACTTTATCGAGATCGGAGCCGAGCGAGCGAAGTTTCTTTTCCTCCTCCGGACTCAGCGTGCGCGGGCGTTGTCGTTCTCGCCGCTCGAGTTCCGCTTCTGCAGCGGCCAGATCGCGCAGTCGTTTTTCCCATTCAGTTTCGAGTCCACGAGCCACGAGCCGGTTCTCGGGCTCGACGGCACGGTATTGACGCTCGGCACGTTCCGCCTCGTAGCGAGCCCGCTCCACAGCCAGTCGCCACTGGACCAGCGCCCGATCGTGGTCCGCTTCGAGTTGCTGGGCAGCGAGTTCGGTGGCTGCGAGAGCCGCCGGCGTGAGAGCCTTGAGAAAGGCCTCCACTACCGCTTGATCGATTTGGACCCCGCCCACATTCAGACAGTACACGCCGCGTCCCTGAACGATATCCTTGCCGGAGCAATGGTATCCGGGCGAGGCGTTTCGGCCGGTGTAATGAGTGTGCAGGCGGCGGCCACACTTTCCGCACCGGGCCAGGCCTTGCAGCAGTGCTGCCCCTTCCCTCACTGCCCCTCCGGCTTGATGAGGTTGGGGATGAACATTGGCATCGATGCGAGTCTGATTGGCCTGGAACGTGGCCCAATCGATGTAGCCGGGATGATGTTCGGGAAGAAGCACCGACCACTCGGCCATGGGCAGATGACGAGTGCGCCTCCGGAGTCTTCCTTGTTCGTCGACATACCGTTCATAACGACACCTTCCGTAGATGTAAGCACCAGCATACACCGGATTGGTGAGTACCTGATGGAGAGTGTGGTAGCTGGGCGCGACCCAACAGATTGCGCTCTTCATCTGGGATCGCAGGGGGAAGGTGAGGCCCTCGAAGCGGAACCAGAGCCAGACCTTACGGACCGATCCCAATTCGGTGAACTTCGCAAAGACCGTGCGGAGGGTATGGACGACAGATTCATCGGGATGAAAACGCACTTCGCCATCCGCTTCTCCCCACACGAAGCCTACGGGCAAACCTCGGCGCAGTTCGCCGCGGGCAGCCTTATTGCGAATTCCACCCTCGAGTCGGGCGCGCAAGACGTGCAGTTCCGCTTCCGCCATGATGCCCTTCAGCCCGAGGATCAACCGATCGTTGAAAAGCGCTGGATGGTAGACGCCGTCGCTATCGCCGACCAACGTGTCGGTCACGCTGCAGAGATCAAAGAGGCGATACCAGTCGGCATTATTTCGCGCCAGGCGGGAGACTTCCAGGCCGAGCACGATGCCCACGCGGCCAAGAGCCACCTGCGCAGTGAGGCGTGCGAACCCGGAGCGCTCCGCCCACCCGGAACCCGAGAGGCCCAGGTCTTCGTCGATGACCATCACTTGATCTTGGCACCAGCCCAACTGGCTGGCTTTCTCGACCAGAGCATATTGGCGAGCGGTGGACTCCCGGTGGTTTTCGACCTGGGCAGGGCTGGATTGACGAATGTAGACGATGGCCGCGCGTTGGGTGTGGTTGGTTTTGACCTTGCTCGCATCATTCATGGTTTTTCTCCCGCTGCTGATTTTGTAGAGCTGCTTGGGCGATGAGCCGCGCCAGGATTTGGATCGCCTGAGCTTGGTGTTCCTCGTGGAGGGTTTCCCAAGCGTCGATGTCGTCGATCAAAAGATCGAAGAGATTTCGGTTTGTTTCTCGCAAGACTGCTCTCCTTTGTGGCTGGGGCGTTGCTGTCCTCGCAGTTGGTCGGAGCGAGGCGGCCAAGGAGAGCATCCACGACGGCGCGGGCGTGAAGCAAGTCTTCGAGCGAGCCGAGGGTTGCCGCAGGAGGTGTCGAGAGGGATTGGGCAGAGGAGACCAGATCGGTCCAATCGGCGGGGATCAGGGATTTACTGCCATCCGGCAGGATCAGAACGAGCTGCAATCGGCCATGCCGATGGACATCCCCAAGAACAGCGAGCGATTGGCCTTCGAACGGATGGCGGGCACGGACAACGGTGACTCTTTCGGGGAGGTCCTGATGATGGGTAGTGTGTCGTACGTTCCTTCGATTCAATTCCGCACGCCGAGCTTCTCAGGTCGGTGGCTCGTCGGGTCGTCGACGGAGCGATGCTCCATCTGATCAAGATGTGGCTTGAGGCTCCCGTAGAAGAAACCGATGAGCGTGGAAACAAACATCGGAGCACGCACAACCGGGATGAAGGGCGGGGTACCCCGCAAGAGGCTCCGATCAGCCCCCTGCTCAGCAATCTGTACATGCGCCGTTTCGTGCTCGGCTGGAAGAAGCTGGGACACGAGAAGCGTCTGCGCGCGTACATCGTGAACTATGCCGACGATTTCGTGATCTGCTGTCGGGGCAGGGCGGAAGAGGCGCTGGCTGCGATGCGAGGCATGATGACGAAGCTGAAGTTGACGGTGAATGAGACGAAGACGCGGGTCTCAAAGCTGCCGGAAGAGAAATTCGACTTTCTGGGATATACGTTCGGGCGCTGTTATTCGCTAAAGACGGGACGGGCCTATCTGGGCACTGTTCCGTCCAAGAAGCGGGTGATCCGCATCTGCCAAGCGATCAGCAGCGAAACCGGACGGAACAAGACCCTCCTGGCTCAGGAGACCGTAGTAGAGACGCTCCACCGCATGATGCTCGGTGGGGCCAACTACTTCTGTCTCGGGCCAGTTAGCAAAGCCTACCGGGCGATCGAGCGACACGCGCGGCGTAGGCTGCGCCAGTGGCTGTGTGCCAAGCACAAGCTGTGGTGGCCGGCGACCAAGCAATATCCGGAAGCCGACCTTCACAAGGTGCTGGGGCTGGTCCGCCTTACCGAGCGGACGCGCAGTTTTCCGTGGGCGACGTCGTGATCCCTTCTCCGGGAGCCGGATGCGCCAGTCGCGCCTGTCCGGTTCGATGAGCGGGGTGTGGAAACGGAGCACGGCTCGACTATTGAGGCACCGGCAGACGAAAGGGCCGGCAACCGCTAGGCCAAGCCTAAACTACCGCGCCACACCTCGACTCCACGTGCGCCGTGAAAAGGCGCTGGTCCACAGCGGGTGCAAGTCCCGCCCGTGAACCGGTTCGCTCCACTAGGTAGCAATCCGAGCAGCAGAAGAGGCAACGCAACTGCTGAAGCCTTTGCTGTCGAGGGTCGCTATGGCGACTTGGCATAGCTAAGTACTTGATTTCATAAATACGCCAACGTATATTGTGGCTTGATATTGACCTGCCTGGCATGGCATTGTGTAGGTGAGGTGCTTAGCCATGCCAAGGTCGAGCCCGTTTACAATCACGCTCTCGTCTGCCGAGGAAGCCGAGTTGCGCAGACGCGCAGGAAAATATACGTTGCCGTATTTTCAGGTTCAGCGTGCCAAGATGATTCTCCATGCTGCCGAAGGCATGCCCAACGACGAGATCGCCGCCTGTTTAGACAGCCGCCGTGAGGTCGTTTCCCTTTGGCGGAAGCGCTTTTTTGCTGACCGCCTCGCGGGGCTGGAAGAACGTGCTCGTCCGGGTCGCCCCCGAACTTTTCCCCCAGACCTCGTCGTGCAGGTTAAAGCTTTGGCCTGTGAACTGCCCGCCCAGCACGGTCGGCCTCTGTCCCGCTGGAGCACCCGGGATTTGATTCAGCAAGTCCAGCAGAGCGGTCTGGTGGCCTCGGTGAGCGGCAGCACGTTGTGGCGTTGGCTGCACGAAGACGCCCTTCGGCCCTGGTATCACCGCAGTTGGATCTTCCCTCGGGACCCGGACTTCGCGCCCAAGGCCGGGCGCGTGCTGGATCTCTATGCCCGCCAGTGGCAAGACCGGTCGCTGAAGGATGATGAGTTCGTGATCTCCGCCGATGAAAAAACCAGTATTCAAGCCCGCCGCCGCAAGCATGCCACCCGCAACTGCCGACCGCGTACTCCTATGTACGTCGAGCACGAGTACTCCCGCTGCGGCGCCTGGACTTATATCGCCGCCCTGGACGTCCACCATGCCCGCGTCTTTGGCCGCTGTGAAACCCAGAATGGCATCGCCCCTTTTGACCGGCTCGTCGAACAAGTGATGACGCGGCCGCCTTATCATGACGCCCGTCGCGTCTTCTGGATCGTGGACAACTGCTCGGCGCATCGAGGCGTCAGAGCCGTCGAGCGTCTCCGCCATCGCTATCCCCGCCTGACCCTCGTGCATGCCCCCGTCCATGCCAGTTGGCTCAACCAGATCGAAATCTACTTCTCCATTGTCCAGCGAAAGGTCCTAACCCCCAACGATTTTCCCAATCTCAACGCCGTCGCCGAACGCCTCCTGGATTTTCAATATTACTGGGAGACCACAGCGCGGCCCTTCGAATGGAAATTCACCCGTCACGACCTCGCCAAACTCCTCGCTAGACTCGGTACCCCCACTGCCCCAAAAATACGTTAGCGAACTTCTGAAGTGGAGGACTTAGTCAGCTCCAAAAGGATCTCGTGGGAGAGGTTCTGGGCGGTTGTGCGGCAGGGGGAACCGAGTGCCTAATTGTGGCGACATCCTGATTTCAGTCGAGCCATGTTATGGGTTCAGAATCCTAGATGGGAGCAAGACCGTCGAGCTTAGACGGCGTCCGGTTCGGGTCCAGCCGGGAACACGAATGTGGATATACATCACTAAGCCGGTTGCGGGTGTGAGCGCTTATGCCGTCATTGGGGCAATGCACGAACTTCAAGTGACGGAACTGTGGCGCCGGTATGGGCGGGACGCGCGAATCACCCGTTCTGCTTTTCGTGAATACTTTCAAGGGAGGAAGAAGGGATACGCGCTCGTAATTGGGAAAGTGGTTCTCCTCACCCGAACCGTCGCCCTGGGCTCCCTTCGTCGCCGCCTTGGTGGATTTAACCCACCCCAATTTTTCAAGAAACTGACATCAGAAAGCCCCGAGTTGCAAGTCTTGAGAGCCGCGATTTAAGAAGGCCGCAGGCAAATTCTTGCGGGGAGAAAAGCGCGTCAAAGTTTTTGGGCGAAACCTGGTGGCTAACCCTGGAGTTGAACCAAGACCTCCTTCTTCAGCAACCCTCGGCACAAGTAGGAATTGCCGAGGGCTCCTGAAGGAAGGCACTCTACCGTTAAGCTAGTTAGCCAGTGATACTCGCTGCAATAATTTCTGCTCGACTATCTTCTAACCCGAACTCCGTTCGCAAGTAGCCGATGGCGCGTTGCTTCCGCTGGCTATCGTCCGAAAGGTGCTTCCACGTATTAATGGGAACGGATCGAGCCAAGGCATCGTTTCCGGGGTCAAACGCCATTGCAATTTGTTGAGCAACAGAGAGGGACAGCCTTGCGAAGAGTTTGATGTCACAAAAGGCGAGGTTCGCAAAGCGGCTAGGCGCGATCGCGTTTCCGACTGCCTGCCACTCCCGGCGAATGTCCTCCAGTTTTGCGGCGTGCTCAGCGAAGAATTTATCGGGTTTGGTCACATTGGCCTCGCTGGGATGTGTGATGGCGTTTCTACATGTTCGGTAATACTCGACCGCTATCTTTTCCGGCCCCAATGCCAGACCGCTTGGAGCGTTCCTGCTGAGTTCCTCAAACGGCCCATCATCGCCAGATCGACGCCACGCCATGCCAGCCAGCCTGCACCACTCCGACCTAACATCTCGACAGAACGCATCGAACCCCGAATACACCCCTACCATTTGAAGGCGGGAGGCAGTTCTCGCGACGTTCTCGGAACGCGTGTGGTGAAGTCGGATCCCGTGACTCTTCGCCAATTCCCCCCATGGATCGGCAGACTCGTTGTTCTTGAGCGATGCTACCGTGTGGCGAAGAGCCACTTAAGTTCCGGCGACACCTGCCGTGATTTCACCGATGAAGGTCTTGAAGGTCGCGTAGCTACCAAGGCGAAAGGTCATGGCTAACCCTGGCGTGGATTTCAGCAAGCGCGCCCCTTCCGATTCACTTTACATTCAGGTAGTTCTTTGGGGTGCGTGCGTTCACAACCAAAGTATAACACCGTGCCCTCGGCTAATCAGCGCGAGTGGCCTTCTGCCCCCGATGCTCCGATGCGATACCCGGCGGGCCCGGATGTATCGCCAACCACTCGGAAACTATCCGAGTGCTCACTTTGACGTGTCGGCTAACCGTACATGCGATCTGTTTGTCGTCTCTTACGTTCAAGCCCGGACGGGCTACCCGGAAGTTGGCCAGTGAGCAGCAGCAGGCAGTCCGCTGGGCGCCTGACCGCGTTACCCCTGCCTGACGCCGCAGTGTAGACCGGCGCACTCCAACGCGAGGCCCGTCGCTCACAGCCATCCACGATGGTGCGGGTCGCACCCGTGAAAGAGTCTGACCGATTGCCAGGATCTTTTCGTAGACCGTGGCAGCTATTTTCAACACCTGCAAGGAATATCCGCAGTCGTGACAACCTACATTCTGGTTGACCCAACAATCAAAACGACCATAGGAGGTGTGACAAAAATGTTCGGCGAAGTGCGAATCACTCAGATGTTCCAATTGAGCAACCCGGCAACTGCGGACGAAGCGGTTGCTGAATTGTTGCAGTTTGCTGACTACCCCAAGATCGTTCGTTGGTTCCAGTTCCCAACGGCCCTGGTCGTCTTTCTTGCCCCTGATGACGCGCCGGATTGTGGGGCTATCTACGTGTACGACCGGAAGCGGTGTGTTTGGCTTTGGGTGGATTTCGATGATCGGAATTACGGTGGGTATAGCCCGTCGCAATTCGATGTTCTGATCAGCGAGTGCCACTTTTTCGGGCTCGTGGAATCGCCGGCCTTGCTTGAATCTCCCGTCCAATGGTTCGTTGCACCCGGCCAGAGGCCCACGGTTTTGGGAAGACTCCCAGCTTGAGGACTGGTCTCTCCCCGAAAATCACACGGCAGCCTTTGACCGCAATGCAAATTTCAGATTGCAAATTGCACAGTCGGACCGTTCAACGAATCTCCCACCCCTAAGTAATTGAAAACACAATATCGGCCCAACTGACAGCTACCCCATTTGACGGAAAATATTTTTCGTTTTATTTCCAATCTCTATGGACTTGTGGCGACCACCGGGCTTCACGGAGGAAAAGATGCGGCGGCTACGTCTGAAAGTGCCCGCTGACGTGGTGGAGGACTATTTCAGCCTCTTTGTGAACCGGCGAGCGTACACACTCCAGTCCGACCGGCCGCATCCGGAAAGCGCTCGGCATTACTACTACCGGCCTACAGATAAGGCGACTGGCCAAGGGCTCAGCCTGACATCAGACACGATCCGATGCCACCTCGAAGGCGAAATCACTATCGGCCTCTACGCCATCAACCCAGCCACGCAGCGGTGCAAGTGGGTCGCGATCGACGCTGATTACAAGGGCGCCATGGAGGACCTCGTGAAGCTCCAGTACTACCTGAGCGAAGACCAGGTCCAGGCGGCCTTGGAGATGAGCCAGCGGGGCGGGCATTTATGGATCTTCTTGGAAACACCACTCCTGGCCCGAGACTGCCGTATCTACATCCACAACCTGGCATCGCGCCTTGGCGTGCCTGTAAAAGGGAACGGACTTGCCGAAGGAATCGAAATCTTCCCCAAGCACGATGAACTCGGGCCAAGCGAATTCGGAAACGCGATCCGTGGGCCGCTGGGAATCCATCGCGGGGCCAGTCGCCGGTTCTGGTTCTACGGAGCTGAATACGACCCAGGAAAGCAAATGGCCTATGCGATCCAAAAGGAAATCTACGGAACGCGTGCCGACTACAAGCGCCGTTACCGCCAGCAGCACCCCGACTACGTACGGCGCAACGCGGCCTTCGTCCGCAATTGGCGCCAACGGCTGAGATCGGCACCTGTAAGTCCCACAAGCTGTGATCTGCGTCTAACCCTCGGCTCCACAAAGACTTCCATCCACATTCGCCAGGTAAGTCACACAAGCCGCGATATCTTTGTAAGCCTTTCTCCTGCCTAGGGTTGCCGGAAAGTAACGCGGTAAGTCCCACAAGATTCGATAGCCTTCCCGCCGCTTCTTCCGCTACGTTGCACTCGTGAGGGAGAAAAATTGAAGTCCCGACCCCAACCGCCCCGACCCGATCGCCGGCGCTCCATTCGCGGCTCCTTCAGTTGGATTGATCACCGCTTTCTGCGGGAAGGATTCGATGAGGGCTTAACTCGCTTGGAGAAGCTGTTCTATTTCGTGCTGGTGGCGGTCTCCAATCAAGATGGCGTCAGCTTCTACTCTGACGCTCGTTTGGCGGAGTTGTTGGAGATCCGTTTTCCCCACGAACTAGAGGGGGCACGCAAGGAGCTGGTGGCGCGAGACCTAATTGCCTATGAAGGCGGAATTTATCAAGTGCTAGACCTGTCGGCTCGCTCTCCCCGGCAAGGGCGCGTCTCGTCTCCCTCGCCATCTCAGCGCCCTTGGAGTTCAAGTTCTTCTTCACAACCAATTCGCAGAACCTCGCCGCAGGAGGCCACTTCAGATTTTCAGAGTGTGCGGCAGTTGCTGGAACGCTGGAGCCGCGGGCCGAAAGGTTGAGTGCGGGAGATCCGTATGGATTTCGAGGCTTGGATCGTGGACTACCTGCAGTATTTGAAGGCGCACGGTTACGCCGCCCGCACCCTGTCTTTCCGCTTAAAGCACCTCCGCGCCTTGCAACGTTTCCTTGCTCAGCGCGCCCTGAACTCGCTAGAGCAATTCGGGCAGCAACACGTCGCTCCATTTCTGCGCTACTGGGTCGACTACCAGCCCTGGGCCAAAACCAGTCCGGGCCTCAAGCGCCCCTCCCGCTTTACCCCTCACCACCACATCGCGGTGCAGTACAGCCTACGTTGCTTCCTCCGTTGGGCTCACGCCAGCGGCCGACTGCACCACAACCCTTTCCCCTTGCGAGCGCCCGTGCGCGGCCCTTATCGCCTCCCGCACGTGGCCGAGTACTTGCACTTCGTGAAAGAGCACAAGGGGCTGGCTGAAAACTCCCTCGTGCAGATCGAGTTGTTTGTGCGCCGCTTGGATCGGTTCCTCCGCGCGCATCAAGTAAGCGATTGGCATGAGCTCCAGGTACAGCATCTGGATCGCTTCGTCCGCCAAGAGGCCGCCCACAACAGCGGTCGCATTCAGCGCATTCACAAAATATTGCGAGGTCTGTTGCGTTATCTCTTCAGCCTGGGCTATCTCGAGCGCGATTGGGCAGCGGCCCTCCGCTCGCCTCCCCACTACCGCCTCGCTCGCACACCGCGGGCTCTCGCACCTGCCCAGGTGCTGCGCATCCTGGCCAGCATCGACCGTCAGGCCCCTGGCGGGAAGCGCGACTTTGCCATCCTGCTGCTGGCCTCCTGCCTAGGGGTGCGGGCCAGCGAGATTGCCACCCTGCGCCTCGAAGACTTGGATTGGAAACAAGGCGTGGTGCGCTTCGCGCAGCTCAAGAACCGTCGCGCTCTCCACTTGCCCCTCTCCTGGCCTCTGGTGAAAGCCTTGGCCGATTACTTGCAAGATGAGCGGCCTCGTCCCAGCCCTTACCGCCATGTCTTCTTGGGGCGGACCGCTCCCCAGCGGCCGCTCACTCCCAGTTCGGTGGCGGAGGTCATGGCCAGAAGAATGCGGCAGGCCGGCGTGCGGGCCAGCGGCCATCAGTTGCGGCATGCCTTCGCCAGTGAGCTGCTACGCCTGGGCACGCCCTACTCCACGCTCCAGGAGTTGCTCGGTCACACCCACATCAGCTCAACCCAGGTCTACACCAAGATCGACCTTACACAATTGCGGGAAGTCGCGGACAACGATGGCGAGGACTACTGAGATGGAGAATCGACCCGAACTCGAATACTGTAGCTTCTTGGCGGCGGCCATCCGGGATTATCTGGATTATCTCGATCACCTCGGCTTCCGCGTGGTAACTCCGGCCTACGCCCTCGGGCGCATCGACCGCTTCCTGGTGGAGCATCAGCTCGAGAGCTTCGATCAACATGATCCTCGCTGGGTGATGACCCGGTTAGTGGATCAATACCAGGGCCGATTCAAAGGTGAACTTTGCAAGCGTGGCGACAGGCTTTTCAGGGGCTTTGCCGTTACCTGGTGCGACGCGGGTGGATGAAGGAAAATCCCCTCGCTGACTTTCCCCTTCTGCGACCGCAACCGTATCGCCCTTACGTCTTTTCGCCGGGGGAACTGCGGCGCTTCTTCGACTACCTCCAACAACGTATCCGCCGAGCGGCCCAGGCGCGAGCCCTTTACCGTGCGCACTGTCATTACGCCCTTTACCATCTCCTCTACGCCTGCGGGCTACGCGTCTCCGAAGCCGTGCACTTGGCCGTGGGAGATTATTCCGCCCAGCAGCGCACACTCTATATCCGGCCGTCGAAGTTTCGCAAGGAGCGCTTGATTCCGATCGGCTCCAAGGTCGCGGCCAATCTGGAACGCCTGTTGAGCTTACGCTCCGCCCTGGGGAGACCGGCGACCAGCAGTGCGCTTTTCCTCAAGCTGCCGCAAGGGGAAGCTTATCACCGCGATTGGATCAGCCAGTATTTTCGCGAGGTGCTGCAGCATCTGAGCATCTACCGCCCGGAGACTTGTCAGCAGGGCTACTACGGCACGCCCCACTTGCACGACCTGCGCCGGGCCTTCGCTGTCCATCGCCTCGTGCGTTGGTATCGCGAGGCCGCCAATGTGGGACCAGCTGCCTCTGCTGGCTACGTACATGGGACACGGCTGTACTTCGGCCATACCAAACTATCTGACCTTGACGAAGAGTTGCTGCGCGAAGCAGGCCAGCGCTTCGCCCGCCGCTTTGACCGCCTGGACTGGGTGAGCCATGATCCCCAACTCTGATCAACTCGCGCCTTACCTGCATTACTTCTTCACCACCTACCTGCCCCAACAACGTGGGGTTTCGCTCCACACCCGGCTCAGCTACAAACACGCCTTCCTGCAACTCCTCCGCTATTGGAGAGCTGCTTCCCGGCTTCGCCCCATCCTCTCGCCTGGATCAATTTTCGGTGCCCTTGTTGCTCGACTTCCTGACTCATCTGGAGAAGGATCTCTTCGGCAACACCGCGGCGACGCGCAATACACGTCTGGCGGCGCGCCTGGAAGTCTTTTTTCAAAATGCTGGCGCTGCTTCAGCCTTGTTACGAAGAAGTCTGCTGGGGGCAGATTCTCCTGATTCCCCTCAAACGCTCGCTTCGCTGGCCTTTCGACTGCCTGGAGCAACACGAAGTCGATGTGCTGTTCGCCAGCCTGAAGACCCAGACGCGGGATGGCTACCGTGACCTTTGTATTCTCCGCACCCTCTACAACACCGGAGCGCGGGCTTCGGAGCTTTGCGCCCTGCGCCTGGCCGATCTGGATTTTCAGATCCAAGCGTGTTCTTCTCCAAGGCAAGGGAACAAGGCGCGGACGGTCCCCTTGTGGGATTCCACCCTGGCCTTTCTGCGCACTTATTTGGAATCGGAGCGGCGGCTTCCCAACTTCTTGACCGCGATTTTCTTTTCATCAACCAGCGCGGCACGCGCCTCACCCGCTCCGGACTCTACGCGCTTTGCAAACACTATCTGGCCCAGGCACGCGCCCAAGCCCCGACGCTCGAACATAAAACGCCTTCACCCCGTCCATCTTTGGCGTTACACCACCGCCAGCCATCTGCTGCTGGCGGGAGTCGATATCACCGTGATTCAAGAGTGGCTGGGCCACGCTTCCGTCGATACGACCTGTCGGTACAAGGTGATTCCTGTCGACGCCAAGCGCCAAGCACTGGAAAAGTTCTATCTCTTCACTCAGTCCTCCCAACCGCCGATGGTCCTCTGGGATTGACTGGAGTGTTCATCAGGATCTGCTGAGCTATCTGCAGTCCTTATAAACTCGGGAACAAAACAATTCCCGCCGGAATCTTTCTCCCAGCCAAAAATAATGTTCTGAAGTTTTGCTTACCCGAAGGCCTTAGTTACTGAAACCGGAGGGCTTACGCGAAAACAGCATCTATCCCCGCACCTTATTGATTCGCAACAGGTTATTTCAACTTA
>CAWIUZ010000299.1:0-26816 GCA_963838915.1 uncultured Acidobacteriota bacterium
CGATAGCTTGCCAAGAGTCTTCGAGTAACCAACCAAGATGAGATGGAGATCGCGAATTTCCGCACCTGAGTAGATGCTGTGCCAAAACAAAAGGTATCCATACAGAGCGACATAAATCGTGGCACGGGCGTCCCGCGCGTGATCACGGCCGGGACGGCCGTGCCACGAAAAGACCCGCCGTTACTTAGGCCGCTCTGTATAGTTAGAACCTCGGTCCTTCTCGAGTCGTTCGGCGCCTCGGATGAGTGCTTCGACTGTTTCGCGACGTCGCTGCAAGATTCGGTCTGCATCGATACCCCCCACCGGCGTGGTCAATTCGTCCTGCCAGCGCGCGCCGTTGAGCCACGTCGCTGCATGGGGGATGAATCGCCGATCACACAGGAGCCAGCCTGTAGCCTGCGATATGGGCGCGCGGTTTTGTGGTGACGCGCGTGAGGCCGGTGTGCTGCTGGGGATCACCGGAAGAGCCCACGATGATGAGGATCAGGGCCCTGATCGCAGGAGCGCAAAACTCCATCCTCACCGTGGGGCTCGGGATCGGCGCCAACAGTGCCATCACGCTTGCCGTCATGAATGAGCGCTCCTCGCCCGCGGACGGTGATGTAAATCTCGTCCTGTGTGCGCGGCGCCGGCTGTGCTTCGGGGGCGCAGGGAGTGCCAACGCAACCCCAAGGGCGCCACGCTGCCAAACACGGGATGGCGCTCGAACAGGCCGAAATGGATTTCTGCGCTCCAACCTTTTGAGTAGTACCTGCCACGAACCCCAGCAAGGCGTGACTTGCCCTGGCCCGTGATTTCTACAAAAGAGATTTGCAGCGATGACCACCACGGACCTCACGACGGGAATCTCTTGACTTTGCCGCCCGATTCCAACGTGCTAACCTACCTTGCATGAGGCTCAGGCCGAGGGAGCAGCCCATTCTCGATCACGCTCAAGCCATAAAATCGGCTGGGTTCATCAAGAATGGCTCGAAGGGTGACATGCCCGAGCCGTCGCAGGCACGCGATCTGGCGGAAGCTATTAACAGGATTTTTGCTACTTTCTGACGTCCGAGGCGGAATCAGCACATAGCGGGTGACAACATGATCGGAATAAAACCCAACTTCGCTAAAACCTTAATCACTGTTTTCATCGTGGCCCTGGTTGCCATCGCTTCGCTAAAAGCGGGCCAGTTCGACCCCACTTTGTACGCCGGCATGCAATGGCGGCTGGCAGGTCCCTTTCGCGGAGGTCGCGTTTCCGCGGTGGCCGGGGTGACCGGGGAGCCGGGTACCTACTACATGGCGACTCCCGGGGGTGGCGTTTGGAAAACCACGGACGCTGGAGAGGTCTGGCAGCCGATCTTCGACCAAGTGCCTGTGGCCTCGATCGGTGCGCTCGCAGTCGCGCCGTCGAACGGCAGAATAATTTATGTCGGTACCGGCGATTTTGGCATCGCCAGCACCTCCTGGGGGGCGGCGAACCTGGGAGACGGAGTCTGGCGCTCGGATGACGGCGGGGGCACCTGGCGCCATATCGGCCTTTCCGAGACTGCGCACATCGGGGCGATCCTTGTGGACCCGACGAACCCCGATGTAGCGCTGGTGGCGGCGCTCGGGAACGCCTATGCGCCCGATCCTCATCGCGGCGTCTTTTTGACCGGCGACGGCGGCCAAACCTGGACTAAGACTCTTTACAAGGATGACACGACTGGCGCCATGTCACTGGCGTACGACGCCGCTCTCCCGGGGGTGGTGTATGCGGCTCTGTGGCACCATCAAGCCGCTCTTCCGCCTGCGCCGGCGGATAACGACCAAGCCGGTGGGGCCATCTACAAGTCCGCCGACGGAGGACAGACCTGGCAAGCTCTATCCGGCTCCGGACTTCCCACCTGGCCTATGGGGCGCATTGGGCTGGCGGCTGATAACGGGCGCGTCTTCGCAATTATTTCGAGAGACCAGGGACACACGGACCACCTTCAAGGCGGGTTCTTTCGCTCCGATGATGGCGGTGCAAGTTGGCGGAGCATCACCGAAGATCCGCGGTTAGAACCCGGAGGACGCTCCGGCTATTTCGACAATGTCTGGATAGATCCCCAAAATCGCAATGTGGTCTATGTGGTTCACACGTCATTTTATCGCTCGATTGATGGCGGAGAGACGTTTGAGGCCTTAAAAGGGTCGCCGGGCGGCGATGACTACCACAACCTCTGGATAAACCCCAAAAGCCCCTGTGTGCCCATAGGCGACGGCAAGGGCTGTCTCAGCAGCGAAATGATCTTGGGCGCTGACCAAGGGGCGAGCGTAAGCCTGAATGCAGGCCAAACTTGGAGCAGTTGGTATAACCAACCGACCGGGCAGATGTACCATCTGTCAACGGATAGTCAGTTTCCCTTCCATATTTACGGCCCCCAACAGGACAACGGCTCGGTAGAGGTGAGCAGCCGGGGAGCATTCGGTGATATCAGCTTCCTCGACTGGCGGCCTTCCATGGGCGCTTACGAATACGGGTACGTTGTGCCGGATCCGGCGCATCCGCAGTGGCTATTTTCGAGCGACGATGGCCCGGCAATCCACCGCCGGGAACGAGGCACTTGGCAAACCCTCGACGTAACACCCTACATCGGCGCCGGAGGGCCGTACCGTTACTTAATGGGCCCGTGGTGGGGTTCGGTACAGCCCCCGTTCGTATTTTCGCCGAAGAACAGCAACATCTTGTATGACGGCGCGCAGTTTCTCCTGGAAACATCCGACGGTGGGCTCAATTGGCGGCGCATCAGTCCCGACCTTACGGTCCGCCCCGATCTGCCGATGCGCCCCCTCCCAGACGGCAAAACCAGCCGCGATTGGGCTGCAATCTCGGCGATTGGTCCCTCGCCGCTCGATGCCGGCCTGATCTGGGTGGGCACCGACGACGGTCTCGTGCAGCTTACGCGCGACGGCGGCAAGAATTGGCAACAAGCGGCGATCCCGGAATTGAAGCCGCTGGATACCATCAGCATCGTTGAAGCCTCGCCTTTCAATCCGGCGTCGGCTTATGTGGTAATGGACCGGCACGAGTGGGGCGATTTTCGTCCTTACATGTACCGAACTGACAACTACGGGCGCACTTGGACCGCGATCACCGCCGGCATTCCGGACGGCAGCTTCGTTCGGGTGGTTCGTGCAGACCCGAAACGGCAGGGGCTGCTTTACGCCGGCACAGAAAATGGCGTCTTTGTGTCGTTCAATGACGGTGAGGAGTGGCAGTCGCTGCAACTCAATCTGCCCACCGCTTCAGTGCGCGATTTGGCGATACGGGATGGAGACTTGGTGGCGGCGACGTTTGGCCGGGCGTTCTGGATTTTGGACGACCTGAGCCCGCTTCGTCAACTCAATGCCCAGGTCGCCGCCGCGCCCGCTCACCTCTTCCAGCCGGCGGAAGCGGTTCGAGTGCGCAGAGATACCAACTCCGACACCCCCTTGCCTCCTGAAATGCCCGCCGGAACCAATCCACCCGCAGGCGCCATTCTGGACTACACATTGGGGGCCGTGCCGTCCCAGCCGATCGAGCTCGAGATTTATGACACAAAGGGGAATTTGGTGCGCCAGTTCAGCAGTGCGCCGATTCCGGAAAACGTCAGAAGACCGGAGAAGTGGCCGACAATTTCAGACTACTGGATGGCGAATCCGCAACCCTTGTCCACCCATGTCGGAATGAACCGCTTCACCTGGGATCTCCGCTATTCGCCGCCACCGTCGGTAGAACACTCCTACCCCATGTCCGCAATCCCGCACGAGACGCCGGCCGGGCCGGAAGGACCGCTCGTCGTTCCTGACAAGTACGTCGTCAAGCTGACCGTGGCGGGCCAGACCTATACCCAGCCCCTGACGGTCGTGCGCGACCCGCGCGAGACCACGCCCCCGTCTGCTTTCGCCGCCCAATTGTCGTTGGAGCAGAAACTCATGGCCGGAATGCGCGAAAGTTACCAGGCCTACCAGGCGGCGAAAGAGCATGGCGCCGCCGCCGCCGACCAGTTTGCCGAATTGAACGGCAGGTTGAGCGGTTTAGCCACCGACGTCGAGGGGGCCGACGCCACACCGACGCCCGCAATGTATGATGCGGTGCGTCGCGAGCTGGAACTGTTAACCTCACGATTGCATACTTCGAAGTGAGTCCAAAACCGGGGATGGAGAAAATGAACCTGGCTGCCAGAAGGTTGACACCCACCAGGCTCAGTCTTCCCCACACGACCAGAAAGTCACCGGCGACTGACCCACGATCAACGGCGTAACGGCGAGTAATCCGTTGGCGCCGGATAAGTCTGCCGTTGGCGACAAGGCGGGATCTGTTTCTTCGAACCCCGTTTTTCACCAGCGCGCTTGCGATATAGCACTAACGTTTCAGGACAACCGTGCGCCCAGCGTCGGCGGGAAGGAATACCAGGAGGTCTGGATTCGAGGGGGGGGAACCCGTTTTGGGATATAACCTCGTGAGGTGCAAATCCGAGCGCGAGTCTCTCGGTTCTCAATGCCCGTACCCAGACTTCTCCCTGCGCCTTTTGCTCTGGGTGCGGTCTCGAAAGGTCGAGATGTAGCCCCTGTCAGGCAGTGATGTGCCACGGCACATTGATGAGGACAATCCGCTGGCTTCCTTTGGCCAGCAGGAGCGCTCGAAGCACTTCAGCGCGTTGATTGTGCAGAAAGTAGTGGTACCAGTGCCGCTCCACCAACTCAGGAATCAACACGGCGATCTGCCGGTCCGGGTTGGCTCGATCGAGCTCGAGAATATAATCTAAAATCGGAGTGATCACGAAGCGATAGGGCGATGGCAATTCGATGAGGCGCGGCGGTACGCGACCCACTCGGATCGCCGGTTCCTCGATGAGGCGATCCCATGTCTGGCAAAAGCTCCCGTCGTCCTTTTCACAATCGATGTGCAGAATATGTACGTCGGAAGATAGAGTGAGGGCAAACCGCAGCCCCTTCTGAGCGACCTTGTTCCAAGAGAGAATCGGAACCACCACCAGCGGAGCCTGTAGGCCGGTCACATCCAGAGGCGCAGGGTCCGCGATCTCTGCCTGAACGGAACGATAGTGCGTCTTGATGGCAACCATCACCAACATGATAGCGGGAATGAGTAACGCGGTTACCCATGCGCCGTCGATGAACTTCGCCACCGTTACCACGATGACGGTGATGGCAGTCGCCACGGCCCCCAGCCCGTTGACGAATATGCTGCGTCGCCATCCTTTGCCGCGGGTTCTTCTCCAGTGAGCGACCATGCCGGCTTGGGACATGGTGAACGCCAGGAAGGCACCCACGGCATACAGCGGAATCAAGCGGTCCGTGACCCCGCCAAACAAGGTCAGCAGCAAAGCGCACAACACCGCGAGCAGCCAAATCCCTTGCGTAAACACCAGGCGCCTTCCGCGCGAGGCGAAGCCTTGGGGAAGATACCCGTCCTCCGCGACGGCGCGGCAGAGGCGGGGCAAGTCCGCAAAGGCGGTGTTGGCGGAGAGCGCCAGCACGAGCAGGATGGAGCACATGGTGATGTAGTAGAAAACGCCTTGCCCGGCCACCGCCGCGACGAGCATTGAAAGCACGCTCTGGTATCCCGCCTGTCCGGGGCCGGTGGCACCGATGTGGTAAGCACGAACCAGAAAGGCGACTCCCCCGAGCAGCACAATGAGAATCGCGATGATCATGGTCAGGGCTCGCTGGGCGGTTTTTGCCACGGGCTCCCGGAAAGCCTTCACGCCGTTGCTGACCGCCTCGACGCCGGTCATGGCCGTGCAGCCGCTGGAAAAAGCCTTCAGCAAAATCCACGCGCCAACCGCAGCGGTGGGCAAGGGCAAAGGCGGCGGAGCCACGATAGGCATGGGATGGCCGCCGGCGACAAGCGTCTTCGCCACGCCGAGTATCAAGGTGGCGAGCAAGCTTCCAACAAATACATAGGTTGGAATAATGAACACGGCGCCCGTTTCGCGAACGCCGCGCAGGTTCACCATGGTGATGAGCAGCAAGATTACAAGACAGATCGACAGGGTGTGGGGCTGAAGCGACGGTACTGCTGAGACGAGCGCCCCAACCCCGGCGGAAATTCCCACCGCCGCCGTCAGAACGTAGTCAATCATCAAGGCAGCGGCCGCGAGCAGCCCGGAAAACTCTCCCAGGTTCTCCCGAGCCACCGTGTAGGAGCCGCCGCCCGACGGGTAAGCTTCAATGGTTTGGCGGTATGAGAAATAGACGATTGCCAGCAGGATGATGATGCTGGCCGTTATCGGCACGAGGTAGGCAATCCCCGCTGCCGCCAGCGGGATCAGCAGCGTGAGCGCCGCCTCCGGGCCGTACGCCGCGGAGCTGAGGGCGTCCAATCCAAAGACGGAAAGGCCTCCGACCGGCCCCAGCTTCTCTCCCGCTTCCTCCGAAGAACGGAGCGGCCTTCCGAATAGCAAATCGTTCAGTTTCATGATTCATCCTTTCAGGCCGAATTCGCTGCGCGTGGCGCCAAGAAGAAGATTTTGCCACAGAATCCCGGAGGACTACTTGGAAGCGATCAGGGAAGGGAAGCTGAGTCGCCAAGGATAAGATGAGCCATGGACGGCCGGAAATCGAGTTACCCGAAAGCCCGCTACTCCCGCCGAAACCGGCGGGATTCGACTCTGCGCCAGATCCAATAAGCCAGCACGCCGGTGGCGACGATGGCGCAGGCCGCGAAGGATGGCCCGGGCTGCGTGACGAAGGCGTTCACCACGAACCACACCGACACTGCCACGAAAAGCAGCGGCGTAGCGGGATAGCCCCACATCCGGTAAGGCCGGTCCGCATGGGGCAGCTTGCGGCGCAGGATAAAGACCGCGCCGACGCTCATGGTGTAGAAGATCCAGGCGGCGACGATCGAATAAGAGTAGAGCGTCTCGTAGGAGCCCGTAAGCAGGAGGATGCCCGTCCAGATTCCGCCCCACAGAATTCCGGAGGCGGGCGTCTTAAAGCGCGGGTGGACCTCTCCGAAGCGAGCGAAGAACAATCCGTCACGCGCCTGGGCGAAAGGCAGGCGCGCGGCAGTGAGCACGCAGCCGTTCACTGCGCCTACAATCGAAAGCAGCACGGTGGCGGACACGAACCGGCCGCCGATCGAGCCCATGGTTCGCATGGCCACGTCCGCGCCCACGCGTTCCGTCATCGCGATTTCGGGGATCGACAGCACTTTCAGGTAGCCCAGATTGACAAGTACATACAAAGCCGCCACGATCCCCATACCGATGACCAGTGAACGCAGCAGGTTGCGCTGCGGATTTCTCACTTCGCCGGCTACAAAGCTCACGTAGGCCCACCCGTTGTAGGCCATCAGGCAAGCTACCATCGCCGCTCCGAAGTGCGCCAAAGACAGTGAAGCCGCACTGGAGTGAGCCACCGCGGGAGCGTTGTGCGGGCTTAAGAATGCGGCCCCGATCAGCACCAGCAGCGCTCCAATCTTAAGGTAAGTGAAAGTGCGCTGCACCCAGGCGCCCTCCTTGACGCCCACGTAATTGACCGCCGAAAGAGCCGCGATCAGCGCCAGTGATAACACTTTGCTCATGGCAGGCGGCAGGGGAATGAAGTAGCGCGCATAGATTGAGAATGTAACCGCCAGCCAGGCGCTTCCGCCCGACAAGACGGCCAGCATGAATGTCCAACCGGAGACGAAGGCCCACATCGGCCCGTAAGCTTCACGCAGGTACACGTATTGACCGCCGGTCGAGGGCATCATCGCCCCAAGCTCGGCGTAGGCCAGCGAACCGAAAAAGGAGAGCACGCCGGCAATCACCCAGGCTGAAATGATCGCGAACGCAGACGGCAGGTTCCTGGCGATCAGGTTGGGCAGCACGAAAATACCTGATCCAATCACAATGCCGATGACGATCGCGGTGGCATCCATCACCCCGAGACTGCGGGGCAAATCGTGCGTACGTTCAGACTTCTGATCCAACATCGACGCTCCAGGCTTTTCCGGATTGCTTATCGCGCCAGCCTTCGCAGGTGGCTGAAGAACCTCTTCACACTGTCATTCCGAGCGAAGCGAGGAATCCTGCTCTGCTCCGGCGAATCGACGAACAAAGGTCGGGGCGAGATTCCTCGCTGTCAGGAGGCCAGCTAACCACGACCCCCTCACCTGACCCGCGCCGGCTGGTGAAAACGCCGTCGCGGGCCACCCTCTCCCCCAAGGGGGAGAGGGCATCATCAAGTCGCGGTGACTTCTGCACCGCCTGCGCCGGCGCGTCGGGCCGCTATGAATCGGAGTATAATTGCACTCATGTTACGGCGCAATCTTCTGAGCGGTTTTGTGGCTGCGGGGACCCTGTCGAGCCTGCCTGGGTCCGAGCAGCAACCGGCGGCGACAGGCGGAGTTGTTCTGGAACGCCCTCTCGCTGGTCAACCTCACAAAGGCAAGGTGCTACTGGCGCTCCAAGCCCATTCCGACGACATCGCGCTCGAGGCCTCGGGCACGGTAGCCAAGCTCATCGAAGAGGGTTACACGGGCTACCTGGTTCGCGCCACCAACGATGACATGGGTGACTCACCTGGGCTAGGAACAGCGGGAACGATCGGCGAGAATGTGCTCGGCAACGAGCGCGACACCGCCCGGATCGCGGAAATCTTGGGTTGCCGTCGCCATTTCGACCTCAACTACAGTAACCACCGCATGGCCGATGTGTCGCTCAATGAACTGATCTGCCGGCTCATCCTGATCATCCGCCTGGTCAAGGCTGATACCGTTGTTTGCTGGGATCCCTGGGCTCACGATGAAGAGAATCCTGATCACTACACTCTGGCCAAGGCGGTGGAAGCGGCGTGTTGGATGGCCGGGCGGGCGCATGATTATCCGGAGCAGTTCGCGGCAGGCCTCGAGCCGAAAGAAGTTCAGGACAAGTACTATTTCGCGCGGCGCCCGGAGATCACACGCGTGGTGGATATCAGCAAGCAGATTGATAAGAAGGTGGAAGTCAATCGAGCAAACGTGGCGAAAGGCCCAGGCGGGCACCTCGGCTCGCGCTTAAGGGCGGAACTGGCGAAGCGCAATCAGCGCTTGCCGCTTTTGGGTGACGACGACTCGACCGCCGACCGAAATTACATCCGGGAATTCGTCATGACGAGCAGCCGCGAACTGGGCAAGCAATACGGGGTCGAATACGCCGAAGCGTTCCACTACATCGCACCCGGCGCTGCCGGCGCCGACCGGGACCCTCGAGTGGACACCTACATCCGTGAGCACGCCGTGCCGTTAAAGTAGGCGATTACATTGTGAGGACAGCGCGGAACCGAGCCTTGCCCTCCGCAACGCGCTCGTAGCCCTTTGGTGCATCTGCCAACGGGTACGTCTCGACGAGCGTTTTCACTTTTCCCTGCGCTACGAAATCCAGAGCTTCGTAAAGATATTCCGGGCCGTTTTGCTGGCTGCCGATGACTCGAATGCGCTTCCCGATGAGGTCCATAAGTGAGACTGAAATGGGCTCGGCGTCAGCGCCCATGGTGACGAGCCGGCCGTCCGGCCGCAGCCCCTGAATGCTATCCACCATTGACTTCGTTGAATTGGAAGTGCTGAGGATTACATCGGCGCCCCCCGCTGCGGCGAGGCTCTTCCCGTCGCGAACAATTTCATCTGTGCCGAGATCGCGGATCATCTTGTCTTTATCGGGAGAGTGGGAAATGGCGATAGTCTCGAAGCCGGCCGCCTTCGCGTATTGCAGAGCCAGATGTCCAAGGCCGCCGATCCCCAGCACGGCCACACGCTCATGCGGCTGCGGATCGGCCCAGCGAAGCCCGCTATAGACAGTGTAACCGGCGCAAAAGATCGGGGCTGCCTGCTCATAGGAAACCTTCTCGGGAATGAGATAGGTTGCGTCGGCATTCATCAGCATGTACTCAGCGTGTCCGCCTTGTGCATGAATTCCTACCGCCTTCATCTCGGGACAGAACATTCTGCGGCCCCGCTGGCACCATTCGCAGCGCCCGCAGGTGGATTGAATCCAGGCGGTGCCCACGCGGTCACCCACCTTCCGCGTCGTGACGTCGGGAGCCACGCTAACGATCTCGCCGACCGGCTCGTGGCCTAAGATTCGGGGAAACGGCCCGGGGATATGTCCTAGGGTTTCATGCACGTCGGTGTAGCAGATGCCGCTTGCATGCATTTTCACGAGCACCTGACTGGGCCCGGGTTGAGGTTGCGGAACGTCCTTGATCTGCCACGCACCGCTTACGGCGGGAACCACTGCAGCTTTCATAGAACCTCCTCCTAACTGGACTCGACGCGTGTGAATTTGCGCTCGCAAAGGGTATTGGATGAAGGCTGCCGAGCGAAAGTTGCCGATAAAGGCGAACGTCAAAGATACGGAAAGCTGACCCTCCAGGTGCTTGCTGCTCGCTGAGAAACCTGTCAATATTCAAGCCCCGGAGGCCCGTTGACTTAGCCCCAAAAGGGCCGCTGATTGAGCCCCGAAGGGGCTGTTGATTGAGCCCCGAAGGGGCGATCTAACGAAGCCCAGGCCAGCGGCCTGGGTTTAGATTATCATCCAACCTTGCCGTGAGCCCTGAAGGGGCGAGATAGGTGCGGAATTACCTATGACGAGCGGTACGTTTGGGATTGAAGAGGATTGTTCCGCCCCTTCAGGGCTCGCGTATCGATTTTAGGTCCCGTTGACCCAGGGCGTTGCCCTGGGCTGCGTTATTTCGCCCCTTTGGGGCTCACCTGTTCTTACAAGGACCGCATAAATGGGAAATACCTGCGCCAGTGTGCATATCGCATCGAGAGGCAATCTTGACCGTGTCACCCAAGCCATCCTTCGCGCCTATGGCAAGATTGGCTACGAGCGGGTGAAGAAAGCGCCGCCCGAAGGCAGCAAGCACGTCATCTTGCGGGCGGGGGCAGGGCAATCCTACGTCTCTGTCTATGACAGCGACAACGCCAAGCTGGACAACGGCGAGTTGAAGGATCTCGCCCTGGCAGCCACCAAGGCGTTGAAAACGGTGGCGGTGTTCACCAGCCTCTATGACAGCGATACGTATGAGTTCTTTGTTTTCGCGAGCGGCCGGCAGATCGATCTGCTGATGACGGACGCGGAAAGCTATGCGGGCCCCTTCCAGCGATTGAGCGATAAATCGCGCGCCGCGAAATGGAGCACGCTCTTCGGGCGAACCATCACTGCTGACCAGATCGCGCGGGCGTCCGCAGGGCAAACCGTCTTTGCCGATCACGTCGTCGCCGGATTATCGGACCTGATCGGTCTAACCGACGGTCAGTCGCAGATCAATTATGAAGATTTCGCGGACGGAGGGGAGGAGATAACCGCCCAGTTCTATTTCCACAAAAAGCCGACGGCGGGGTCCGACATCCCCGCGGGGGAGATCCGTCTGGCCGATGCTTTTGATCCCGATGATACCCGCATGCTTTCAGTTTATCCGGCGAGTTGGCCAATTCCGGTTGGGAAAACCGAAAATGTGAGATGGCTGATCTTGAGTCAGGGCGCAGGCTTCAATGGCGGAACGGCAACGATTCGCCTTTCCGGACCCGACGGGCCCGTGTTCTCAAAGGGCGCAATGCGAGGCTTTAAATTCCATAATGGCCAGATCGTCGGCGATCTGGAGACCCGCCCCACGGACAAAGATCATGTGAAGGATTACTACGCATTTCCCCTCGCACCCATGGCATCGGATGACGCCGGATCGCGGTTGTACAAGGCGGAATATCCCAATCTCAGCATTCCACCTATGACTCCCGGGCGGACGACCCAGATCCTAATCATCTTGGCGCTCTATGAGTTTCAATGCCAGACCCCGGGCGAATGGGAAATCAGTGTGTCGCTCCAGCCGGGGGCGCAAAGCGAATACCGCCACGACCTGCCGCCGTTGCGCATCGCCGCGGTTGAGCCGGGCTGGCTTCCGGTGATATCAGGGCTGAACCCAAAAGCCATGTACGCTGAGTCTAATTTCGGCGCGGACCCCCGCACCGAACAAAACTATCGGAGTGAACTGAAGGACAAACAATCTCGAATCGCGAGCGATCGCCAGCTGATCCATCCGGCTATCACTTCCAGCGTGGCGATTCTTGAGGATGATGGGCAAGCCACGCTCGATGCCTGCAAAACCTGGCTTGAGGCATGGCTGGCCCCATTGGCAGAGCAATCGAACGGTGAGGTACAAGTTTATGCTGAGAAGAAACTGCCTAAACTCGTCTTCAAACCCAGCAAGACGAAAAAGAATTTGCCCGTCAAGGCGTTCCTTCAGGATCAGGCGTGGGGAAGGCTTTTCGATTATGCGAATAACTACCAGAGCGTTCTCGTTGCCTATTTTCCAAAAGACAGCGAACGCGCGGCGGCCGGGATCGGGTTGCAATACAGCCATGAGAGCCACTATTTTCTCGATCAATTGATGCCCGGACAAGAGTATGCCAAGCAAATGGCCAAAACGCTGACGGTCATGCGCGGCCGCCCGTTTGCCGAAGAAGCCTATCGCAGCACCTTGCATGCATTCCAATGGATCACCAACCATCCAGATTGCTACGAGTATTTAAAGACTTCGGCAAGCGACATGGGGCAGCAGATGGACAGGTTTGCCGCTCGAAACGCTCCCTTGCAGGCATGGCATGGGCAGTCGACGTGGGTGCCACTATTTGACCAGGCGGCGCGCGGTCAATTCACCCCTTACGAAAATGTGAGCGCCCTCAACTGGTTTCGAGGCGTGGTTGGCGGCGGCTTGCACCGCAAATTGATGTGCGCCCAATGGTGCAGCAATGTACTGCGCATGCTGACCCCGCTGATGTGGCTATGCCGGAATTTGATGGATCAGGTGAACAGAACCGCGCTTGACGAGGTGGCGCAGGTTACCGAAACCAACGGCACTTTTGGAATCGCGCTGCGCTCAGGTCGCGGGCTTGACGAACTGGAACTGGCTCTCTTGCCCATCCTCCCCACCGAAAGCGCCAGGATATCAGTAAGGTGACGGGGCGAGGGCTTAGATTATTGCGGCCTGACGTCGTCGCTTGCTGTTTGGGTACGACCGATTTGGCTTGGTAATGGTCGTGGCCTTGTGCGATGGGTGGGCGCACGCAGATTTGAATAAGACTTGGGGGCCGCCCCATCTGTCATAGGCCAAGCTCGCTGTGCGAGCCGAGGCGTACAAGTTCGAGGCTCTGGTCATCCGGCTTGCGGTAGATCAGAACGAGATCCGGCCGGATGTGGCAGTCGCGGTGATCGTTCCATTCGGCGGACAGTGGGTGATCGAAATTGCGGCGTGGCAGCGGCGTGTCGTCGGCGAGCAAGTTCACGACCTCCATCAGGAGTGCGTCCAGCTTGTTGCCGTGGCGACCGGATTTTTCTCGCCGGTAGTCGCGCTTAAAGCGGGCTGTGTATTTAACTTCCCTCATTCAGGCTCCGCAGCAGTTTATCCGGCTTGCCGGCGTTGACGAGCTCGCCCCGGCGCGCGGCTTTCATCGCGGCTATGGTTTCGGCGTTGGGATTGAGCGGCTCGAAGGGCAGGGCCTTTTCCGCCGCGACACGCACCAGCAACAGGCGAAAGGCATCCGACACGGTAAGACCGATTTTCTTCAGCGCCGCAGCGGCTTCCCGCTTGGTGCGTGCATCGATGCGGGCGCGAACCACGGAATTGTCACTCATGGCGTTCACCTCCTCTTGAGCTACATGGTAGCCCAAATGCCGGGAAATATCCAGCTGCGCCTCGAACTTTTCAAGAAGGGTAAGCAAGTGGCGCTCACCTGCTTCGCAAGGTCCGCGGCTTTTCGTTGTGATGGGCGGAAGAACTGCGGACCTGAACTGCGGGTCCACGTTACTCGCCCTGAGCTGGCGTTGACTTCCGAGGACCGCCCGTTATACAGTGTGTATGACGATGCGCCTCGAATGGGATCGAGCGAAGAGCCGAATCAACCAGAGGAAGCGCAAAGGTTTGGATTTCGAAACTGCAGCCCGCGTGTTCAACGATGCGAGTTTAGTTCTGATCGAGGATCGTATCGTCGAGGGCGAACAGCGATGGCATGCGATCGGAGCCGTCTCTGCGGCTCTCCTTTTGGTCGTGCATGTTTTCCGTGAGGACGAAGTCGATGGCGAAGAGATCATCCGCATCATCTCGGCGCGGGAAGCTAATCAGCGTGAGCGCCGAGTCTATCTTCAGCAGGCCGCTGAATAAGCGGCAAACGGCGGTCCTGGCCCGGATCGCGAAGCGTCAGGCCGCCGGAGAGGATTCCGATATCGACTACTCGGACATCCCTCCGCTGACCGATGAACAGCTGGCGAAATTCCGCCGTGCCCCCAAGGTGCTGATCGCCGCCCGCCTGGACCGGGACATTTACGATTGGCTCAGGCGGTATGGAACTGGCTATTCCACCCGCATCAACAACATCTTGCGCGCGGTGATGTCCAGAGCACGATAGCGCGCGCGGCTGCGCATCTCTGGCGGGCTGGCGCAGAACAAAGTTCTGCGATTCCGGTTATGGGGGAGATCATTTTGGGTGTTTTCGCAAGGATAGCGCGTGACAATCGCGCGCTAAAATCGTAAGCTTAAGGTGAGCGCAGGGCGGTAAGGCGAAATCTATGATACACAAGGCAAAGGATCTCTCCCCCGACCAGAAGGCTGCCATCGAGAGCCTGGTCGGCCGCCAAATACTTGAAGGCGAGGCCGTGAGTGTACGTGCATTCGAGCCCCCGGTCCTCTCCGACCAACGGCGACAGGAAATCGTAGATTCGCTTAGGGGTTATTTTGCGCAAGTAGATGCTAACAGCAGATCGGTTTCCGCCGAAGAAGCGGAACAGGCCATTACTGAGGCCATGCGTAGTACGCGGCCGCATTACGCTCCCCACCAGTGAGAGTTGTTCTCGATACCACGATCCTCGTTCGGGCAGGCGCAAGCCCTCATGGGCTGGCCCGTCATCTGTTACTCGCCATCATCACCGCCAGACATCCGTTAATTCTCTCGAACGATTTGACGGACGCCTCCTCGCTGGTTTTTGGCGTCGGTAGTTCGCCGCGAGCTAAGGGGAAAGCGCTAGGACAGTAAATCCCGCCGAGGCCGCGGCTCGGGATAGCTGCTGATCGCCGGAAACAAAATTGCGGTTCTTGGGTTGTTGGTGACACCAGGTGAGAGCCGCCGCCAGTTGCAAGCTGCCGGCAGCTCGAAGCTGATGAATATCCAACAATTGCCTTGCCAATTCCCGCACCGAGTCCGCGGGGAGGATCTCTCGCCATCCCCGGCTCAACAGTTCCAGCCGAGCCAGAGCTCCCTTGCGTTCGCGATCGCTCAAAACCGCCAAGCGGTGGAGGCGGGCCACCGCGCTATGGATCTCGACCGGAGTTCCCCACCACACCACCGGCAGGCTCTGGCGCAGGTGGGCCTGAGCCTGGCGGCTGGTGGCCTCCCGAACACAGAGCGGGACCAGCGCACTGGCATCGAAAAATGCCGGTTGCGGTTTCATCTCCCCTCCGCCCGTTCGTCCAACAGGGCCTGGATGGCTTGACTCGCGCGAACGCGTCCGGTGCGGATCTTGAGTAACTTGTGAATGTCCAAAGGGGCCTGCGGCAAACGCATTTTGCCCGCCGCGACTAAAATCAGCTCATCCTTGCTGGTTTCGGCGACGGAGAGGGGGACAAGCTTCGCCACGGGAAGATTGCGGTCCCGGACGACGATTTCTTCCCCCTGTTTCGCGTAAGTCAGATTCCGACTCAGGGAGTTCTTCAACTCGGCAACATTAACACTGCGCATGCGGTCCCTCCTGTCATGGCTATTATAGCCATATCGGAAGGGGAAAAAACAACGCTTTTTCCCGAACCCGCGGGCCTGTGGGTCGCGTGCCGGCGAAAGGAGCGCCCAAGTAGGCGTATTTTGCGTTCCTGTGCGGCTTTTCACTGCGTGTTCGCGACGATAAGCATCGTAACGCAGTTCGAATTTGGGAAGATCCACGGAGGGATCCGTCGGTCGACATGCCCGTCCGCCGACGAGCTGCCGGATAGCTCCACGCTGCCCCGCTTGAGCCCCAAAGGGGCGACCTATCAAAGCCCAGGGCAACGCCCTGGGACTACGAAACACTTCTGACCCTGAGCCCTGTAAGGGCGAGATAGGTACGCCACGCTCAGTCGCAGACGTGGCGCTCGTCGTATTCGATCCCAGTGGAATCCACCTATTCCGCTTTTTCAAGGCTTGATTCCGAAATACGGGTTGGAGCGTCCGTCGACCCAGGCCGTTGGCCTGGGCTGAGTTAGATCGCCCCGTGGGGCTCAGGAACAGACCGGCTCACGGCTCAGGGAATCAGCTTGAGGTGGGGGAAACGGCGGAAGTGCTTCTTGTTGAAGGTGGCCAAAACGGGGGTTTTGGTTTCCTCGGCCAGAGCGACAAGATAGGCGTCCACGATTTCGATGTTGTGGGCGCTGTAAATCTCGATACACCGCGAAACCACCCGCGGCTCAAGCGCAGTCACGCCCGGAGTCTCGAGGAGGGCGTGCAACAGGCCCGTGATGTATTCCCGGCTGGCCCGGTAGAACGATGCCAAGGTCCAGACGACTTGGGCGATCACCAGGCTGGGGACGAGCAAGCGCAGCATTCCCTCGCCCGCCTGCTCAAAAAGCCGTCGCGCCTGGCGCCGATGGGACGGATCATCTCCGAGAGCGTGTCGCAGAATTACATTGGAGTCCAGCGAGACTTCTTCAACGTGAGTGATTTCTCGCTCGTCGGACTGGTCGTTGTTGACCCGTGGCAGACCCCAAGCCCATGACAACTACTTCGTCCTTTTCAAACAAAACAGTACCAACCACGGGCGCACCGCAGAACGACATCTTGTCACAATCACTCCGCCTGGCGCGGTCTGGCCAGGCAGGGCGGGGAGATTCGGGAAAGTCCTCTCGCTTGGCGATATCCGAGCCCAACTCAGTGCTTTCCTTGAACAACCTGACTGGCGGTTGCACTCAGGGGCGGTTAGGCGTAGACTCACGGTCAGTCAAGAATCGACACGGGAAGTT
Source organism: uncultured Acidobacteriota bacterium (assembly GCA_963838915.1). Lineage (GTDB taxonomy): Bacteria > Acidobacteriota > Terriglobia > UBA7540 > UBA7540 > CAVROP01. Next base: position 16,957 of record CAWIUZ010000299.1, read on the forward strand.
CCGGCCAAAGACACTATCAAAGGAAGGGAGGTAATAGCCGTGATTAGAGACTTATCACGAAACCTCAGGGCGAGGAGCATCTTGTCGCATGGTCAGAAGATCAATCCTGTTTCCGGTGATCAAGTGACTTACGTTAATACGCATAAGGTGCATGTCAGTGCCGACGAACTAATGTTGGAGGACGATGGAGGGACGCCAAGGAGAGCGGCCCCTGTAGACGTCACCATTGACGTGAACGCGTCCGGGGCTAATGGTCTCGATACGGGTAGCAAGTCTCCCAGCACTTGGTACCATATTTGGATAATTTCACAATTCAGTGGAGTTGCGCAGGGGCTTCTGTCCGCATCAGCGTCGAATCCGACGTTGCCGGGAGGTTATACCTTCAAGGCATATGTTGGGGCTATATACAATACCAGCGACCATCTGATTTCATACCTTCAGAATGATAGACTGGTGTGGGCCGACAAAACAACTCCGTTAGGCGTGGCGGCATTTCCAACCACTCCGACAAGTATTGATTTGTCTGCTTCGGTTCCGTCAACCGCCGTCTCGGCAATCATCGAGCTCTCGGGATTGACGACCATCGGCGGACATTACATTTCGAATGTCTCGATCGGCCCAACTTCTAACGGCCCCTGGCATAATCGGTGGATGATGGTAGCAGGCACATCACAGGGTGCCGGCGGCATTGATCACGTGCAGTTCGTAACACTCAATGAGATATTTCTGGATTCTGCGCAGGAGATTTATGCCTATGTTGACTCGGCAAATGATTACCTAGGGATAAGTGTATTGGGTTGGAGGTACTGAGTAAGGTCAAAATGTTGTGTATATTGACGGTGGCGCCCGTCTGTCCGTCGCGGTAGGGTTAGGTTCCCGCCGTTAGCCTTTGCGTTTTGCCCTTTTGAGCGTTTTTGGGAACATTTCCGTTGTTGCCGGTGTCAATAGTGTTGGAGAAGGCAAGCGCGGTATTGAAGGCGGTATTGAAGTCGGGGCCGGGGAGTGGTATGGTATGGGCGTGATGGACACCGCGCGCACCGTCGGCATGGCGCTTGATCGGGGCGTTCCGGCAGCCGTTGAAGAGGCGCCCTTGGTTGCGGAACTGCAAGCCGGTTCCGAGGCGGCCTTCTCTTACCTGCTGGGAGTCTACCAGAACCCGGTCTTCAACCTCATCTCGCGCATTCTGGACAATCCTGCGGAGGCGCCGGACGTTCTGCAGGACGTGTTCATCAAGGTCTTCAAAGGGATAAGGCAATTCCACGGCGATAGCAGTTTGAAGACCTGGATTTATCGGATCGCGATTCATGAGGCTTCGAATCACCGGCGTGGGTGGATGCGGCGGCACTGGCACGAGCCGCTCTCCATAGACGACACGTGCGCCGAAGGGGCTTTATCGGTGGCGGAAGTCACGGCCAGTGGCGAGACTCCCTATCGGCTTCTCGAGCAGACGGAGCGGCAGGAGATTCTGCGGCGCGCCCTCTCGAGCCTGGCTCAGCCGTATCGCACGGTAGTGGTTCTGCGGGAAATTGAGGGGTTAGCTTACGAAGAGATTGCGCATATGACAGGGATGGCGGAGGGAACGGTGAAATCCCGATTGATGCGGGGCCGGGAACTGCTCCGCCGGAAACTCATGGGTTGTTTAGGTAAAGCCGATGTTTGAAGGATGCGTTGAAATTCGGAATCATTACTCGGATTACCTGGATGGTTCTTGTGATCCCCTGGCGAGGAAGTCGATTCGCTTTCATTTGAGCTACTGCGCGTCGTGCCGGCAGGAACTCGAGGGGTGGGAGACCATGCAGGCGGACCTGCGCGGCATGAGGCGTCTGCAAGTGCCTCCTGAGCTGGCCTTGCGGCTGCGTGTCGAAGTGTCGCGGGAGGCGCATCGAAAGTGGCTCGGCTGGCTGCGGGTGTGGCTGGATAATGTCCTTCAGCCGGTGCTCTTGCCGGCCTCGGGCGGTGTACTGGCGGCGGTGGCTTGCTTCTGCCTGATTATGGGCTCGCTGGTCGTGCCGGTCAGCAAGACCCCGGACGTGCCTCTGGGCTCTCCGACGCCCCCCGCGGTTCTCGTGCTGGCGCCAATTGACTTCAACACTCCCGATGCGGCCGTGATCGTAGTGGTGCCGGTGGACGCAGTCGGCCGGCCGATGCGCTATCGTGTGTTGTCGGGCGCCACTTCACCGGAGCTGTTGCGGCAACTGGACCGGGTGATCTATTTCAGTAACTTCCAGCCCGCGACGTGGTACGGCCGGCCCACGGATGGACAATTTGTTTTGTCCCTCCGCAGGATCACCGTCCGAGGCTAGTGCTTTGGCTTGCATTTACCTGGGAGGCTTTCCCTACCATCTTGCGGTGTCCCCTACTCTCTAAAGGCGCGCCTCGCGGCCGTTCCCGGCAAGCATTGCTCTTGCCCCCCGGGCAGCGATCCCGCCTTCCGTCCCGCCTGTTCTCCTTGCTAGCCTCGATTTCTCTGCAGGGCGGGGAAGGGCGGGGCTTCACAGCCTGCGGAAAAACGCTTGGGTACTGTCATTCTGGGCGAAGCGAAGAATCTCGGCAGCTGCATTTTCAACGAACTACGGAGATCCTTCGTCGCCTGCGGCTCCTCGGGATGACAGCAAGAGGGTTTTTCCACAGCCTCTTCGGTCCCGCCGTTACAAGGCCCGCCCATTGTCCCCCTCCCTCGCCTCCCGCACAACTCGCGGCCGCAATTTGTGCGGGAGGCGTGGCGAAACGAGGAGGGGCCCCCGCGATCGCGGATCGGCTAAAGAGCCTGTGTGAGAACTCGTTTTTGCTGTCATTCCGAGGAGCCACAGGCGACGAGGAATCTCGCTGTGCCCTTGAAAACATTCAGAGCGAGATTCCTCGCTTCGCTCGGAATGACACTCGAAAAGAGGTTTTCACACAGATTCTAAAGCCCCGCCCTTCCGTTGCTCCGGGCCAACCGCCTCGCGTTGGTCAGAAATCCGGGCTAGGGTTAAGCGCAGCCAGGCTCGCCACGGCCGTCCTGGCCCTCCTTCTGGCTGCGCCGCCGGCGCACGCCCAGCAGCAGGAAGGCAAAGTTGTTCTCGAACCGAGCGAGCAGGTGTTTTGCGTCATGGCGGCTCTCAACGCGGGCGGCTACGACACGGGGCTAGGGCTGGCGGCCGCAGACGACGCTCGCCAGGTGGTGCGGAGTTATCTGGACCAGGCAGCCGCGCCGGCCGCAAAACGCCTGCCGGGTTTCTTTTCCGAGCATCGCGTGGAGGGCGATCCCGGCGCCGACCTTGGCCAGTACATTTCGTTGGCTCTTCTGCTGGGTGCGCCTCCTGACTTTAAACCGACGGTTCCGCAGGCGGATCTTCCCCCGGACGCCAAGGCGGTGTCCGGACTGGTTCCCATCCTTAAGACCCTTTACGAGCAGGCAAAGCTCCACGACTTGTGGACCAGCATGCAGCCGCGTTACCGCGATGCACAAGCTCGCTACTCGCAATTGGTGCGTCAAGCCATTCTGATGACGGACACGTATTTCCGCTTTCCGGTAGGTGGGTACCTGGGGAGAACCTACCGCATCGACCTGGACCTGCTGGGCGCTCCCGGCACGGCGCAGGCGCGGATCTACGGGATGGATTACTACCTAGTGATAACGGCCTTGCCGCAGCCGGAGATTGACGAAATCCGCCACCAGTACTTACACTTTCTGCTGGATCCGCTCGCCGCCCAATACGCCGACGATATCAACGCCAAAAACCGGATACGCGGAATTGCCTTCAAGGCGCCGGCTCTCGATTCTTCCTTTAAGGCGGACTACCCGCTGCTGGTCACCGAATGCCTGATTCGGGCTGCTGAGTTGCGCCTGGACAAGCTGCCGCCGGCGGAAGCCGAGAAGAAGCTGACGGAGCTTACAGCATCAGGGTTGATCCTGATCCGCTATTTCTACGAGTCGCTCCTGGATTTTGAGAAGCAAGATGCGTCGATGAAAGTGTACTACAAGCCCATGATCGACAAGATCGACCCTCTCGCGGAGGAGCGAAGACTGGCTAAGGTGACTTTCACCCCGCCGGTCATTCGAGTTAAGACCCCAGTGGCCCCCGCAAAGAGTGAGGAAGAACTGAAGCTGGACGACGCCGATAACCTGTTCTTCCAGGGAAAATACAGCGATGCGAAGCTCGCCTACCAGGCGGTGCTCGAGAAGGATCCCAAGAGCGATCGGGGGCTCTTCGGGTTGGCCATCGTGGCGAGCAACATGCGTAAGCCTGATCTTGCCGAGGAGTATTTTCATAAAACCCTGGACACGGCGCGCGATCTTCGCCTGGTGACCTGGTCGCACATCTATCTCGGGCGGCTGGACGACTTGCGGGGGAAGCGGGATGATGCGCTGGCTCAATACCGGGCTGCGGCACTAACCGCCGCCGCCTATCCTATGGCGCTGCGAGCTGTCCAGGCCGGCGAGGCTCAGCAGTTCGGTTCGAAAAAGTAGGGCCGACCCGAAAGCGAGGGCCCATTGTACGTCGGGAGAAAGATGGATTCCCGCTTTCGCGGGAATGACGAGTCCGAGTGGGATTTTGGGGGGAGTTACCATGGGCCTGAGGCCCACTCGAGTGAATGAAAATCCCCTCGGCATCCTCACGTAGGGGCACACCATGGCGTGCCCCTACGATGGGCGGCAAGGGTGATTTCCAGGAGGGCCACAGGCGACGAGGAATCTCGCAATGCCTTGAAAACGAACCCGAACGAGATTCCTCGCTTCGCTCGGAATGAAAAGGGAACGGGCTTTTGTGCAGCTTGTAAAGGCCCCGAGTTGCGCGTCATATAAAGAGGCTCTGAAGGCGCCCCAATCCGTCGATAAGGGAGGTCCAGGGCGGTAGGGCCCGTGGCCTCGCGCCTCTATGCCGTAGGCGGCTGGACCCGGGCGGTGTAGGGGTAGGGCTTGCCCTACCCTCGTCAGGACCAGCAGAAACGCGGGGACGGCAAGCCTCCCCCCTACGGCGGGCCGGTTATCGACGGATTGGGGAAAGCGCGGCCTGGATTGACATAAGTACGCCGTTCTTGTAATCTCAACGCATCTAAAGCTGTATAGAATGAGGCAGGTTGAATCCAGAAGTCGAGAGGCATCATGAGAATCAAAGGAATCATTACAGTATTAGCAGTTCTTGGCTTAGCCGGCGGTCTATTTGCGCAAAGGCCGGCGCCGGCGACAGCTCCTTCGTCTCAACAACAACAGCCCACCGCCCAGCAGCAGACACAACAAGGGAATCAAACCCAGCAGATGGCGGCCCAGGTGACTACCAACCAAAAGGCCAAAAACCCCGGGGCTGGGCCGCTGAATGAGAAGGAGGTGACGAAGGAAATCAAAAGTTCCCCCGCGGAGACTGTGATTAAGGACGTGAAAGAGCGCGGCGTCGATTTTGACATGGACCCGGACATCGAGAAAAAGCTGCGCAAGGCCAAAGCCACCGATGACGTGATCCAGGCGGTGAAACAAGCCGGCCCAAAGGCCCGCGCCCAAAATGCGAAACTGACCATGGGATCGCAGGGCGGAGGCCAGAATATTCCTAAAGAGCAAGCCACGGCCTACGACGCCATCAAGACCGAGTTGGACCCGGATAAAACCATCTCCGAGTGCGAAGACTTCGCCAAGAAGTATGCGGACAGTGCCGCGCTCACTTATGTTTATTCCTTCGAGGCGAATGCCTATCAACAGAAGGGTGACGTGGACAAGGTCGTCGATTACACTGACAAAAGTCTGAAGTTGAATGGCGATAACCTGATGAGCCTGGTCTTAAACATCGGGATGACGCCCCAGCCGCAATACTTGAACAACCACAAGGCAGAACAAGAGAAAATCCTCCAGGATTCCGAGACCCGAGCCGCTCACGCGCTGGAACTTATTGCGAAGCTTCCCAAGCAGCCCAACGAGGCGGATGCGGATTATCAGAAGCGCCTGGCGGAGATCGCGAGTCAGGTTCACGGACCTCTCGGCATGGTCCATCTGGAACTGGCGAATCAAGGTTTGTCGGGACCGGACAAGACTGAACTGGAGAAGGCTGAGCAGGAATTCAACCTTTCCATCACCAACAGCGGTCACCCGGATCCTCGGGACTACTATCGCCTGGGCGAGACTTTCAGGATGGATGGCAAAATCGACGACGCCATTCAAGCATTTACCAAAGCCGGCGACCTCGGGCAAGGAACACTAATCAAGACCTACGCCGACCAGCAGATTGCGGAGCTAAAAAAGGCGAAAGCCGCCCATTGATTGGCCGCGCCTGAATCCTGGGGAGATTTCGGCAGTTTCCCTTTTCGATGGTTTTGCGGCTTCGATGCATGACTGAGAACCCTGTCCATCTCTTGGAAGACTTGATCGGCTATCGTTTCCAAAACCCCCAACTTCTTTTGGAAGCGCTTACGCACTCTTCTTACGCCCGGGAGACTCCTGGGAGCTGTCGCGACAACGAGCAGCTCGAGTTTCTGGGCGATGCGGTGCTGAATTTTCTGGTAAGTGTTGCCTTGGTGAATGCCTTTCCGGAGTGGGAGGAAGGGCAACTCACTCGAGCCAGGGCTCGCCTGGTGGCGGCGACGCATCTCGGCAGAGTAGGGGCGCGCCTGGAACTCGGGAGCTATCTGCGTCTGGGACGTGGAGAAGAGAAAACCGGAGGGCGTAACAAGTCCGCGCTCTTCGTGAATGCTGTGGAGGCGCTGGTTGCCGCACTCTTCCGGGATGGGGGACTCGAGGCCGCAAGAGGGTTCGTTGCCGGCTTTATTCTTCCCGCGGACTTGGCCGCCTCGGGAGAGGAACTGTTTACTGTCGACTACAAGTCGGCGCTACAGGAGTATCTTCAGGCGTTTCGCAAATCTCCGGCAGAATACCAGGTGGTGGAGGAGACGGGGCCCGAACACCAAAAGACTTTCACCGTGGAAGTGCTGGCGAGTGACAAGGTGGTGGCGCGCGGGCGAGGCACGAGCAAGAAGTCCGCCGAGCAAGAAGCCGCGCGCGTCGTCCTCGAGCGCTTGCGCGAGAAAACGGTAGGAAATGATTGAGGTCTATCAAAAATCTTCCCTGCGGGACACCTTTGAGTCCCTGGTCGTCACGGTCATCTTGGCGGTCTTCGGGACCACGTTCGTCGTTCAGGCTTTCAAAATCCCGACCGGCTCGATGGAAAACACCCTGTTGATCGGCGACCACCTGCTGGTGAACAAGTTTGCGTTCGCCTACCATGGCAGCACGCTGGCTCGCTTTCTGCCTTATCGAGATGTCCACCACGGCGACGTTCTGGTCTTCAAATTCCCCGGGCCGGCGGGTGAGCAATCGGAGCCCGGCGAACACTACGTGAAGCGTGTCATCGGCCTGCCCGGCGATCGAATTCGCATCTTCCACCGGCAAGTCTTTGTGAACGGACAGCCCCTTACGGAGCCCTACGTCTACCACGCCTGGCCGGATATGGAGCGCTCCGGTGACGATTTCCCGCCTCCTGGCTCGGAGTACCTCGAGGGCTCCACAGCGCTCTGGACTGCCGACATGCCGAACCACATCGACAAGGAGGGAGAACTGGTTGTTCCCCCGGGGCATTACTTCGCCATGGGAGACAACCGCGAGCAGAGTTGGGACAGCCGTTTCTGGGGATTCGTTCCGCGCGAACTGATCTCGGGCCGCCCTCTGCTGATCTACTGGTCGTACGAGACACCGCGTGACGAATACATGCACACTTCCGGGAGCGACTGGATCGCTCAGACTTTTAGCATAATCTTTCATTTCCCTACCAGGACGCGTTGGCGACGCACTTTGAAGACGGTGCGTTGATGCGCTCTCCGGTCTACGCATGTGCTCGAGTACTTGAGAGTAGCGCCGACCTTCAGGTCGGCACGTGCTGGCCTAAAGGCCAGCGCTACGAGTTCGATCAGAACGCTAGCCCTGCTCGAATCGCCTCGCAGATGGTGCGCTGATGAGCCCTCGGGTCCACCGACGCGCTCGAATCGCTTCGCTGGCTCTTCTCCTGAGCGGGCTCGCAGCTTGGTTCATTCCCTCTTATATCAGCGTGGGTCGTTACCGCCGCGGCCTTCAGGCGAGCCTGGAGCGGAGCCTTCACCGGCACGTCACTTTCGGTCGCGTTTCACTGCAATTGCTTCCGAGGCCGGGCGTCGTGATTGAGAACGCCGTCATTCACGAGGACCCGAGTTTCGGCTTCGAGCCGTTCGTGCGCGTAGATCGCATCGAATGCGATGTTCGCTGGCAGACTTTGTTGGGCGCGCGCCTCGGTTTTTCCTACTTTCGACTTCAACATCCCAATATCAACCTGGTGCGCAAGGCGGGAGGGGGTTGGAACATCGAGCGTCTGCTTCTTGCCTCGACGGGTCCCGAGCTCACGAGCGGACTTTCCCGCAACTCCCTTACCGCGGCGGATGGGGGGCCGCGCTCGAGCACCTTGGCCGTCCCGCCGGATTGGGAAGTGGAAGACGGTCGCGTTAATTTCAAGTTGGGTGATAACAAGAAGCCGCTTGCCATTACTGAGTTGAGCGCTCAGTTGAGTCTCGATTCAACCCGCAGTCATATGCGATTCCGGCTGGCAGGCTACCCTGTACGCACCGACCTCGCTTTGCCCACGCCTGGGGCTGTCGAACTTACCGGCGATTGGACTCCCGGCAGGGATTTGATGGGGCCGCTGAATATCGTGGTCAGAGCGCGCGAGGCGCTGGTCTATGATTGGGCGCCCCTGGTGACAGGCCGCGACACCGGGATGTACGGCGTCGTGGATGCCGACCTGCGCGCCACCGGGTCGATTCGAAAGTTCAACTTCGAGGGCCGCGGAAGGCTCAGCGAACTGCACCAGTGGGAGCGCATCCCGCCCTCCGATTCCATGCCGTGGACGATCACGCTCCGAGGACAATTGGATCGGGATCTCGGCCGGGTTCTCGTCGATAGCGCCGACGCCTCTTTTGCGGATTCGCATTTTCACCTTTCCGGCGCCATTGATTACTTTCCCCGGTCGCCGGAGCTCGATTTGGCCCTGGCACTCGAGCGTTCCCGTTTGGAAGATCTGACGGCGCTGGCGGGGCGCATTTGGACATTGCCGGGGGGCTTCGGATTGCGAGGGCGAGTGGATGGGAGCCTGGCCATCCAGGGTCCTGCGGACGAAATGCGCTTCAGCGGCAGCGTGGGCGCGCGAAACGTGGTGCTCAACACGCGCAGCGCCAGCTTCCCGGTCTCTGACCTCTCGATCCGAATCGATAACGACGGGGCCGAACTCGCACCGGCGCGGATCACCTTGGCGCCGCGCGTGGTCCTCGAGGCTGAAGGCTCACTCGATCGAAGCACGAAGACGTACCCTTACGAGTTCACCTTTTCCTGCAAAGCCGCGCCCCTTCGAAATGTCATCGACTTCGGCCGCGCGCTCGGAATGCGCACGCTCCAGGGTTGGAACGCTCTCGGCTATGGGACCGCCTCGTTTCGTTTTGCGGGCTCATTGAGTTCGCCTGCCCGGCCCGCCCTCAAGGGTCGTGCGGAGCTGCGTTCGGCCCGTTTGGTCATTCCCGGTTTTACTGAGCCGATCAATGTTCCTCGTGCCAGTCTCCAGATCAACGGCGCAGATATCATCGTTGACCATCTGGCGGCCGTGCTAGGCACCAGCGTTTTTTCCGGGCAGTTGGAACACCACGGCGACCGCCGCAACCCTTGGCTCTTCGACCTTCACACCGACAGCCTCGACCTGGGGCAGGGAGCAACGTGGTTTGCAGCGCTTCCGCACCGCAATCCCGGACCACTCGCTCAGACCTTCCCCGGCCTGGCCTCGTTCGCCAGGCAGCGAGAGGCGGCCTCGAACCTGTTTTCCTCTTTGAATGCTCGTGGCCGTTTCTCGGCGTCCAGAGTCGCCTATCGGAACATCAGTGTG
>CAWIUZ010000300.1:0-80383 GCA_963838915.1 uncultured Acidobacteriota bacterium
CAATGTATTGCTGCAAATCTACAGCCGCCGGGCGGCGGGCCTGATGGGGGCATCCATGGCCAGGCCCTACAAGAAGGTGGCCCAGATGTACCTGGGCAGCTACTTCGTATCCAATTTCGACCAGACTCCTCACTGCAAACCCTGGGCAATGCACGACGCCAACATGGAAGACGGCGACGAAATCCTTATGGAAGGATTTACTAATCTGGCCTGCGACAACCTTCCTCTGTATGGTACGCTCAACCGCGGATATTTCGGGATTGGGAGGGGAAGCGACCACCCCGTTCGGGAAGTTTATGGCGCACGCCATTGGGACTGGCTGATCGCGCGGCAAGGCGCCAACGGGTTGGTCATCGCCGGCACCAGCGGTCAGTTTATCGCCTTGAAGGATGAGGAGAGGCTGCGGCCGTTCCGTCTGGCCCGGAGCATAGTGCGTAAGCGGGTGCCCGTGATCTTCAGCGCCGGCCATCACAGCACGAAACTCACGATTCAATTTCGCGAGGAGGCCAGAAGTGCGGGGCGGATGCCTTGATTGTGATCCTGCCTTATTATCAGCGGCCGTCCAAGGCAGCCGTCCTGGAGCGCTATCGCCTGCCGCGGAATTAGCATTCAGGGGACCTTCAGCCATGCGGTCCTTAACGACTCCAAAGGTGCGAATGATATTTTGGGCCTGACGCAAGCAGCCGAAGCGTCCACCGCGGACTTGCATCGATAAGAGCAGTGGAAGTGACTCCTAGGAGCCGCACATCATCTCTTCGGCTGGAGGTGCTTCAATGAGCTCTGCCATTTCCAGAAGGCGTCTCCTGAAGAGCGCTGGTGCCTTGACGTCGGCGGGGGTTTTCCTAAATCCACGGGAAGAGAGCCGGGCCGGCCCCGCCGATGACCAACGTCCCCGGGTGCTTGCCCTTATCGGCGACCGTTATCACAACGCCGACTATATTCAGGTCGCACTGAACAGGCTTTTCCGCGAGCTGAATCTACCCATCGATTACACCATTAACTACGATCAAATATCCGCGCCTCTTTTGTCTCCGTACCGCCTGTTTGTGGTTTTGCGCGACGGGATGATCTGGCCCAACGGATATCTTGAGCCCAACGACTACGAATACTCGCACCGGCTGGAGAACCTCAGCGCCTGGCCGAAGGAGCAGTCCGCGCCCTGGATCACCGAAAAGCAGGGTAAAGCCATCAAAAGTTTCGTGCAAAATGGAGGCGCGCTCTACGCCTTGCACAACAGCAGTCACATTTCGCTATCCTCCCCAGACTATCGCGAGGTGATGGGTGGCGCCTACATCGATCATCCGGCCCTGCGCCCCTTTAAAGTGTCAGTAACGAACAAAGAGCATCCGATCACACACGGCGTTCAGAACTTCATGGTGAACGACGAGCAACATTTTGTCATCTATGACAAAGATCCCAAGTACATCCTCCTGCAGAGTGAGAATATTGATGGCCTGACGGACGTCTATGAAGGCAAAGACCTGGGCGCCAAGGCCATCGCGGGCTGGGCATACGATTACGGCAAGGGACGCGTGGTTTTCACGTCAGTCGGCCATACGCTTCACGCTATGTGGGAACCCGAATATTTCAAGCTACAGAAGAACGCAGTAAGATGGCTGCTGAGAATGTCGTAGCCACGCCCTTGTCAAGACGAGGGCGCCAGCCCTAAACAAAACGAGGTCAAATTACATATGTCAATCAAGTCGACGTTGGTCTTCATTCTTGCTCGCGTAGGATCTGCCTGAAGGCGATGCTCGCAGCCGGTGCCAGTTCCTTCACCCCGTGAACGGTATGAGCAGTGGCAAAGGAACGGTACAGTATCGGCGCGCACTTGATCCGTCTGCCTTCCTCAGCCCGTGGGCCTATGTGGACCACCTGGTGCTTCCGCCGAGTACTTCGACGGGTCCCCACCTGCATCGGGAGGTGGCCGAATTCTACTATGTCATGAGCGGCGAGGGCGCCGTCACGGTTGCGGCCGAGGGTAGGACTTCTGAAGTTGCCCCGATCCAGGCGGGCGGTGCGATCCCAATCCAACTGAACGACGTGCATTCCTTTGAGAATACGGGCAACGAGCCTTTAGAATTCATGATCGTCGGTGTGTCTCGCGATACCAACAGGAGGATAGACGGCATCGACGTGCAGAATCTTCCCCATAGGTAATTCAAATACGTAGGCGCAGCGGACTGGAAGTGCAACAGCACAATGATTTTGTTGAGTGGGGAAACCTGGGCGCTTATCATCCGGCACAAGGAAGCTACCCTCAGTTTTTCACGGAGGAATTTATTCGCCCGTCTCACAGCAACTTACGGCCGCTCAGATAGATTCTGTGCTGTGAGGGATTCGGACTGAAAAGTCGCCATCTCGTCAAGTGAGCGCCACCTGGCTTTGTAAACCGACTAACCTACCTCTTGCAACTCGCCAAGCTACAGGCTGCGGATTCGCTCGCCCAAAAACCCTGCCATTCGGCTGACCGGAAGCGATTGATTCTCGAGTGTCGGTCTGAACAAATTCCGCTGCCCGCCGTTTTGGGGCAAACGGGGTGCCGGTCAGTGCCTCCCTGAGCGGGGCCCCCCGACGCGAATGATAGGTACGTCTAGAGTTCCTCTTGAAAGACTACGATTGTTTGGCTCCTCCCCAAGGCCTTGCCTATCGAAATCCCTGGTGAAGTAGAATCCGCATGGCTTGTTTCGCCCCTGCCCGGCGCCGCAGCGCAGCGCGAGGCAGAAGTAGTCAGGCATGACCGGCCCGAGGTACAGAACAGCAATCGTGGCATCCGTTAACCCGTCAAATCCCAGTCTATTGGCTGCCGCCGTTGACACGTCGATGATGCGGTTCGGATATCCTGGTCCGCGGTCGTTAATTCGCACCTTTACTTGTTTTCGGTTGCGCGTATTCGTCACCAGGACGATGCTGCCGAACGGCAGTGTCCGGTGCGCCGCTGTCAGCTTGTGATAATCGAAGACCTCACCGCTAGAGGTCCGCTTCCCTTGCCGTTCCCTGCCGTAGGAAGACGCTTTTCCGGCCGACTCCCATTTAATGGATACCTGCTGGGACGTGGCGACGGTGGTGATTCCAAGAAGCGTCAAGAGAACAAGAACCAGTTTTAGTTTGCTCAATTCTCCTCCTGTCTCCGGGTACCTTCGTTCCAAAGGATTTATTGACGCGTCTAAAGCTGTTCTCTTAGGCTACAGTCAGTAGGGAGTTTGCACACCTCCGCCCTATAGGAGACACGAACTCGCCCCCCGAACGAAACGGGTCGTATCAGCTATCGAGAAATCAACCCTTTGCTGTCCACACGTGAACTATATGCCTCTATTTGCCCTCAGGCGTCAATTCGCCTTGTGGACTAATCCGTTTGGGTGATATGCAATTGGCGGCCTCAATGTCCGATGTCTTGCGGTTGAACTTAGAAGGGCATCCACGCACGAGTGGGGTGTACCGAGCATCTTGCAGCAACAGGACTTCGGCCGGAGTCCAGGCGATGAAAAAGGCGGCAGCGTTACACTCTTGCTTTCTCTCCGCCAGCAGCGATGACAGTCTTCGCATTTAGGACCGCTGACCGATGCGGCATACTCAACGGGGCGAATGGCTAGAATTACTGAACCCCTCGTCGCAAAGTCCGCACATTATGAGGCCGGGAGTCCGCAAATTCGGCAGGCCTACGGGTGGGCGCACCCAATAAATTGTATCGAATAGGGGAATCATACCCGACCAGCTAGTACCAGTGTACTCTGGGCGCAAGGATCAAACAGTGTTAGTTAAATAGTAGCCGGTCACCCGGCTCGAGACTATCGATGTCCAATTTTTGGGGTTGGCCAGAATGGCGCATCGGCTCTTAACAAGGTTCAGCGCCCCGCAGGTGTGTGTTCAAGAGCCAGTGAGCAGCGACTATGAAGAACCACTGCACGGTTTGTGACGGGCGGCTGGATATGTGGGAGCGTCTGTGGGGACGATTCGATCATCCGACTTGCCGATCCAGAAGCACAACAAAGCACCCGGCGCCCCCTGGCCCCAAGGCAAATTCGAGTATCCCAGCGGTAACGACCGTACCGGGAAAAGGGTTGGGAATCGGACTCAGGAATCCGGCAATTCTTCCCGGTAGTGAGGGAACACCGATATGAGCCAAGCGCAATTCGCGGCAGGTGGATACTACGTGGGCCGTCCCCTCCAGAAGGTGTGTGACGGCGAGCATCGTTGGTCGGATTCGGAATGGGCGAGTCGCACGTGCGCAGTGGCCAGCGTTAGCCCGTTCCGGAAGCATCAGTCTTCAGATCAGATAATTGGGAGCCATGGTCGAAGGGTATCGTGTTAGCGGTGCCTTTGGCGTGACGCCAGATTGGTATCGGCTGGTCATAATCGTAGATTGGCGCTGAGTAGAAGGTCTGATCACGGCATGCTTACGTTGACCTCTTTGCGAAGAGTCTGGGCGGAAGGCAACGGGGAATTGACCCGTCCACTCCGGAAGGGAGAAGTTGAAGCGGCGCTCGAGCCCTCCGAGGCCGGCTTTCTCCTTCTGGATTCATCGCTGGTACCCATGTACGCCAACTGGGATGCCGCACAAATCCTCTGCTATCCGCAAACGCCAAAATCATCGCAAGCCGCGATAATGGCATTAAAGAAGCGACTACGCTCCTTGTTGCAAGACCGCCTTCCTGACGTGGGGTGCCCCTCCTTCGTGGAATTTTCTTCAGAAAGAAGGCGGTATTTGCTGAAGGCATTTTGCCTCGATTCATTCATGAAAGGCCGTTGGCAGCCGGCCTATGCGCTGTTCATCGAGCGCGGGCATCACCCGGTACTCGATCTGGCGCACATCCGCAATGAATACGGCCTCACCAATCGTGAAATTCAGACCCTGCGATTCCTGCTGGGCGGGTTAACCAGTAAGGAAATAGGTTCTCGCATGAACATCAGTGCCAACACCGTAAAGGCCTTCCTGCGACAAATTATGTTGAAGATGGGCGTGACAACTCGCGCCGGAATCATCGGCAAGTTCGTCAGCCGCTAGCTCATTTCGACTTCACTCAATCCTTTCAGCTCACGTCCCGCATCCGGGCTATCCTTCGGAACTAATCCTTTTGGGGAATAGCGAGGCGCACAGCGCGGGATTATGCTGGGTTTGTTATGAACAGACCAAGGCCCCAGCAACGGCGTACCGCCCCGCGCTTTCGCTTGCAACATCCTGTTCCTATGTACGCCTGCACTCTTCCGCTGGTGGCGGGACCAGCCTCCGAGTCACGCGTCATCGACGGCCACATTCAAAACATCAGTTGCACCGGATTGTGCCTGTTGGCGCGACAGCGTCTGAAAATCTCCGAACTGCTGGTGGGAGAAATTGGTTTTCCTGGCACACGGGCCAGTGTTCCGACGCTGCTGCAGGTGCGGTGGCTGCGCAAGAATTCGTTCGGAGCCCGCTATCGCGCGGGGTTGCACTTCGTTGTTCAAGCAGGAATTGTTGCCGCGCTGCGAGCGGGCCAGAACCGCCCCGGCTGTGGAAAAGACGCTCGCCTGGCGAGCTTGGAAATCGCTGCGCGATTCCCACTTTCCCACAGCCACGACGATGAGCTCCGGTTACATTCCCAATGTCTCGACGGCATCGCCCAAAGTAACATTCTTAAATGGCTTGATAAGGGAGCAACCGTCAGCCTGCAACCGTCAGCCAATCCTGTCCGCATTAGCCGAGGTCAAAGCGATGAGGGCCGGATCAGCCGCCACTGCTCCGCTACGGCCCCGGCGACGGGGCCGTTGTCTCTACCACTGCCGCTTTTCAACGCGTGGCCGCTCCGCCCGGCCCATGGATTTAACCTCTATGGCTGGGTGTTCGAGTCCGCGGAGTTCCTCAATGTTCGCGCAGACCTTCAGCACGGCGTCCGCGATATCATCCGTATCCTTCTTCGAACCGAGAAATATGTGGTGGGGCAGCCAAACGGACTCTTCGTAGGCCGCACGCTCGGATACGGGGCAGTGGAAACCGGATTTCAAATCGAGGGGCGTCTGGCGGCCCCAACTGAGCGCCGGCCATTCTGCCGGATCGACGGGAAAGAGCGCGCTCTTATATACGGGCTCGTAAAAGAGGCCGTCGCAGGGAACGCCTTCCATCTCCAGCGCGCCCAGGAACGCGGCGCGCGGAATGCCGCCGAAATATTCGGAGAGGTACTTGAAGACGAATTGGTATGCCGCCACGCGAGTTTGGCGTTTGTCGGGGGTGAGGAATCCGAGGCCCGGTGTCCCGCGCAACCGTTTGGCGAAGTGCTCCATATTGGCCTCGCGGACCTTGGCTTGTTTGGGCAGACGCTCAAGTTGCGCCGCCAGGATCACGGCTTGCAGTTCAGTTAGCCGGTAGTTGAATCCGATCAGGCGGTGCTGGAATTGTTGGTCGCACTGGCGCGTCCGCAATTCATGAAGGATTGGGCGCGTTCGTAGAATTCCAGATTGCTGGTGATGACCGCGCCCCCTTCGCCGCAAGTCATCAGCTTGCTGGATTGAAAGCTGAAGGTGCCCAGGTCGCCCGTGGCCCCGGCGCCGTGGTTGCGCCACTTCCCGCCATGCGCGTGGGCGCAATCTTCGATGACCAGCAGGTTGTGCTTCTTGGCGATGCGGCCAATCGCATCGAGGTCGGCAAAGCGCATCGCCAGGTGGACGGGGAGGATGGCGCGCGTGCGAGGGGTCAGGGCCGCCTCAATCAGTGTCGCATTCAGACAGTAGGTGGCGGGGTCGATGTCCACAAAAACCGGCACCGCATTGAGAAGCAGGATGGGGCCAACGGTGCCTTCCCATGTGTACGCCGGTACAATGACTTCGTCACCGGGCTTGATGTTCGCGGCTTTCGAGCGCGATCTCAATCGCGACGGTGCCGTTCGAGACCGCCAGCCCATACTTCGCGCCGTGCAGGCGGGCGAACTTCTGCGCGAAGGCGTCTGGCAATCTTGTTGGGGAAGGGATAGCCGCCCCAGTTGCGGCTGGTCAGAACCTTCTGCAGCCCGCGCGCCTCCTGCTGGGTGTAGGCGGGCCACGCGGTGAACGGCTTTTTGCGAACCGGTTTGCCCCCGGTTATGGCAAGTTTTCCCATGAAATCCCCCCTTGCGGTCACAACTTCACGTGAGTGATATCGGAGCTGGTAGCCCGTACCTGACCTACAGGTCCGCGGGTGCGGCTCCCCGTCCGTGCACACAAAAACCGCGGACCTTGCGAGACAGGTCAGCGCTACTTTGTCCCCTAGCCGGTACTTCTCACAAGGTTTCGAGGTCGCCGGAAGGGCGGGGCTTCAGCCCCGCCGAAATCGCGGCACCGACTCTTTTCCTCGTCCCACACCCCGCGCAGCTTGCGGCTGCAAGCTGCGCGGGGTGTGGGGACAGGGCAATAATCATAAGGGGCCTTCGAACGGCGGGGCTGAAGCCCCGCCCTTCCAAAGTCGTGGTGAGAAATCCGGGCTACATCGCCACTCGAACTATATTGGAGTACGCAGACTCACCGGCCGGGGTTGAGCGCCCGCACACGATAGCTGAAGGTTCCGCCGGGCAGGCGGAATCGCGATAGGAGTTGGCGGTTGCGCCCAGCTTGGCAATGCGTTCCCACGCGCCGCTATCCCCCGGGCTCCGCTCGATGCGACATTCGTGACCTCTCCACCGTGCAGTTCCCAAGACACCTCTACGGCTCCCCCGGCAGTCCTCGCCTTCAGCGAGCTTGGCGCTTCCGGCAGCACCGCCCAATCGAAATAGCTTTCATCGGCGATGGCCATCACGCTGTCTGGACCGGGACGTTCTCCAGTACGTTGCTCGGTGCCCTTCTTCCATTCGAGCGGCTTGATCTCTCCCGATACGACATCGATCAGCACGGGGTCGTTCGATGCCGGTGTTGGTAAGGGTCAGGCTCTCGTAAAAGGGAGTGAAGACGTTTCCCGGGCAAGCTGTGCGCCGCCAGCCAGTAAGCGACGATGGCCTTACCGTTTTTCCCTCGGAAGCCGTAGGCGATAGAAGGGAAAGCCGGAATGCCGCCGCAGCGCGGGGATTTCCGATCCCTCGATCCTTAATGGCCGGGTCCAAATGCGTATCCGAGAACAGCGCGTTGGTGTTCTGGTAGGCCTGGAAAGATCGGGCGCGGCGCAAAATCATCGGGGAGGTTGCGCAATCCGTGAATGAGCCCGAAATCGTCGTATTCATTTCCGTCGGTGCCCGCCGCCAGCAGCCACACGAACGTCTTGACGTGCGCCGCCCAGTTATACAGCAAGCCGCGCGGGACGTACTTGGCCTGCACGGACTCATCTGAACCTGTCCAGGAGGGGATGGAATTGAATTCGTCGTCCCAGAAGCGAATGTCTGGACGGATCCCCGGGTAGTGCTCGACCAGATCGCGCAGTTTTGCCGGAGAATTGGGGCCGTAGGCGCCGTAATCCATCGCCTCAGGGTTTAAGTTCTGGCCGTAGCCCGGATAGGTGTGATACGCAAACACATCAATACCCGCCGCGCAGTCGCACGCGTCAAGGAAGCGCTTGGCCCAGTCACTGACCGGGTCCGCCAAGCCCCCGGAAATAACCTTCGCCGCAGGATCAGCCGCGTGGACGGTCCGGACGAATGCCTTGAGCAAGTGGCCGAATTCCTCAGGATTTCCCCAGGGATTCCAATAGCCGATGTCCGGCTCGTTCCACAGAGCCCAGTAGTGAATCCGTCCCCGGAAGTGGTTCACCATAAAACGGACGTAGTTGTCGAATGCCTCGATTTGCTCCGGGGTGCGCGGCGCCCAGAAAACTGAATACAGGCTGCGATCGTCATTATGGAAGGTGCCGGGCTCGGGAGTGATGGCGTCCGGTTTGCGGCCCGAGGGGGACGTGTACATCGGGTTGCCGTACATCAACTGGACTTGCACGTCGACGCCATTATCGACCAGCGAATTCACATAGTCGTCCAACTTGGGATCAACTGCATAGACGCCGCGCTTCTGCTCGATGTAGTCCCAGCTCGTATAGTCAGAGCTGTTCTCGTACTGGCCGATGCGGATCCACTTCACTCCGGCGTCGAACATGCGCGTCCACCACCAGCGCTCCCAGGGCAGGTAGGGGTCGCGCGGCATATCAGCGTTGATGCCGAAGCCATCCGTGATTTGCGAGGAACGCTTGGGCGGAATACGGTCGGGAAGCTGGCGGCGGGTCGCTTGGGCGAGAAGGTTCGTTCCCCCGGCACACAGCAGAAATGTTAAGCCCCAAAAGAGCCGGTAAGGAGTGCAGTGTTTGTTCATGGTGAAGCTATCTCCGCGTCTGCTGCCGACCCGGGGACTCGGCGGCTAGTCTGGGATTCACACGACAGGTCTGGAAGGCTGGGGCCCGAGACTCGGTGCGAAAATCTCGATGGTAGCGGCGGTCTGCCCGCTGGCTTGAAAATCAGGAACCCCGGCGCCGAGAGAGCGCCGCTACCGCCGAATGTTATTCCTCGTTGAAGCCTGTAGATTTACGAAAAACCTCCACGTAGTGGCCGTCTTTCCTGGGCTGCTGGCTGGTCAATTCCTTCTGCAGCTTTGCCAAATCGGCAGGATCCCAGTCCGGGCGGTACTTGATGATGGCAGGCTCGAACTGACTCACGTGCTTGGATCCGGCTTCGAGCTTGAGCGGCATCACCGCATCGATGTTGACCCAGGTATTCGCCTCCTGCGGAGTGGTGTAATAGAAATACATCGAGGGCACGAGGTAGGGTTCCAAGTGTTGCTCCAGGCGCTGATTGGGGAAATAGAGCCAGAACTCCGCCGCTCGCACGGCGTCCACGGTATTGTTGGCGGCCATGCGGTGATCGGTTTTGTGCCAGCGCACATACCACTCGCCGGGATCGGGGCACAGCAGCACATCAGGACGGATCCGGCGGATGATCGCCGTCGCCTCCTCGACCAGCTTGGGCTGGGGAGCGTATTCCAGCATGCCGTCGTCGTAACCCATCCAGGAAAGGTTCTCTTTCGGAGTTCCCAGGACTGCTTCCGCGGATTCTTCTTCCGCCTTGCGAATCCGCGCCAGCCGCTGCGAGCTCATCTCCGGGTCATAGGAGCCCTTGTCGTCGTTCGTGTACAAAACGATGTAGACCTTATTGTGGTGCTGATTCAGTAGGGCGATGGTGCCGCCCGCTCCCCACAATTCATCGTCGGGATGAGGCGTGAATATCAGCACCGTCTTGCCGGTGATGGACTCAAGCGCCGCCTCCTGGCTTCGCAGAGTGGACGGCGCGATCAAAAACGTCAGCGCCATCAGCCAGACAATACGTTTCACGGTTCACCTCGCCTTCCGAATAGCCGTCTGATGGTTAGAAGATCACCTGCAGGAGGGATGGATCCCACGGGTGGTCATGGCTCGTGCAGGTGATGATGCCGTCAGGGTGTCCCTCGGCGGTGAGTGATGGTGTAATCCTCTTTGGGATTCTCCGGCGCGTCGGTGAGCAGGCCGAGCATCTCGTAGACCTTGACCACGGCGTGATCGACCATGATTTCACCTGCGCCAGGTTCGATCCAAGTGGCGGCGCTGGCCGCCCCGTAGCCGCCCTCGGAGGCCGCTTTGATGGTGGGTAGATAGCCGAAGTAGCCGTTCGAGTAACCCGCGAGGAAACAATCCTCCACCGGGCAGCGCGAACGCCAGTTCATCTGAAACTCGACAAAGGGCTCCCCGGGCATGCCGAGAACAGCGATCCGCTTGTTGATGAGCACGGTCGACACGGGCAGCCGCTGCTCATACTGGGTATCTGGCATGTACGCCTCGAGTCCTCCCTTGTCGATCTCAGAGCTGCCCATGATGGCCCGCTTGTATTTCTCGACGTTGTAGCGGAAGTGGAACAGCAGCGGTTCCTCAACGAAGTCCAAACTCGGCTCGGTTGCCGCCTGGGTCTGGATTCCCTGGGCCACCCGCGCCGCCTCATCGCCCAGCCGCTTTCCCGTCCAATCACGCCACTTGATGGCGTCCTCCTTCAGGGGGATGACGGCGTAATAAGGGTTGATGTCGCCCGGCGCGCCCTGCAAGAAGAAGCACATCGACTGGCCCACGGCCTGCTCCACCGTCTTTTCCATGACTCCCACCCAGTCGGTGGAGTATTGCGTGTTATCCGGACCAAAGACCACGGGATGGCAGGCATAGTTCACGATTACGGCCAGAGGTTTTCCGTCTGCGGCGTCCACGCGCAGCACGGCCACGGTGGGATCGACCGGGCTGGTCGGAATTTCGGTGGGGTTGTGCTCAAACCAGGTTACCGTTCCGTCTGCATTTAGACGAAGCCGGTTGTGCCCAATGTAGGCGACTCCATAACCGACGCCGAGCTGCGCCGCTACGGCATTCTGGTGCGCCTCGGCGATGGCTTTGCCGATCTTGTCGAGCATTGCCGTCTCCCAGGCGGGAGTTCCGTTGCGGTATCTGTCCTGTAAACTCGGAGCCGAGTGGTCGTGGGTGGCGGCGACAAATACGTAGAGATCCCGCTGGATGCGGCGGCCGCACGGCGCAGCCGCTCGATGGAATCATGGCCAAAGGTCCGGCCCAGGTCGAGCGTGACCAGCGCCAGGCGCTTGTCCCCCACCTCCAAAACCAGGACACGGGCATAAAGCGGATCCAATGTTCCGGTGCTGGCGCGCAGCTCGTAACCCCAAAGCGGTACACCCACCGGCGGCGTGATATCCACCTTGGCGACGCCGGCTTTCAGGGTTGTGGCAGGAAGCCATTTTATCGTCACCAGTACCAGAAACGTCAGGGCCAGAACCCGCCTGAAGGCGCTCATCGTGAGACCCTCCGATTGAATCCCAACTCAACTACCAAGTGCATGATTCTCGCCGACTATGGCTAGGCGCGCCACGCTACTCTGGAGCCAGTCAGAAGTCAAGACCGTTGTTGGACCAGACCGTTGTTGGACCGGTAGGTGCGCCGGAGAGGGCTGCGGTTTGGGCAACTCTGCTATCATCCGGGCGGGCTGGCGCAGGGTGAGCACAACCCTGCGATTTTGTGCGAATCCGTCGATCCGGGGAATCGCATGGCTGTGCTCGCCATGCGCCAGCCGGCGGGTAGCAGTCCAATCGGAGACTTCACGTGCGGCTCAAAGGAAAACTCGGGATACTTTTGGTTTCGATTCTCGCCCTCGCCTTTGCAATCGTGGAAGCTACTCACTGGGCCAAATTTAGACACTTTGTTCCGCTCGGGCTGCACGCTGACGTATCGGTAAGAAAGGCCGATTACGGGATACCGGGAATCTCGAAAGTATATGAAGCGAAGCTGACGAATTTCGGGGTTGTGCCAGTCAGGATAACGGTTTGCGATTTCGTATCCGATGCTTTTTCGTCACACGGAACGCTGGTCGGCTCAAGCCTCGAAAAATGGGACCCCGCAAGAGAGCAGTGGCAAAGTGTGTTTACGGCAACTGAGGCCCCCTCTTGCCACCCGTACCCTCTAGGAATGGTGGAAGCGCATCTGGTGAACAGGCGACTATGGCCGGGCCAGAGCGTCTCAGCCGGGAAGGTGCGTATGCGGCATACGACGGATTCGTAGCAGGTGACAAAGCGAGATTCCTGATACTTCCGGGGGATGGACGGACGATTCCGACGGTTGCATTTACGATTGACGAACACCGGACGAGGTGACGAGGCGTGGAGGAGACCAGTGATGGCAGACGCTAGCTACTTTGCAGTCGTCGAATCAGCCACGCTCCAATGGCCCACATCGCTCCGGCTGCCCTCAAGAAGATTTCGCCTATTTGTCGCCGCCGATGCGAGCGGCTCAACAACCGAAGAAATCTCCGCCTTCGCTCATGCCGCCCTAAGTGCCGGGATGGTGTACTTCTGCGCATGGGGCCGGGACGCCGAGAGGTTCCATGACCTTGTTGATGCGGTCAGCATCGAAGACGAACTGGGGGACCGGCGATTCGCCCCGCCAACACCGAATGACGTGATAATGACTACGTGGCATGATGACGAAACCTTGGAAGAGGCCCTCGACTTCTTCGCAACTTCCGCTCTGCCCACAAGCGGGTATGTGGCCGATAGCCGATACTGGATGGTGATATGCGTTGGCAATCCCGACTGGGCTGCCAGAGCGACCCGAGTTCTCGCCGAGACTGATTACCTTCACTAGCCGCCGAACGCCTGACCCGATACCAGTCCATTTACGTTCCCCGGGAAAACCGGGGACGTTATACTAGTTTTAGGCGCGACAGGGTGCGCAGCCTGACCTCGACGCACGCCCGCAGCCGTACTGGAGAAGACTATTGATCGGCTAATTCTTCTTGCCGCCGCCACCCCCGCCTGATGGTGGGCCAAGGACGTCTTGCGCAGCTTCTCGGAGACCGCCAGCGATCGCGCCGCCAGATCAGTTTTTCCCAATTGCCGGTAGGCCTTGGACAGCAGGTAGTGCAAGTCGCCATCGCGGTCGGTGGAAGAGGCTTTCTCGAGCTCGGGCACGGCTCGGGTGGGCTGGTCAAGCCGCATATAGGCTCGTCCCAAGCCGGCGCGGGCCGGCAGAAATCCGGGATCAAAACGCACCGCAGCTTGGAAATATTCAACACTCTTTGGGATCTCGCGATTTTGGAAACACACGCGCCCCAGGAGATAAAAACTAAGCGCCCGCGTAGGGTCAATCTGTAGCGCCCGCTCGATCTCCGCCTTACCCGCGGCAGTCTGTTTTTCGAAGAGCAAGGCGTTTCCCAGTTGCTCGTGCAAATCCGCTGAGTCCGGATGTGTCTTCAGCGCGGTCGCGAATTCTGCCACCGCCCTTTTGTAATCCAACCGCGACTGCGCATACTCGCCTTGAATCTGGTGAACGCGCCAGGAATCCGGCGCCAGTTCCACCATGTGGCTCAAGCACACGAGGGCAAGCTGCTGGTAAGACAACACGAGCCAGTAGCTGGAGGGCGCGCTCCTCCTGTCACGGTACAAGTTGTCCGCCAAAGCTGCCGCCGCCGACTCGTCGTCCCCTAGAGCTAATAGTGCCTTGGCCCGCAAAAGGTCCTGTTCCGGACTACGCACTTTCTGCGCCTGAATCCGCTGGGAACATTCGAGGTAGCGATGCGCAGCGCAGGCGGCCTCAAGCGTTCCAGTTCCGCCGGAAACGGTTTCTTGCGCCATGCTCCAGGCATGCAGGTTTTGCAAAAACCGGCTCCATTGCTCTCTGGCCTGGTCGCTTTGGCCAGCCGCCCGGTAGATACTTGCCAGCAGAAATTCACGGGCGCCGGAGTCGGGCGCGGACGCAAGGTCCTGCGCCATCACCGTGGGTTTCGGAGTTTCAACTCCAGCCCCGGGAAAGTCGGTCTGGCGGCTGAGAAAGGGTGGGAAAATATCCCAAACGTGGGCCACGTTATCGAGGGCCAGGGCCGTGCTGCCGCGTCCCAGATCCGTTGCCGCCAGGCCCATCAGAGCCGCTTCGCTATTAGGGTCATCGTGCAACTCGGCGCGAAATTCCACCTCCGCGTCTTGCAGCTTGCCCTGCCGCAGCAGCATGGTACCTAAAGCCGCATGTAACCCGGCAATCCTTTCATCCAGTCCCAAGGCTCGACGGTATTGGGCGGCAGCGTCCACCCACTCGCGTTCCTCAGCCAGAACATCACCCGCCAGTCTCGCCTCCCACGCCGTACCGTAGAACTTTTTTGAGATTTCATCGCTCAACTGCTTGGCCATTTCCAGGTAATGCTGTCCCAGGGCATACCAGCCTTCGAGCGGGTCGGGATTCGAGGCAAAAAGCTTCCGATAGGTCTCGGTTGCGTCGCGGTAATTGTCCTGTTCCAAATAGCTGGCAGCGAGGTTCCGGAGTGCTTCCTGATTCGTCGAATCCTGGCGCAAGACCTCTTCCAGTGGTGGGATGGCTTTTGCCGGAATGCCCAATTTAAGGTAAACCATGCCCAGAAACAGGTTGGCCGCAATCAGGTGTGGTCGTTCTTTTCGCGCTCGCTCCAGTTCCACCGATGCCTGTTCATACTGCCCCGCCATGAAATAGTCCAGGCCCAGATTGACCCGCGCCTCGGTAGGATCCGGCCTGAGCCGCAAGACTTCCCGGTACTCCCGGATGGCGCGCCCGGCTTGCCCCGCGCGGGTGGCTTCCTGGCCTGCACTAAAATGCGCAGCAACTTGGCTGTCAGTGGACTCTGGGTGGGGCGTGGTTTGCCCAACCGCCTGGCCCGCACCGGAACTGCAAGCTCCGAGCGAAGAAAAAACCAAAGCAATGCAAAGTGTCGTGCGAGCCCTCATTAGTCACCCAAGCGCTTAGTGACTCTAGGGCCCCTGCACGGCATCTGTCAAGGCGGGGAAAAGCTTCGCGGCGTGAGCGCAACGGGCGCGTCGCTATGCGCTTTTTGTCGCTATTATCCTTGACAAAAAGACATGGGGAGTAGTAAAAGCAAGCCTACGCTTCACATTTTGATGTGGCGGGGTGGCTTCCCTTGCTACTGCTTTCCGTCGGGCTTCGGCAATCCAATCAGGAGGGCGGCGATGCGATCCATTGAGAGATCTTTCATGGGTTTGGTGTGGAGTTTGTGTTTACTCGTGTCCTTTACGCTGGCAGGGGCGGCTCCGGCCATAGCTCAAAGCTTTTACGGTTCCATACTGGGAACCGTCACTGACCCTGGCGGCGCTGTCATGCCGGGCGCCAGCCTGACCTTGACCAACCAGGGAACGCAGGAACGGCGGACTGTCCAGAGCGATGAGAGCGGCAATTACCGATTTGTGAACTTGATTCCGGGCAAGTACCGCCTGGACGTCGAAAAAGCGGGCTTCAAACACCTGGATCGACCGGACATTTTAGTCGAGGTGCAAGCCGATGTCCGCATTGACGTGACGTTAGAGGTCGGCCAGTTGCTGCAGACCGTGGAAGTGAAGGGCGCAAACTCCGTTGCTGCAAACCGACACCGCGGCGCTGGGCCAGGTGATTAGCCACCCCGAAGAGATGCCGCTGAACGGGCGCAATGTGCTCAGTTTGGCGGTGCTGGTGCCGGGCGTGATTGCTCAGGGCCAAGCCTATGCCAACCCAACCCTGACCAATAACACGGCTTGGGGGAACTACCAGATTAACGGCGGCTTGGCCAATGAGAACGCAGGATTCGTCGATGGCGCTCCCATCAATGTGAACTATATCGACATGTTCGCGTTGGTTCCGACCCAGGATGCCATTCAGGAGTTTCGCGTGCAGACCAGCGATATGAGTGCAGAATGGGGCCGATTTTCAGGGGGCGTGATTAATCTCACCACCAAGTCCGGAAGCAATGCCTTTCATGGGGCTGCTTACGAGTATGTGCGCAATACGGTCTAAACGCGAACACCTTCTTTGCCAATGAGGGTGGACTCAGCGTCCCCTCCTACCAGCAGAACCAGTTTGGGGCGGACCTCGGCGGCCCGATCAGGAAGGATAAGACTTTTTTCTTTGGCAGTTACGAGGGTTTCCGCCAGCGGGAAGGGCAAACGACCGTGCAAACTGTGCCGACCGCCGCGAACATACTAGGGGATTTCTCCGCGCCTGGTACACCCACGATTTATGATCCCACCACCACTTGTGGCGCCCCGGCCAACCCGGGAGGACCCACGCCGCCGGCGTGCGGGCCGGGGGCCAATCTTTACGACCGGCAACCGTTCGCGGGAAACATTATTCCCAACGGGACTAATGTCTCCGGGGTTCCCTCGCGTCTCGACCCCACGTCAACCATCCTCGCCCATGATATATACCCCTTGCCCAACCAGCCGGGATTGATCAACAACTTTGTGAACAACTATTCCGTTGGTGGAGACAACGATCAGGTTAACGCCCGGATCGATCAGAACGTCAGCGACAAGCAACACATCTTTGGCCGTTACACGTATTGGACGATCGACGACCTGCCGTTCTATCCTTTGGGACATGTGCCGGATCCGACCCAGTACAAAGCCTCAGACCTTACCCAGCAGATCGTGGTTGCGGACACGTATTCGTTCAACCCCACGACCGTGGGGGACCTTCACGTTTCCTGGATGCGGTACGATTACAATATCAACCAGCTCACTCAGGGCGTGGACCTTACCACCTATGGCTGGCCCGCCGCCCTCAACTCCATCCCTTACCGCATGGCTCCGCAGCCCTGTATCTCCGGTTTTGGCGGGGATCCTTGCTATAGCGGGATAATCATCGACCGCAACATGGACTATGACGTGGCGGCGAGTCTGACCAAAATCCGGGGAAAGCACACGCTGAAGGTGGGATTTGAGCTGCGCAAGCTGGACGATTCGTACCTGCAAACGAACGACACTACCGGTAACTTCTATTTCGATAACGGTTTCACTTCGCAAAACCCCACCAACCCGGCGGGGTCAGGCTACAGTTTTGCGTCGTACATGCTCGGCAACGGGTCGAGCGGAAGCGCCGATGAAGATGCACTTACCGGTTCGCACGAATGGTACAACGCGTTTTACTTCGAAGACACCTATCAGGTGACGAACCGCTTGACCTTGAATCTGGGGGTGCGTGATGACGTGCCCTTTGGATGGGTCGAAAAGTACAATCGGATAAATGTTTTGCAGCCGAATGCGGTAAACTTTCTGGCGCAGCCCACGGGCCTGCCCCTCCGGGGCGCGGCGGCGCTCGTGGGCTCCAGCGCGTACCCCGATCAGCATGAATTCACCAATCGGTGGGATCTGATTGCGCCGCGTTTCGGGTTCGCGTATCGGGCGACCCACAATACGGTGGTGCGGGGCGGCTACGGGATCTTCCATTTGCCCGCCGATGCGGTTTTCCAAAACGCACCATTTGCCTCGCCGGTCAACAGTTATGTAACGCCGTGGCTGTCGACCGTCAACGGGGGCCTGACCCCGTATCTGCCGTTCAGCAACCCCTTCCCGAGCGGCATCATCTACCCCCTTCAGCACAACCCCGCGGCGCTGCAGCAATATCTGGCTGGAACCAACGTCGTAGCGGTGCTCCCGAGTAATTCCTATGGGTACATGATGCAGTGGAATTTCAGCGTCGAACACGAATTGGCGCCCGGTACCATGTTGGAAGTCGCCTACTCAGCGTCACGCGGCGTACACCTTCCGGAAGGCGAGGAGAACTATCCCCTTCCCGATAATTATTTGTCGATGGGCAATGCGCTCCTAAACCAAGTGCCCAATCCGTTCGTCGGATTGATCACCACCGGACCGCCTTGCGCAACCGACGGTAGTCGCCGAGCAACTTCTGCTCCCAACCCGCAGTATACCGGCTACGGTAACACGGGTAGTGCGATCGGCGACTCCAATTATCAAGGGATGCACGTGAAGTTTCAAAAGCGCTTCCAGTCAGCCGGCAACGTTCTCGTCTCCTACACCTGGTCCAAGTGGATGACCAATACGGAAACGAACACCAGTTGGGAGGAGAGCGACCTGGGCCTTACGACTGGGGGCGTGCAGGACTTCTACAATCGCCGCGCCGATTGGGCGCCGTCGAGTAATGATGTACCGCACAATCTGGTGGTGAGTTACTCCCTCGGCCTTCCCATCGGGCAAGGCAAGCAGCCTCCTGGGCGAGCGCCACGGGGGCCGTCAACAAGCTGGTCTCAGGGTGGGGCGTCAACGGAATCTATACGCTGCAGAGCGGCCTCGCCCTGGTCATTACGGACGCAACCAACAACAGCTACTCCCTTAACAATGGCACGCAGCGGCCGAACCTGGTTGCGGGCTGCACGCTTAACACCACCGGATCGGCCCCCTCCCGGCTCAACGAATGGTTCAACCCCAACTGCTTCACCCAACCCGCGGCCTTCAGTTTTGGCGATGCCCCGCGCGAACTACCCAACACGCGTGGCGGCGGAATCAACAACTCCGATTTCGCGCTCTTCAAAGATACACGTCTGACCGAGCGCATGAAGCTCCAGTTCCGGGCGGAATTCTTTAACCTCTGGAACCGGGTGCAGTTCGGCGAGCCCGGGCAGATTTATGGCGCTCCAGGTTTTGGGGTGGTCAATTACCAACTCAATCAGCCGAGGTTAACTCAGTTGGCGCTTCGACTGGAATTCTAGACGGGAAGAACCAGCGGCGAGTGGAGTTTGGTCCTGGCAAGACACTCGACGAAGCCGTAACGAGGGAGAAGACACTAGAAATCTTGAAGTCCAGAATCTGGTGTAAATGAGTCAAGTTCTTGCACCGCAGTAAAGTACTTGTACACGGCTTCTCGGGCTGGGGCGCAGCCCCGTTAGTGTACTGAGTTAGAAGTCCATTTAAGAATTCAGCCCGCAAAGCGGGTGACATGCCGTCGCCCGTCGACGCAGCTTTCACGCGTAGCGTTTTGGACAGGAGAGAACACTCGGTCCAGACCGCTGGTGAGGCCAAAGACCTTTCGATAGAGGCCAAAATCGCGGCCTTCGCTGCATTTCGATGGTTTCGGCCCATAGCAAGCCTCCCGGCGCCGTTTTGGACAGGATCGTGAAGTTATCGGAGACCTGCTTTTCGATGAAACAACGCCGCATTCAAGATAAAAGACTTATCCCGTCCAAAACGCTATTTCCGGATTGTTTTGGACAACAGTGACATGCCGTAGCCCACGGGTAATAGCATGAACCCCTATCGTGAGACAATCTAAATAACCCATGATTACCGTTCAATGTTTTTGCCTTCACTTCGACCGACCGTTTCTGTCAGACTCGCGCCTGGCTGATGAAGCGGAAGCGAGCTCTGCTGGAGAGCAACTCGCCGAGGAATAGTCAGCTGGAGACTCATCGATCCGATGGGGCGGGGGGTCCTGAGGGCCCCCTGCTTTCCCGGTCTCGACACCTGTCGGCGAAGGGTCTTGCCGCATCGGAGAGATAGATTTCCCCATGCCTGGAAAACTCAACGTGACGCTCGCGGCCAGGGAAGTTGTCGACGGCGCCAGGGGTCCGGCCGCTTCGAATTCGGCGGGGGAGCGGTAGCCGAGCGCCGAATGCAAGCGGCAGCGGTTGTAATAGTCCTCGATGAACTCCCGCAGGTGCGTCCGCAGGTCTTCCAGATCACGATAAGCGTGGCAGGAGATTTCCTCCTGCTTGAGCGTTCGGATAAAGCTCTCGCACTGAGCGTTGTCGTAGGGGTAAGCCGGTCGGCTCATGCTGGCCGTCATGCAGTGCTGGGCCAGCAGACTGGCGTACTCGGCGGCGGCATACTGAATGCCGCGATCGGAGTGGTGCACCAGACCGGGAGCGGGCCGGCGTTGGGCAACGGCCATTTGCAGCGCCGCCACCGTCAAGCGAGTTTGCAGGCTGCGGTCCAGCGCCCAGCCCACCGCCCGCCGGGAAAAGCCGTCCACCACGACCGCCAGATAGACGAACTCCTGCGCCAAACGGAGATAGGTGATATCGGCCACCCAGAGCTGATCGGGGGCGCTCAGTTGCATCCGCCGCGCCAGGTTGACGTAAACCTGCAGCTCGTGCCCCGCCTCGGTCGTCGCCACGCCACGGCCGCCGCCGCAAAGCCAGCAAGTGGTCCTCCTGCATCAACCGCACCACCCGCTTGTGATTCACCGCCATACCGCGCCGCCGCAACTCCGCCGTCACCCGCCGATAGCCGTACCGCCGCCGGTGTTCCAGCGCGATCTGCTGCACCGCTGCTCGCACCGCCATCGCCTCCGCCTCGGGCGCTTTCTCCTTGAACCCCCGGTAATACCCCGCCCGGCTGACTTCCGCGAGTTGACACATCCGCTCGACACTCAATCCGCCTTGCCCTGACTCCGTCCCTTTCCCGATGAACCCGTAGACGGCGTCTCGCCACGATCGCTCTGATCCTGGCGTCGAGCTCCGACTTGCTGCAAGGCTCCTTTGAAAAAATCCAGCTCCAGCGCCTTCTCCGCCAACAGCCGCTTCAACTGCCCGTTCTCCCGCCGCAAAGCCTCCAGGTCCGTCCCTTTCACCGCCTGCGTCGTCAGCTCCGGCGGCTGCCGCCGGGGCCGCCCCTCCTGCTTCCACTTCCATTGGTACATCATCTTCACGTCTAAACCTAACTCCCGCCCTAACCCCAAAATGTTCTTGCACTCGCGCATCCGCTTCACCACTTCCCGCTTGAACTCCTCACTGTGCCGCCGCCTTCTTGGCTTCTCCGACATCCGTTTTCCTCCATTCACTGTGTACACTATGGGCTAACGAATGTCTCAATTTTGGGGTTCACTCCACAGAAAGCACTGACCGTGGCTAACTGCTGTTTCGATACTACTTAAGTAACCCGTACCGTCCCGAGACACTTTCCAGGACACGGGACACTTTACTGGAAAAGTTGGACACGACCGACCGTTACATTTTCGCTGTATTTCACACAAATCTATGCTGGTTAACGGCACATTAAACCATTCTCAACGCCGGAAGACCGCGTGCAACGGAGATATATCGTTCCGGTGCACCCGCCTGGAGGTGCCCCGCAAGATCGACTGTACGGTGGAACCACTTCTAAGTGGGATAGGCGAATTCATACTTCGGTACGCATATAAACTAGAGCGCCGCTGTTGTACTTAGTTCGATGCACAGGGAAGAGCTCACCAAGTATGATTCTTTCGTTCTCAATTCGGGATGAAGTGAGGCCTCTGGTGAAAAGGATTGTGCGCGTTGAGTTGGAGGTGTCGTATGCCAAAGGAAATTCCGGATCCGCGCGGCTTCGAGCCGAAGACTTGCTCGTGAAGCCGGACCGCTGCACGCAGTTGGTCGCGGGCATCTTCCGGGTGCTGAAAGCGACGGCGCGGCAACCGAATTCCCGGACGAGATTCCGCCGCGATATTGGAGTCGCAGAGAAGAGGAAGAATAGGATGGTAGAAGGGTGACGTTGAGACCTCAATCTGCCCGCGCTCACTGGCGGATCTGTACTCATCCAGAACTCTGCGGAATAGTTCCACTTCCTTCTCACGCAGCACGGACTTATCGGCCTCGCGATAGCCCCGTTCCTGCGCCACGAGTCTTCTGATCTGCGGGTCGCCCGCCAGGTAGATTTCATCAAACCAGGCAAGCTGCGAAAGCAGTTGTAAATCGAGCAGGTCTTGCGCCGAGAAGAAACGCGCAGAGGAGGCGAGGTCCGCATTTCGCGATTTGTCCCACAATTCGCGGAAACGCGGGTAGCGGCTGAGAAGGTTCTGATGGTTAATCTGGAAAGCGGTTTGCAAAAGGAAGTCACGGTCGTCCTGGCTTAATCTTTCGGCAGGCTTGAACGACACCTCATACTGGCGCTCGAGCGCAGTCTGCTGCGCGTAATCCTGCACCTGCACCACCAGCGAAGGTACCAGATTGAAAGTCATGTGGACGGTCGGGAAATCGCGCAGCATCGCCACCATGCCGAAATAGTCCTTCAACGCGTGAAGGCGCGTCCAAGGCATAGTGTAGCGGCCTTCCGCCAGGTCCTTGTAGAAGGGCTGGTGCATGTGCCAAAGCAGCATCAAGTAGGTCTGGGCCATAAGAAAGTAATCGGCAATCGGTAGTTTTCGTGTACGAGCGGCGTCAAGTCGCCCCTGCGAGGCTGCGGGAAAACTCTTGAACACTGTCATTCTGAGCGCAGCGAAGAATCTCGGCAGTTGTATATTCACGGAACTACAGAGATCCTTCCTTCGTTGCACTCAGGACCGCCTGCGCCTGCCCCGAAAATCAGGTCATTCCCGCGTAAGCGGGAATCCATTGGAGACTCAATGGGTCCCCGCTTTCGCGGGGACGACAGCAACCGGCTACGAACCGCGAGGTCACAACGCCGCTACAAAACCACCAACCCGTGTGCTACGATGAAAGCGAGGACGGCGCGAGGGACATCCGTTTCAGGCCCTCTTTCCGCCCGCGTCAGGAACCATGCGGATACTTACCCGCTACATTTTCAAAGAGATCTCCTCTCATTCACTGCTGGGATTGCTGGTCTTTACGTTTGCAATCTTCATTCCGCGGCTGGGGCGTCTGCTCGAGTTGGTGGTGCGCCATAGCTTGCCACTCCCCCAGATGCTGACCCTTTTCATGCTGCCCATCCCGAGCATCCTGGTGCTCACGGTTCCCATGGCGGTTCTGGTTGGAACCCTGATCGGCCTCAGCCGCATGGCGGCGGACGGCGAGGTTATCGCGGCACGCGCCTCGGGCATCGGGCTCTCGCAATTCGTCAGGCCGGTAATGCTCTTTGCAGTTGGTGGGTGGGCCCTCACCCTGTGGATGAGTGTGTTCCTCGCGCCCCAAGCCGGCCGCAGTTTGACTCGCATGGAAGCCGGGCTGAAGGCCAGCCAAGTGCCATACGAGATCCAACCGCGCGTGTTTATTGAACAATTCCCCAATTTACTTCTTTACTTGGAAGATGTAACGGGCTCCCGTGCCAGATGGCGGGGCGTCTTCATTGCAGACACCACTCAGCGTGACCAAGTCAAGGTAACCTTAGCGGAAAGCGGAGTGCTTGTCAACGAAGCCGCCAACGGCCGACTGGTCATTCACCTGAATCAAGGCATGACCCACGAGATCGATCCGCAAAACCCGTCACAATATTCCGTGGTCACTTTCGCAAATACCGACATTCCCGTGCCGCTCGATCAGGCATCCACTTCCGGCCCCGAGAGCTTCCCCACTCCGCTGCTTTCGCTCCACAAATTGATCGGGCAGACGCACTCGCCCCACGATCGGCAAGCCGCCCTCGTGGAACTGCATTATCGATTTGCTCTGCCTGTCGCCAGCCTGGTTCTGGCTCTGGTGGGAATATCCTTGGGCCTCTCGACGCGCAAAGGCGGCAAGGCCGTGGGACTGATCCTGACGATGGCGCTGGTCTTTATCTATTACATGATCATGGTCTTCGGTCTGAGCTTCGCGAAACAAGGCCGCCTCCCTCCTGTCATCGGGCTCTGGATTGCCAACGTCATCTTCGCAGTCGCCGGGGTTCTGATGTTGGCCCAACTGCGCAGTGTGCGGTCCCGCTTGCAGTTCGTTCAGGACTGGATGGACGACTTGGCTCGCCGCTGGGAAGCCCGGCAGGCCCGCCCTCGACGTGGACGAGTCTCCGAACCGTCCCTGAAGACTCGCACCCCCGGCAGTCGGATCTTTCAGATTCTCGACATCTATATTATCCAGGGTTGGTTCTTCTACTTCTTCATCCTGCTGGTTACTTTCACGGGCATTTACATTATCTTCGACTTCTTCCAACTCCTGGGAGATATGGTTCGCAACCACGCTTCGGCAGGCCTGGTCCTGAATTACTACCGCTTCCTACTTCCTCAGATTATCTACTTGATGCTGCCGCTTAGCATCCTTGTCGCCACGCTGGTCAACTTCGGCCTGCTTACCAAGTCCAACCAGATTACCGCCATCAAAGCAGCGGGCGTCAGCCTCTACCGGATTTCCGCTCCCGTGCTGCTGGTGGCCGTGCTCATGAGCCTAGGCATGTTTTTCCTTTCCGATGATTTCCTGCCGCAAACCAACCAGCAGCAGGATGCCTATCGCAATCAGATCAAAGGGAAACCGCCACAAACCTTCTACCGCCCGGAGCGGCAATGGATCTTCGGGCAAGCTGATCGCATTTACAACTACAGATTCTTCGATCCTGATAAGAACGTTTTCGCAGATTTCACCTGCTTCGAGTTCGATCCTCAGTCCTTTCGCCTCACTCGCCGGATTTATGCCGCGCGGGCATTCTGGGAACCTGCCATCCGAGGCTGGGTGCTCGAGAACGGTTGGGTACGCGACCTGAAGGGAGAACAGGTTGAGAAGTACTTTCCGTTTTCGGTTGACATGTTCTCTGAGATGTCGGAAGAACCCGCCTACTTCAAGAAGGAAGTGAGACCTTCTGAGCAGATGAGCGCACTCGAATTGCGGCATTACATCCGCGAACTCAGCCAGAGCGGGTTTGACGTGGTGCGCCTCTCCGTCCAATTCTACCGGAAGTTCTCTTACCCCCTGATTGCCTTCGTCGTGGCCCTGCTCGGGGTTCCCTTCTCCTTCACTACGGGCAGCAAGGGCGCGCTTTCCGGAGTCGCACTGAGTATCGGCATCGCTATTCTCTACTGGTCCATCTCCAGCTTGTTCGAAGCCATGGGCAACCTGAGTCAGTTGCCGCCCCTGGTCGCCGCCTGGTCACCGGACGTGCTTTTTGGACTGGCGGGGTCGTATTTACTGCTGAGGGTAAAGACATGAAGTTTTCTGACATGCCTGTGAAAATCGTAGCCGCCGCCGGTGGACTCGTTTGGCGGCCGACCAGCGATGGCCGTGAGCTGATCGTCATTCGTCGACGACGCCATCAGGATTGGACACTCCCCAAAGGCAAGGTCAAGCCGGGCGAATCCTGGCTACAGTGCGCCATCCGAGAGGTCCGGGAAGAGACTGGCTTTGATGTCGAGGTCGAGAGCCACGCGGGTTGGGTGTGTTACGACACGAGCGATATCACCAAGGTGGTTCGATTCTGGAATATGAAGCCGATGAGCGAATCCCGGTTTGAAAGCTCCGAAGAAGTGCTCTCTGTCCACTGGCTGGCGCCTCAAGAA
Source organism: uncultured Acidobacteriota bacterium (assembly GCA_963838915.1). Classification (GTDB taxonomy): domain Bacteria; phylum Acidobacteriota; class Terriglobia; order UBA7540; family UBA7540; genus CAVROP01. Next base: position 25,358 of record CAWIUZ010000300.1, read on the forward strand.
GCGGTTATACGGCTAGACCATGAAGGCGAGCGGGTTCTAGTTATCGAGGCCGGCAGAAAATCCTAATGTCTCGCGCTTAGACCGTCACCACACTGTCGGCTTCCACCAGGATGCCGACGATGTCGTTCATTCCCCCTATTTCCCCAACCGCGACCTTTTCAGTGAGCTGGAAGTGCTCGAGACACGTCCGGCACGAAACCAAGCGAACACCCTGGCTCTGGAGTATCTTCAGACCCAACAGCGCCGGTGACCCGGTGCAGACCAACTTAACGCCGTCGGTGTAGAAGCACATGGCGTGAGGCTTGACCGGCTGACTCTCCCACGCGTGCAGAAGCCGGTCGAACATCTCCAATCCAAATTGTCTATCGTTGGCATCAACGTGGCCCAGGCCCTCACGCGTAACGAGCAGAACGAGTTTTGACATAGGCACATTCTAGCCTACGATGCGGTCTTGTCAAGAGACGTGAAGTCCGAGCCCACGGCGGATTTGTTCTCAGAGTGGGCCGGAGCAGGCCTATCGACTTAGGGGTGTGAGCGCTGGCGACCGGCTACTTTTGCTCCGCCGCCGAGCGGGACGCACGGGGCAAGGTGGAGATCGAGCGGACGGCCTGGAACTACTTCCCACCACAGGTTTATTGGGTCGTGCCGCTTAGTCCCGCCCTTGGCGAGCGCCTGAGTTTTCGGTCATGCGCAGGTAGTCGAAAACCAGGCGCACGCGGCATGCGAGCTGGCGCATTTTCTGCGGCACGCTCTTTCCTCCTTTCGACTTGATCACCCCGATGGCGAAGCGACGCAGCCGGGTCATGTTTTCCGGTCCGTAACCGGTACGGATGCGGCTGCGGTCTTCATCAAAGGTCCAATCCAGAATGTAGTGGCAACTGTTCTCGATCACCCAGTGGCCGCGGTTGACTTGGAGAACCCGCTGGGCCTTGGCTTGTTCCGGCGGGCGGCTGGTGATGCCGTAGGCGATCTCCGAGGAGACCTCGCCGGTCCTTTTCTCCATGCTCCGACGCTCCACCACGAAGGCTTGGCCAACGTGGGGGAAACGGAGGTAGTCGCTGAGCTCGGGGGTGGTCCAGATCTGGCGCGTTTCGATCCGTCCATGGTCAGGCGGCGTATGCTCGACGTAATCGGGCGGCCGCTTCCCCCGATCCTGAAAGTACAAGGCCAAGTCTTCGAGCGTCCCCGCTTGATTGCCTTTGACGGTGAAATGGTAATGGCCCCCGCGCCGAACAATGTAGTCGGCCAACTCGCGCTGAGCCAGCAAGGCGTCGGCGGTCACGTCCTTGCCCCGGATGTCGATGACCTCCAACAGGGGGATGGCCATCTTGATCTCGTTCGTGCGTTTGACTTCTTCCCGGCCTTCTACGGGCAAGGTACCCACTTTTTTTGGGTGTGGCAGATCTTGGTCTCATGACCGACGACGCCCATGATGTGGGTCTGCTGACCCTGATCATCGAGGGCATTGCACAGGGTCTTGCCGTCGATGGCCAGACTCTCATCTTCCCCGGCGTAGAGTTCGTTCCAGCGTCGCAGGGCGTGGTCCAGGTCCGCCGGCTGGACGCGAATCAGCACGTTGCGGATGACGTATTCACTGGGCACCCCGTAGCGGCCTTTTTCCCAACGACAGCCGAACCGCCGCCGCGCCTTCTGCCCCAGGCTCTGCGCCCAATCGGCGATGGCCTTGTAGCCGCGCATGCCGCACAACACCGCTCCGGCGGCAATCGCCAGCACCGTGGGCAAGCGATGACGCTTGCCTTGAGCCCGGCGAGGGTCGGAAATCTCGGCAAAAAACGCAGGCAGGGATTGCATCTGAGCGGCACTGAGCATCATTTTCGACTCTCCTGGGCGATAAGGTGAAGGGAGCGTGGCCGAGCACAACAACTCGTGGGCATCGGCTCGCAGGGGTTTCAGGAAGACCATCTTGGGAGATTCGGGGTTAGCACTGTAGCCCCAACGCGTGCGGCGAAACCCGCGCGTGTTGCCCACATACGTCCAGTTCGCCGCCCGATAGACCGTGCCCCGGAAACGTTCAGGATCGACAAAGGTCTCCAGCAACACCAAGCCGTGACCGAAAGTCTCTTCCCAATCACGCCCCACACGCCTCTGGCACAGTGCCAGAACGCGTGACCCCAAGTTGGGCGCGTGCCATTCCGGCAGAATCAGAAAGCGGCTGTTGTTGGCCACCAACTTCAAACGGCGGTAACGCTGACGAAAATCCCAGCCGATCCAGCGATCCCGCGCCGCACACTTCAGCGCCGAGGCCGAGAAGCTCACCAGCGCCACCCAGGCTTCACCCCAACTGGCCACATACCATAGCGTCTCGCTGATCTTCGGCAAAGCGCCCAGATAGTGATGCCGCTGCATCAGCTCCTCGTAACGGGCCTCCTCAGTAGCACGAACCGGTCGGATGACGATCTCGTCCAGTTCCACAGCGCCTCCCCAGCAAGCACCATCGCAGGATACAAGCCCGTGAGGGAATTGTCCAGAGGAAGTTACAACTGGCTAAGGCTTAAAGGATTTACAGGAAGGAACAAAATCACCCTGAGTCCGAGCCGGCGCGCTAGCGGACTTTGTGTCTCTCGACATCCAGAATAGCCGGTGACACAATGGCGTGCCCAAGGAGCATGTGAAGCATGCAGCAGATCACTCATGATGTTTTGATTTTCGGAACCGGCCTTGCCGGGCTGCGCGACGCGGTCGAACTCTCGATCAAAACGCGCGGCAGCGCCGACATTGGGATCGTCTCAAAAGTGCAGGTCATGCGTGCGCATTCCGTGTGCGCGGAAGGTGGCACGGGAGCCGTGATGCGGCCCGAAGAAGGCGACAGCCTCGAACTGCACGCCTGGGACACCGTGAAAGGCTCCGATTTCCTGGCGGACCAGGACGTGGTGGACCGCTTCGTGAAGGCCTCGCCGGACGAAATCCGGCTGCTCGAACACTGGGGATGCCCATGGTCGCGCCGCGAGGATGGGCGCATCATGCAACGGCCGTTCGGCGGCCATTCTTTTCCGCGCGCCTGCATGGCGGCTGATAAGACGGGCTTCTTCGAAATGCAGGCTCTCTACGACACTCTTCTCAAGTACAAGAATTTCAGGCGCTACGACGAGTGCTTCGTGACTTCCCTGCTTCTCGAGGGCGGGCGCTTCGCAGGGCTGACGCTATACGATCTTCCTTCAGGCGAATTCTACGTGCTGCGCGGCAAGGCCCTGTTGATTGCGTCGGGCGGGTTGGGGAATCTTTACGGTTTCACGACCTATTCCCAAACCGTCACGGGCGACGGGCAGGCCATCGCCTACCGCGCTGGCCTGGCCCTCGAAGATCCGGAGTTCCTTCAGTTTCACCCTACCGGCCTCGTGCCCTCGGGAATTCTGATGACCGAGGGTTGCCGCGGCGAAGGCGGTTACCTGCGCAACAACAAGGGCGAGCGCTTCATGGAGAAATACGCGCCCAAGATGATGGAGCTTGCGCCGCGCGACATCGTTTCGCGCTCCGAAATGACGGAAATCCTCGAGGGTCGCGGCTTCCCGGGCCCTGACGGCCTTGATTACATCAACCTCGATTTGACCCACCTGGGCGCCGAGCGAATCAATAAGCGCCTGCCTCTTATTCGCGAAGTGTGCATGAAGTTCTTGGGGATCGACCCGATCACTACGTCCATTCCCATCCGTCCCGTAGCGCATTACTCGATGGGCGGGATCGAAGCCGATATCAACGGCCGCACGAAAGTGGAAAACGTCTGGGCCGCGGGCGAGGTGGCCTGCCACTCGATGCACGGCGCCAACCGCCTGGGTTGCAACTCGACCGCGGAATGCCTCGTTTGGGGCGGCATCACCGGCGGTGAGATCGCCAAGTACCTGGCCGCAAGCCCCAAGCTGAGCGATCTGCCGGAAAGCAAAGCTCAGGAAGAAGAGAAACGCATTTTCGAAGGCCTGCTCAAACAAAACGGCTCCGAGAAACCTGCGCAAATCCGACGCGAACTTCGCACCTTGATGGATACACATGCCGGCGTCTACCGCACCGGCGAATCCATCCAAGAGGGTCTCGCGAAAATCGCCGAACTGAAGGAGCGGTTCAAGCACATCAGCCTTCAGGACAAGAGCCGCGTCTACAACACCAATTTGGTTCAAGCCCTCGAAACCGAGAACATGCTCGAGTTGGCCGAAGTGCTTCTATTCGCCGGCCTGGCGCGCCAGGAATCCCGCGGCGCCCACGCCCGGACGGATTTCGCCAAGCGCGACGACGAAAAATTTCTCGGCCACTCGATGGTCTATTACACCTGCGGCGAGCCGAGGCTGGAGTATAAGCCCGTCACCATTACGAATTGGAAACCGGTGGAGCGGAAATATTAAGAAATAGTGAGTGGTGAATTATAAATTCTTAGGGATGACAGCTGAATGCACGTTCCCACCGCGAAGCGGTGAACCGTGAGTGGCCGTGGGCGCAAGCCCACGGTTGGCGGCTGAAAGACGCCGCAACCCCGAAGGGGTTGACCAAGAAGGATGTTCGGCCCCTTCAGGGCCGAGTGGCACTCGATGGTATGGCATCCGTGGCTTCCACCCACGGCTACTCACTGTGCTCCCCTTCGGGGAGCAAGGCCGGAAGTACACCGGATGATTGTGTATCCATCTGTCATGCTGAGCGCAGCGAAGCATCCCAGCAGTTCCTTTCGATGCCCGATGGCCGTTCTCACGAACGAACTGCTGAGATCCTTCGTCGCCCAAAAAGCCGGGTTCCTCAGGATGACAAGCAATTTGGCTGAATGCTGACGGCTGATAGCTGACGGCTTCTGCAGGAGGCAGTAATGGCCGCAATCCAACGGCACGACAATCGGCTGGGAATCTGGGGATGGCTAGGGGGCGGGCGATGGGGCGTCGAGCGCTACGCTTACATCTTGCATCGCCTGACCGGCCTCGGTATTCTCTGCTACTTTTTGATGCACGTGGTGGTAACCAGCCTGCGCGCCACGGGCGTTTACTTGTGGGTCGAAGGCGGTCCGCTACACCAACCCCTTTTCAAGTTCGGGGAGTTTCTGGTTTTTGCGGCTTTTGCTTATCACGCTTTCAACGGCGTGCGTCTGGTGCTTGTTGAGCTCGGATTCGCGGTGGGTAAGCCCATCGAACCCGTGTATCCCTACAAGACGTCGCTGAACGTGCAGCGACCGCTGCTGATCGCTATGATGATTTTGGCGGCGCTGTTTCTTGCGGCGGGAGGTTATCAGTTCCTTGGATTGGCAAAGTAGCGCCGACCTTTAGAGCCTGCCCTGAGCGGAGCGAAGGGTCGGCACGTGCTGAGCTAAAGCTCAGCGCTACGAGATCAACCAGGGTGGTGGCGGCTTGAAAACGACCCCTCACCCGTCCCGCGACGGCTGATGAATGCGCCGTCGCGCGACACCCTCTCCCCGCGGGAGAGGGCAGTAGTCGAAGATCACAGCCCTCTCCCCCTTGGGGGAGAGGGTGGACGGCAGCCGGCGGTTTCATCAGCCGGGGCGGGCCGGGTGAGGGGGTGGGCGGCGACTATTTTCGACCAGAGCGAGATTCCTCGCTTCGCTCGGAATGACAGCCGGCAATCGGCATAGGAGAGAAGATGCGCGAAACGAAATACTGGACGTGGCACATGGCGGCGGGGGTGGTGATCCTCTTCCTGCTGGGCCTTCACATGCTGATCATGCATCTGGGCGGGACGACGCACTTGTTTGCTCCGCACGCAGGCGAAGCGGTCTCGAAGGCCAACAGCCTGTTTCGCGATGGCAGGCTATTTTTCACCGTCACTTACATTCTTCTGCTCGGAGTCGCTCTCTATCACGGCCTTTACGGCCTGCGGACGATTCTGTTCGAGTTGACGCTGAAGCCTGCGGTGGAAAAACTTACGACTGTGGTCCTCGTGGTGGTGGGGTTGGGACTATTCGGATTGGGCACGTGGGCGGCCGTCGTTGCGCATGCCATCGCTCAAGCGGGAGGCAGGGGGTAGCTATGCCGGAAACCAGCAAAGCCGTACGCGAGATTAACTTTCACATCACGCGCTACAATCCTGAAAGCGACCCCGCGCCTTACGTGAAGACTTACACCATCCCTGTGCGCGAGGGCATGACGGTGCTGGACGGGTTGCACTACATCAAAGAGAACCTGGACGCGACGCTGGCCTGGCGCTACTCTTGCCGCATGGGCGTGTGCGGCTCGTGCGGCATGCTGCTGAACGGCAAACCGACCCTGGCCTGCAACACGCAAATCCTGCACATCGCCACGACCGATCTCACCGTTGGCCCGCTGCCGAATTTCGACATCGTGCGCGACCTGGTCCCCGATCTGACGACGATGTTGGACAAGCACCGCGCGTTGAAGCCTTACGTGACGCGCGCGGACGAGGACGAGATCAACGATCCGGCAGGCGAGTTTTATCAGTCACCGGAGGAACTCGAAGCCTACCTGCAATTCACCTACTGCATAAAATGCGGCTGCTGCATGGCCGCCTGCCCCACTCTCGCCACCGACGCGCGCTACTTGGGACCGATGCCCTTGGCGGCGGCGGAGCGTTACAACCGTGACACGCGCGACGACGGGCGGCGCGAGCGCAACCAACTCACAGGCGGTGCGGGCGGCGCGTTCCGCTGCCACTACGCCGGCGAGTGTTCCCGTGCCTGCCCCAAGGGCGTGGACCCGGCGAGAGCCATCCAACTTCTCAAGCGGCAACTCGTTCTGGATTATCTCCACTTGGCTCGCCGCAAGAAACCATGCCAGAAATTGCACGGTCCGGGTGAAAGCAAGCCGCTTCCCAGCATCCCCGCCGCGCCGGCCAGGACGGTTTGAAGGAATTTCAGCGGATTGCCGCTTTCGCGGGAATGACCGCGACTCGTGGCGCCAATGTCGAGCCAGCGACGCCTGTCCCCCGTTGCGCGCGGGGCTGAAAAAGCGTCCCACGTGTGATATCCTCAACGCATAGAGGGTGTGAATGGCTACCAAGACCTTGCTTACCATCGATGATTATCTGGCGCTCGAAGAACCCGTGGGCGTGCGGTACGAATTAAGCGAGGGGGAACTCATCGTGACGCCGTCCGCTAATTACTTTCACAACGAAACCCGTGATGAATTGAACTCGCGCTTGAGATCATTTGTCAAAGCGCGCAAACTGGGGGGCGTAACCAGCGAAACCGACGTGCAACTCGCGCACGATGTGGTCCGGCGTCCGGATGTGGCATTCATCAGCACTGGTCGCTTGCACGGAGTTGATCTTCACAAAGTCCCATTACCGCTTTCCCCCGATCTCGTGATCGAAATCGTCTCCGAGAACGACCGCGCCGACGATTTGATCCTCAAGGTCAGGCAATACCTCACTGCCGGAACCAAGGCCGTCTGGCTCTTCTACCCGAGCACGCACCTCGCTTACCGTTACATTCCCGGAAGGCTCGAGCCGGAAGTCCGGAGCGCCGATGCGGCGCATGCGTTTGAGGAACCCCAGATGCTGCCCGGATTGTCTATCCCACTGGCGGAGATCTTCACACAAGCCGAGTAGATTTTAGAGGCAGCCGTTTGGGCTGCCCGCGGGCAACCACAAGGGTTGCCCCTACGTTTCTTTGTGCGACCCTGGACCCTCAATCCCATGAACCGACCCCTCACCCGGCCCGCGACGGCTGGTGAAAGCGCCGTCGCGGTCCACCCTCTCCCCTCGGGAGAGGGCTGCTTCTTTTCTACTGACTCCTGACTTCTGACTCCTATCAGTTTGAAATCCCACACGCTATTCCAGTAGAATTGAGTTTTAGGGCTGATCCAACAGCGAAGCGGACAGACATGGTCAAATTTCGAGAATACCTTACCTATCGGGGAGGACCGGGGCACTGGTCCTGGATTCTGCACCGCGTGACCGGCGTGGGCGTGTTTCTATTCTTGCTGGTCCACATCGTAGACATCGCATTAGTGGGTTGGGGTCCGGCGATTTTCAACAAGCTGCTTTTCCTTTACCGTTATCCGCCCTTTCGGGTGGGTGAGATCGCCTTGGTGGGAGCGGTGCTCTATCATGCCCTGAACGGGGTGCGGATTTGCGTCGTTGATTTCTGGCCGGAAGCCACGGTGGTCCACCGCAAGCTTGTTTACGCGGTGGGGATCGTATTTGCCGTGGTCTTCATTCCCACGGCGATCTACATGGCAAGCACCATAATGAAGTAGGGGCACATTGGGATGCACCCCCTGCGCCCCCACGAAGAACGCAGAGGAGAAAGAAGAAGCCGATGAACGGAGCGAGCACACCAAGACCGGAAAGCGGGCTGGAACTTTACGCCTGGATGTTCATGCGGGTGTCGGGCGTGGTATTGCTCTTTCTGGCATTGGGGCATCTGCTGATTATGCACCTTATCCACAACGTCGATAATATCGACTTTCAGTTTGTGGCGCGCCGCTACGCCACGCCGTTCTGGAGGACGTACGACCTGGTGATGCTCTGGCTGGCTCTCATTCACGGGCTGAACGGCATTCGAACCCTGGTGGGAGACTACGTGCGAGCAAAGGGCTGGCAGGTTGCCACCCTGGCCTCGCTTTATGTTTTTGGGTTTGTTCTTTTGACTCTCGGGTCGCTGACGATTTTAACGTTTCGACCGTAAGGAAGTTGAGAGTCGAGAGTCAAGAGTACTCCGGACTCTCAACTCTCAACTCTCGACTCTGGACTGCTTATGGCACAACGCTACGATGCGGTGATTGTGGGAGCTGGGGGCGCGGGCCTTATGGCGGCGCTGCAACTCGCCGGGCACGGCCAGGTGGCGGTGTTGAGCAAGCTTTACCCCACGCGCTCGCACACGGGGACGGCCCAGGGTGGAATTGGGGCGGCGCTCGGCAACCTCGAAGAGGACCATTGGGAATGGCACATGTTCGACACGGTGAAGGGCGGCGACTACCTTGTCGACCAGGACGCGGCGGAAATATTGTGCCGCGAGGCAATCGAGACCGTGTACGACCTCGAGCACTGGGGTTTGCCCTTTAGCCGTACTCCTGAGGGCAAGATCGCGCAACGGCCCTTCGGCGGGCACACTAGGGATTACGGCAAGGCAGCCGTGCGCAGGTCGTGTTACGCGGCGGACCGCACCGGGCACATGATTTTGCAAACCTGCTACCAGCAGTGCATCAAGAACCAGGTGCATTTCTACGATGAGTATCACGTGCTGGACTTGCTGGTCGAACAGGAACGATGCGCCGGAGTTGTGGCGATGTGCCTGGCCACTGGAGAGATTCACACCTTCCATGCCAAGGCCGTGCTTTTCGCAACCGGCGGATGCGGGAAAATGTTCCGCGTCACCTCGAACGCCCATTCGCTGACCGGCGACGGCATGGCGGTGGCCTACCGGCGCGGGATTCCGCTCGAGGACATGGAATTCTTCCAGTTCCACCCGACTGGAATCTACAAGATGGGAATTCTGCTGAGCGAAGCGGCGCGTGGAGAAGGCGCCATTTTGCGTAACAAGACAGGTGAGCGCTTCATGGAGCGCTACGCTCCCACGCTCAAGGACCTTGCCCCGCGTGACATGACGTCGCGCGCCATCTACCAGGAAATCCGCGAAGGGCGCGGCATCGATGGAAAGAACTACGTTCACCTCGATCTGACCCATCTCGGCAAAGATGTGCTGGATAAGAAGCTTCCGGATATTACCGAATTCGTGCGTACCTACTTGGGTATTGAACCGCTCAAGGACCTAGTGCCCATTCAGCCGACTGCACACTACGCCATGGGCGGAATACCCACGGATGTAGAGGGGCGGGTGGTCATCGATGAGAAAAGCACGCCGCTGCCCGGCTTCTACGCGGCAGGCGAAGTGGCCTGCGTTTCCGTCCACGGCGCCAACCGCTTGGGGACGAATTCCCTGGTCGACATTCTGGTGTTCGGGCGGCGCGGCGGGCGGCACGCGGCGAAGTTCATCAAGGAGAATGACTGGGCGCCATTGCCTGCCAAGGCCGACGAGCCCGCGCGGGCGCTCGCGAGCGAACTGAAGAATTCTCGCGGCACGGAGCGCCCGGCCGATATCCGTGACGCGCTCCAGGACGAGATGATGGATAAAGCCTCGGTCTTCCGCGATGCCAAGGGCTTGACGGCGATGCGCGAACGGCTGCGCGAGCTTCGCGCCCGCTACCGGCAAGCCAAGGTCGAGGACCAGAGCGCTTGCTACAACACCGAATTGCTGGAAGTGATCGAGTTGGGCGGCCTGTTGGACCTTGCTGAGGTCCTGGTGGAAAGCGCTTTGGTCCGCCAGGAGAGCCGCGGAGCGCACTTCCGCGAGGACTTTCCAAAGCGCGATGATCCGAACTGGCTGAAACATACCCTGGCGTATAAGGGCGAAAAGGGGATCGAGTTTCGGTATAAGCCGGTGACGATTACGAAGTTCGAACCGAAGGAGAGGAAGTACTGAAGAAATTGAGAGTCAAGAGTCGAAAGTCGACAGTCGGCGGGGTGAAGGTTAAAGGCTGAAGTGTAAAGGCCAAAGGGTGCGCGCACAGCGATGAATGCGAAAGCCCGCCTTTGAATACACAGCCCTCTCCTCAGGGGAGAGGGTGTCCTGCTGCCGGCGCTTTCATCCGCCGGAGCGGGACGGGTGAGGGGGCGGCCCAATCAGGGGAGTTACTGATGCAAGTTGTTTTGAAAATCAAGCGGTTCAATCCTGAGTCGGACAAAGAACCGTGGTGGGGTGAATATAAGGTGGAAGCCGAGGCTACTGACCGGCTTCTGGACGCCCTGAACCATGTCAAATGGTACCTTGACGGATCGCTCACCTACCGCCGCTCTTGCGCGCACGGCATCTGCGGCTCGGACGCCATGGTCATCAACGGATCGAATCGTCTGGCTTGCAAGGAGCTGCTGAGGAATCTGGGCGAGCATATCACGGTCGAACCGATGCGCGGCTTTCGTGTGATCAAAGACCTATTGGTAGACATGGACGCGTTCCTGGCCAAGTACCGGAGTGTGAAACCCTACTTCATCACCCACTCACCGGAACCTGAGAAGGAAAGATTGCAATCGCCGCAGGACCGGGAAAAGTTCGATGACACCACAAAGTGCATCCTCTGTGGCGCCTGCACCACGAGTTGCCCTTCGTTCTGGGCGAACCAGGATTACGTTGGCCCGGCGGCGATCGTCAATGCCCACCGCTTCATCTTCGACAGCCGCGACGAAGGCGCGGCGGAGCGTATGGAAATCCTGGATTCCGTAGACGGAGTCTGGCGCTGCCGCACCGTCTTCAACTGTCTGGAGGCTTGCCCCCGCGGCATCAACGTGACGCGCGCCATCGGCGAAGTGAAGAAGGCGTTGTTGTATCGCAAACTATAAGGCGGAGGAAACTGGAAATTGGAAAATAGAAAATAGAAACTGGAAAATAACTACTGGGAAGTAGGCCCCAGTTTCCATTTTCCAGTTTCCACTTTCCATTTTCCAGTTTCTATTTTCCAGTTTCCCGTTTCTGATTTCTAATTTCTGCTTTCTGATTTCCCATGACCCGCCGTACGATGCTCACCACTGCTGGACAGTCTTTAGTTCTATGCGCCGCGCCGCTTGTGCCGGGGCCGACCGCCGGGAGTTCTCCGCAAACCGGCGAACAGAAACCCTACGACCTGCTGATCAAGGGCGGAAAGGTAATCGATCCTTCGCAAGGCCTGGAGGCGGAACTTGACGTCGCGGTGCGCGGCGGGAAGATAGCAAGAGTGGCGCCGGATATTCCCGAGGGGCAGGCAGGGCAAGTCATCCGCGCCCAGGGGAAGATCGTAACGCCGGGGATCATCGACATCCATACTCACGTTTTCCCCTACGTCGGCCCGTACGGCATCGAGCCGGACCCCTACTGCGTGCGAAGGGGCGTCACATCCGTCATCGATGCAGGAACTTCCGGCGCCTTCACCTTTCCCGCCTTTCGGCGCTTTATCATTGAGCGCTCGGCGACTCGGATTCGCGCTCTCCTGCACGTGGTCTCGATCGGCATGGTAGCGGGCGGCACGCCCAACATGGGAGAACTCGAAGACCTGCGCTATTGCGTCCCGAAACTTGCCGTCGAAACGGCGAATCAGAATCGGGAGTCAATCGTGGGATTCAAGATTCGCTTCTCGGAGCACTATACCGGACCCAATGATCTCGAAGGCATGAGGCGCGCTCGCGCGGCCGCGGACGAAGCCGGCTTGCCCATCATGATCCACATTGGTGGATCGTACACGCCCCTCAAGGAGTTCCTCGCGCTCATGAAAAAGGGCGATGTGGTGACCCACTCTTTCAATAGTCACCCCCATGGTTTGCTGGACGCCGGCGGCAAGCTCACACCGGAAGTGGTCGAGGCCCGTGAGCGGGGAGTTCTGTTTGACGTGGGACACGGCGCGGGGAGCTTCTCTTTCGAGGTTATGGAGAAATGCTTGGGACAGGGCTTTTCACCGGACACCATTTCCAGCGATTTGTACTCCGCGAACATCAACGGGCCCGTTTACGACCAGTTAACAACCCTTTCCAAGTTTCTGGTCTTGGGAATGAGCCTGCACGACGTCATTGCGCGCACTACCGTAAATTCTGCACGGGTCTTCAACTTCGGCGCCGAAATCGGAACTCTCAAACCAGGCGCCGAGGCGGATGTCAGCGTGCTGGAGTTGAAAGACGGAGAGTTCACCTTCACCGACTCTGACGGCAAGACCCGCACGGGACGCCAGAAACTTGAAGCTGTCACGACCGTGAAGGGTGGAAAGGTTTTCGAGCCCACTGGATGAACGCGTCGTGGCTGTCGCAGAGCGAAGCTCTGCGGCTTCAGGGTTTGGAAATGCGCCAAAACGCAGAGCTTCGCTCTGCGCCAGCCGGCTAAACCGACTAACTCATTGTGGTAAACTCTCCCTATAGAATGTGAGAGGAGGGTTAACTGTATGATAACCCGCCTGCGTGCCGAAAATTTCAAGTCATGGAAGGATACGGGCGACCTTCGGCTGGGCCGCCTCACCGGACTCTTTGGAACCAACAGCTCGGGGAAGACAAGCATTCTCCAAATCTTGCCTTTGCTCAAGCAGACCGCCGAGTTTTCAGACCGCAACAGGGTTCTTTACACTGGGACGGATGAATCGCCAGTAACCTTGGGAACGCTTCTGGACATCATCCATGGTCACCACGCGGCTGAGGCGGTAAAGCTGTGTTTGGCCTGGACTGATGAACAATCGGTGGTGGACCATCAGAAGACGCAGCTTGATCCATTGTACAGCCCCAACGGGATTTCATTCAGCACTTCGATCTTCTTGGGGAAGGAGGGGCCGACGGTAGATTCCTTTCAGTATGGAATTGGCGAGCTCGGCCAACAACGGTTCGGAATGCGCCGGATCCTAGGGGCGGAGGAGAAGTATCAAGTAACTCAACAACTCGGCCAGGAGGAGTCCGTCAGTTCTCCAGTAGGCGCACCTATCAAGTGCTACGGTTTCCCGCCCGACGCGTTACGAGAATTCGAACGCGTCGCATACTTACCTGATCTTCAACTTGCCTTTGAAAACCTATTCCGAAAGGTACACTACCTCGGACCGCTTCGCTCGTACCCTTGGAGAGTCTATGAATGGGGGGGAGAGAAGCCGCTGGACGCAGGATGGGATGGAGAGCAGGCAATTCCAGCCCTGCTGGCTTCGAAAACAGTGACCCAGGTCGCGAAATGGTTGAAACAGATGGGTCTGATCTACTCCTTCAGGTTGCAGCCCGTGGGTGAATCGCAAACAATCTACCAGTGCCACGTCAAAATAACACCGAGCGCAACGGATGTGCTTCTTCCCGACGTCGGATTTGGCGTGTCTCAAATACTCCCCGTCCTAGCCAATTGCGCGACGCTCCCAGACGGCTCAACGCTTCTTCTTGAGCAGCCGGAGATACACCTGCATCCTTTCGCTCAAGCCGCTTTGGCGGACGTCCTGATTGATGCAATTACGAACCGGAACTTGCAGATCATTGTGGAGAGCCACAGTGAGCACCTCCTGCGGAGAATCCAGCGACGGATTGCGCGAGAAGCTCTCAAACCAGAGGACACCGCCCTCTATTTCTGCCACCTTGAAAATGGAAGCTCCGCAATCGAGAAACTCGACGTGGATGCATACGGGAATATCAGGAATTGGCCGGCGGATTTCTTTGGTGACGAAATAGGTGAACTTGCCGACATGACGGTCGCCGCCATGGAACGGCAGAAGGCAGGCCGCCAATAGCCGTCATCATCGATACCAACGTCGGAGTCGTGGCCAACGGGCGCGGCCATGGCCCCCCAAGCGTCCCAGGATTGCGTCATTTCATGCGTGCGGCAACTAGAAGGGATCAAGGCCACAGGCAGAATTGTCTTGGATGACGGCTATCTGATACTTTCGGAATATCGAGCCCGATTACGCTCTGAAGGGGAACCGGGCGAAGGCGATGCTTTTCTGAAATGGGTATTGACCAATCAGGCGAATCCCCAAAGATGTGACCAGGTACATATCAACCCCACTGAGGACGGAAGCAACTTTGCTGAGTTCCCTAATGACCCTGCTTTGACGGGCTTTGACCGGTCAGATCGCGTGTTCGTTGCAGTTGCACGCGCGCACCCGGACTCTCCTCCAATTCTAAATGCCGTGGACACCAACTGGTGGTTATTTCGGGCCGCACTCGAGCGGAACGGGGTGCATGTTGAGTTCTTGTGCCCACGGGATGTCGAGGGCTTTGCACGAACTCGCCACCTGAACAAGTAGCGGGTCGCCAACACGGTCACAGGTACACTTTTCTCGCTCAATTCTCTTTGACGCCGGTTTTCCTCTGCAAAATGGCCGAGTCCGCGCCGGACTCCGAAACTCGCGGTTCGGGTGCCAAAGTCTCCCAGTACGCGGAATTCCCTTGGCAAGCTACCCCTGAGAGTCTAGGCTGGAATCTGACGCCCGGCGGGCTCAGTGGACCGCATCGCCGGACTCGCCCGACCTTCGGCCCAGAGACGGCTTGGCGTGGCACCCCGCTTGAGGCGGGCGGTTGCGAGCCAAGAAGGTCTTGAACCCGTCACGGTGGCCCCCAATGAATTAATTCGACGAACGAACCGGGAATGTCTATGAAAACAAAGGATCGAGACGGCGTGACATGTAGGGGCCGGTTCGCGAACCGCCCCTAGGCCGGCCAGGAACGAAAAACGGTGGCGCCGACAAGATCAGCCGCGCAGAATCGAGGGAACAAAGCGAGAATGTCTATGAAAACAAAGGGTCGGCCAAGAATCCAACCACCCCTGACCCCTCCTTATCCAAGGAGGGGAATCGCGAACTCCCCTCCTCGGGCGAGGTGGGGTTGGGGGTGGTGCGACTTTGCGTCCTCCGCGTTCTTTGCGCCGTCGCGCGAAACCGGTTGCAGGCATTGAAAACGGTGGAACAAAGCGAGAATGTCTATGAAAACAAAGGGTCGGGGAGTTGAGAAGTCAACGTGACTTGCCCGCGGCTTTCGTTGCGCCCCTCTTCCGCCGCAGACGCTATGTCTGTAGTATAATGGCAGATTAATTTCGCTGCGCCGGGATTTTATGCAGCACGCGCTCGGGTTCGTGCCCGATGGCCGCTGACCGGGCCGCAGAACAACAAGACCAAGCAATGAAGCTTTCTCGTCGTCAAATCCTCGGTTCTTCGAGCGTCCTGTTGGGCTCCAAGCTCCTCGAAGTTCTTACAACTCCTCTCTGGCGCTGGACACGCACGCCCACGCTCGAAGCGGCCACAGTTCCCCACCCGCAGGAAGCCTCGCCCGTGACTTTTGTGGACGTAGCGGAGGAGGCGGGCCTGAACGTGCCCAACGTCTGGGGCGGAGTGGCGAGTAAGAAGTACATCGTCGAAGCCAAGGGGAGTGGCGTAGCCTTTTTCGATTACGACAACGACGGATGGCTGGATATCTACTTGACGAACGGCGTGCGGTTTGAAGAATTGCCGTACCCACCCGGCAAGGGTCCCATTCAACACCTGTTCAAGAACAATCGCGACGGAACCTTCGCCGACGTCACAGAGAAGGCTGGGCTGGGCGTAACGGGATGGGGGACCGGGGTTTGCGTCGGCGATTACGACAACGACGGATGGGACGATCTGTTCAGTTGCTTCTGGGGCCACAACATTCTCTGGCACAACAACGGGGACGGGACTTTTACGGATGTGACAAAGAAGGCGGGGCTCTGGGAAGAGCGCGTGCGCTGGGGTTCAGGATGCACCTGGGTCGATTACGATCGGGACGGATTCCTCGACCTGTTTGTCTGCAACTACATTGAGCTGGATATCAAAACCGTGCCGGTGCCCGGCGCGACCGGTTATTGCCAGTGGAAAGGCGTCCCCGTGATGTGCGGGCCGCGCGGCCTGCCGGGCGGCACGAACATCCTCTACCACAACAACAAGGATGGCACCTTCAGCGATGTTTCGGATAAAGCGGGCATTCTGAAGCCGGGTCAACGGTATTCCATCACCTCCGTCGCATATGATTTTGATAACGATGGCTGGCCGGACATCTACGTGGCAGTTGATTCTGAACCCAGCATCTTGTTTCATAATAATCACGATGGAACGTTTACGGATATCTCGGTCATGGCCGGCTGCGCCTATAACGAGGATGGGCAGGAACAGGCCGGGATGGGCGTCGGTGTCGGAGACTACGATTGCGACGGCTGGCTGGATATCTTCAAGACCAATTTCACGGACGATACACCGGACCTTTATCACAACAATGGCGACGGCACTTTTACCGATGTCACCTTCGTCGCCGGCCTGGGCGTGAACACCCAGTACGTCTGCTGGGGCGCGGGGTTCATGGATTACGACAACGACGGTTGGACGGATATTTTTCACGTTACAGGACATGTTTATCCCGAGATCGAGAAATACCATCTCGATGCAACCTTCAAGTCGCCGCGCCTGGTCTACAAGAATCTTGGCAACGGCAAGTTTAAAGATGTGTCGAAACAGATGGGCCCGGGGGTCACGGAACAATTCTCCAGCCGCGGCTGCGCCTTCGGGGATTACGACAACGATGGTGACATCGATGTCCTGGTCCTCAATATGAACGATCGTTTTTCCCTCCTCCGCAATGACGGAGGAAACAAGAACAATTGGATCAAACTCAAGTTAATTGGCACGCAGTGCAACCGGACCGCGGTTGGCGCGCGGGCCTTTGTGCGAACCGGAAAACACACGCAGATCGACGAGGTCCACTGCGGAACTTCCGTAATGTCCCAGAGCGATTTGCGCTTGCATTTCGGCGTTGGCGACACGAAAGTGATCGATGAAATAGCGATCAAATGGCCTACGACTCAGAAGACCGAGAAGTTCACCAAAGTAGAAGCCAATCAGATTCTCACCATTAAAGAAGGCTCCGGAATTATAAAAGCCGAAAAGCTGGACAAGCAGGAAAAGCCGTGGAAACTCGTGAGCATGAAGTAACGCGGGCGCCGCAATTTAACGGGATGGTGGAATACCCATCGACCTGTCATCCTGAGGAGTCCGTCAGCCGACGGGCGACGAAGGATCTCGATAGTTCGTTCAAAATTCAAAAGCCGAGATTCTTCGCTCCGCTCAGAATGACAGGACGCAAGGTTTTTCACCGCCCTGAAGCACGAGGGACAGCAGAATGAAGCGATATGGCGAGCATCGTTTCCCGGGAAAGCTCTTTGTGGTTGAGGGCATCGACGGTTCGGGCAAGTCCACCCAGTTGATGTTGTTGCACGAGTGGCTGCAAGCAGAAGGCTATGGGGTCATCTTCAGCGAATGGAATTCCTCGCCGCTCGTCCGCGACACCACGCGGCGGGGAAAGAAGAAGCAGATGCTCACCCCCGCCACGTTTTCCTTACTTCACGCTACGGATTTTGCGGACCGGATAGAGCACAACATTATCCCTCTGCTCAAAGCGGGGGCGGTGGTGCTCTGCGACCGGTATATTTACACGGCCTTCGCCCGCGACGTGGTGCGCGGCATGGATCGCAAATGGGTTCGGGAGCTCTACAGCTTCGCCGTCAAGCCCACGGCGGCTTTCTATTTCCGCGTCCCCCTCGAGGTTGCCATGAAGCGCATCCTGGTGGGGCGCAGCGGCGTGAAGTTCTATGAGGCGGGGATGGACATGGGGTTACACGAAGACCCGGAGCAGAGCTTCCAGATGTTTCAAGGAAAGATCCTTGAAGAGTACGAAGGCATGATTGCGGAATTCGACCTCACGAGCGTAGACGCGACGCTTCCTATTGAAGAACAACAGGTCCAGATGCGTCAGATTGTTAAGGCCAAGCTGGCGCAGGCCAAACGACTGAGGGTGGCCCCATGAGAGAAACCTATTCGGTGACATTGCCCAAAATGGGCCTGGCGGAACTCACAGGCCGGTTAATTGTGATTGAGGGCACCGACGGCGTCGGCCGCTCCACTCAGATCAAGCTGCTAAGGCCGTGGCTGGAGCAGCAGGGCCACGCGGTGCTGGATACCGGCATCAAGCGGTCGCAGTTGGCGTCGAGGGGAATCCAACAAGCCAAAGAGGGGCACACTCTGGGGCGCATTACCTTGAGCCTCTTTTACGCCACGGATTTCGCCGACCGGCTCGAGCACGAGATTATTCCCGCCCTGCGCGCGGGATTTGTGGTCCTCACCGACCGATACATCTACTCGCTGATGGCTCGAGCGATTGTGCGCGGCCTCGACCCGGCATGGATCCATAACGTGCACAGCTTCGCGCTGAAACCCGACGCCACGTTCTATTTACGCATCGGCGTCGACGACCTGATTCCTCGCGTGGTCTTTTCCACGGGATTTGACTATTGGGAATCCGGCATGGATCTCTATCCCAGCGAGGACATGTACGAGAGTTTCCGCAGGTACCAGACGGCTCTGCTGGCGCAATTTGACGCCATGGCGCAGGAATACGACTTCACCGTGATTGACGCTTCGCCGGGTATCCAAACGGTTTTTGAGCGGCTACGGGCGGGTATTTCACGCGTTCTTAAGGGTGAACCGCGCGAACCGCTCTTCGAAGTGCCTGCCGCGGCGCCGGCAGTCGCGAGTCCCGCCCCCAGTGAAGCGGCAGGTGCTGGAAAGGCGAAACGAGCTGGAGCAGAAAAGCAGACAGGTGACCTGCGAGAATCCGCTTGAAGACTCCAATTTAAACATTTCAAACCTTGGCCAAGGCGGGCGCTGCCTGGAGACCCTGCATCCAAGCTTTGATCTCCAAATGGCTGGGAGGATTAAGCGTCATCCGAAAGTATTTATCCCGATATCCCTGCTTGGTGGCGCGATTGCGCAAAATCAGTTTGCCGGTAACTAAAGCGAGCGGCAAATGATCGCGCAAAAACTGCGGCCTGGCCATCATCTCGACAATCATGTCTTCCAGAACTTCCATATCGTGCCAATCGCCGAGATGCTGTTGGATTCTCCGCAGCCAGGCGAGCGCCTGTGAGCTGCCCGGCATCCCGAACTGGCTCACCACCTCGAGCAGGTAACGGAGTCGTTTTGCGCTAATGCGCGCGGCATGAATGGAGGTCGCGCGGGGATCACTCTGGGAGACGGCAACCTGCTTCTCGAATTCGTTCCAGACCCGCACCAGCGCCTGGGCCAAACGTACCGGGAAGGGCTCAAGAACCACACCATTTGTGTGAGCCCGAGGCAGTGCGATGTGCCCCTGGTCAGCTTTGGGCCCGAGGCGATCCAGAATCGCTTTGGTGCGCATGTAAAAAACAGCTAAGTTCAACTTGCTGAGCTTCCGAATGGCCCTTGCGAAACTCTCGTTGCGGCGCTCTTGGATATACTGTTCGACGGCCGTCCAGGCTTCCCGGTTTGAGTTGCGACGCCTTGCCAGCCGCCGCTCCGCGTGCTCGAGCAGCACGTCGCAATTCCGTACGTCTCCGAGAGTCCTCCGGCATCGCCGGATCTTGCGCCGCAATCGGCGCGCCTCACGCGGCAGTGGAGCGGGGAAAATCAGGTCGAGTATTTGCTGCAGGCGCCGGCTTGCTACACGCATGTCGTGAATCGCGTCCGGGTCATCGCCTTTCAACACCTTCGCCTCCAGGGAAATGAAGCGGTTGAGGTGCCGCAGCGCCAGCTTCCTGACTTTATTCCATTCATCTGCCGGCGGAACTGTCTCGCCGCTAATGGCCGTCCCGTGGACCTGCTGGATATGATTGCGAGAAATATGGGCTTGGGTCTCGTTCATAGAAATGGGCCGAAAGGGGTTGAAGGCCGAGGGATTCTGACCCCTCGTCCCGCTCTTTAAGCCGCCCCCCTTTGTGCTGAATTAAAGCCAAGCCTGTCGGCTTCTAACTGATAGTCTAAACTGAGTGCAGCCAACTTACAAGAAGTGTGGTGGACATCCCTGAACACCCTGGCGGTGTAGGGGCAGGGCTCGCCGTACCCACTTGCCCTACCCATCTGCCGCCTGTCCGGCGAAAGGGGACGGCAAGCCGTCCCCCTCCGCGGGGCGGTTACCGACGGATTGGGGTGGCCGCACAAAACTCTTGCCAGCCGAGCGCGCTACATGTTAATTGAATAGGTTGCGAGCATGAAGCCCGCAGCATACAGCATGAGCCGACCCAGAATCCAGTTCGTGAGCCACGAAACCGCTCCGCGAGGGGCACGCAGGACCGCCCGGCTGGCCGTAATTGGGCTCGGCACGGTTGGAACGGGCACGGTCAAGGTTTTGGTCGAGCACCAAAGTGAAGTCCAGCGGCGGCTCGGCTGCAAGCTGGAACTGAAGACCATCTGCTCGCTCGGTATTCGTCAGAAAGACGTGGCCTGGCTGGGCGGGCAAGTAAAGACCACGGTGGACTGGCATGATGTCGTGCGCGATCCTGAAATTGACATCGTGGTGGAAATGGTTGGAGTTCTCCCCGCAGCCCGCGCCATCGCCTTTGCGGCCGTCGACGCCGGCAAGCACCTGGTGACCGCAAACAAACAACTCATTGCGGAATACGGCGTGGAACTTGCCGAGCGCGCCCGCGCTGCGGGTGTGATCCTGGGCATCGAAGCGTGCGTGGCGGGTGGCACGCCCATCCTGCACGCCATCCGCGAGGGGCTGGCAGGCGAGCAGTTTGTGGGGGTGTACGGCATTCTGAACGGCACCACGAATTACATCCTCACGGAAATGGAGGGCCGCGGCTGTAGCTTCGCCGAAGCGCTGGCCGAAGCGCAGCAAAAAGGCTATGCCGAGCCCGACCCCACATTCGATGTCCAAGGCTACGACGCGCGCTACAAAATCGCCATCCTCGCCATGCTCTGTTTTGGCCAGGCCGTGCGGGTGGAAGAGATTCCCGCAGAAGGGATCACCGCCGTCGAGCAGGTGGATTTTGCCTACGCCCGGCGCTTGCGCCGCACCATTCGCTTGATCGCCTCCGCGCGCCGCCGCTCCCGAGACCGCCTGGAGATTTTCGTGCGGCCCATGATGATCCCCGCCAGCAGCCAACTGGCCAACGTGCTGGGCTCGCTCAATGGCGTCCTTCTGATCGGGAACAAAGGAGGAAACACCACCCTCACAGGGCGCGGGGCAGGCGGTGAACCCACCGGAGTGGCGGTGCTCTCCGATGTGGTTCAAATCGCCCGCACCATGACGGCGGGCGGAAAAGGCGCGACTCCGCTGGGCTACGAGACATGGCACCCCTCCAGAATCGCTCCGGCTTCCGACAACATCATCTCCGCATACCTCCGCCTCGTGGTGCGCGACCGCCCCGGCATCCTGGCGCGCGTCTGCGCCCTGCTGGCGCGGCACCGCATCAATATCGACTCCGTGCTGCAAGAGCCTTCCATGCCCAAGAACCAACTGCCGTTTGTCATGACCCTCGAGCCACGGCGCGAGAAAGATGTCTCGCAAGCCGTCGCCGAAATCGCCCGCCTGCCCTTCATGGCCCGCCCGCCGGTCATGATGCCCTTCGCAGACCTGCCGTAAGCACGGGAGTCAGAAGTCAGGATTCAGGATTCAGGAGAAGAGCTTTTCAATAGCAGAGCGACTGTGTCGGCGTAAGAGCGAGCCAACCGCAAGCAGTGAGCAACGGGGAATAGTGAATGCTCTCTGTTTGCTGTTTGCGACTTTCTGCTCTGAAATGCGCTGTCATTCCGAGCGAAGCGAGGAATCTCGCCCTGGTCTTTCTGGGGCCCTATACCCGATGCAGAGCAAGATTCCTCGCTTCGCTCGGAATGACATTTCATGGTTTCTGGGTGCCCGTCAGCCAACGGGCATGGGCGACTGCTTTCTGCTTTCTGTTTTCTGCCTGGTGAGCCGGCTGGGACTCGAACCCAGAACCCCTGCCTTAAAAGGGCAGTGCTCCACCATTGAGCTACCGGCCCGGCGTTGACGGCGCAAGGTCTCCTTCAGCGAACCTGCCGCTGATGGCCAACCTGCTCAGTCTCCCTCGTCAGTCAATGTGGGAAGACACCAAACGGCGTGGCCTCGCGCTGCTTCTACTACCAACTTACACCACTGAGACCGCAGGCGTAAATACCAATCACAGCAAAGACGGTACGTGCGGCCGGGAAGATGGCCATCTCCCGAAGAAGTTGTGAAACAATCAACCGCCTGTCATCCTGAGCGCAGACTTCATGATCCTTCGGCTCACCACTGTGCATGAAAATGGCTCTTTGGAGGTAACTCCTGTATTTTCAACAAAAGCTTCCGCCATTTTCATAGCAGCGAAGGATCTCCGCAGTTTCCCGCGATTCACGAACGACGAACAACTGCAGCGATCATTCGCTGCCATGAAAGTAGCGAACCCGGCCCCCCTCACCCGACCCGTGCCGGCCGGTGAAAGCGCCGTCGCGAGCCACCCTCTCCCCCAAGGGGGAGAGGGTATTTTCACGACTAGTGGTGAGCCTAAGGATCATGAAGTCTTCGCTCAGGATGACACGTTCAGAATATCCTCGCACCTTCTTCGTAATTGGGCGTCGGTTCAAAAAGGGGGTTGTTGTGATAGACGCGGTCCGGAGCTATACTTTCGCGGCGACGAAAGGAGCATTCATGGCCAAGCCATATGAGAGCATGTCTCCGGATTGCACATCGCGGAGGAATTTCCTAAAGTTAACAACCGCGGCCATCGCGGTTGGAAGTGGCGTCGGATCGCTGGCGGCGCTGCGACCAGGGCAACTCACCGCGGGCAAAAAGAAAAAAGTAGTCGTGGCGGCGCATCCCTGGGTGTATGCGGCGCCGCTCCCGGAGTACGACATCACACCAGTGCTGGAACAGGTCTTCTCGGACATGAGCTATGCTGGGATCGACGCGATCGAACTGATGCATGAAGCCCTGCGCCATCCGGATTCGGTGGAACGCATCAGCGCGCTGTCGCACAAGTATCACCTGCCGGTACTCGGCGCGTCGTTTGGCGCTGACATGTGGGACCGCGCGAAGCACGCCGCCATTATGGATTATGCGGCGACGATCATCACCCGCATTCAAAAACTTGGCGGACGAACCTTGGGCACATCGGTGGGCGAGGCGCGGCAGAAGAAAACGCCGGATCAGCTCGACGCCCAGGCGGAGCTTCTGCGCAAAATCATAGCCTTCGGAAACCAGCACGGCGTAGTGCTGAACCTTCACAATCACACGTATGAAGTCAGGGACAACGAATACGACCTCAATGGAACGCTGGCCCGGATTCCTGACGCCAAGCTGGGCCCGGATCTTAATTGGCTTGTTCGAGCCGGCGTCGACCCGGTGGATTTCATCCGCCGTCATTCAGCACAAATTGTTTTTATGCATCTTCGCGACCAGAAAGCGGACGGCACTTGGTCTGAGGCTATGGGTGAGGGCGTGACAGACTTCGCCGCCGTCGGCAACGAGCTTCACAAAATAGGTTATTCTGGTGATATGGCCATTGAGCTTGCCCACGAGAGAAAATTCGCGCGAACGCGGCCCCTGCGCGAGAGCTTGAAGATGAGCCGTGAATATGTTCGGAAAACGATGGGATATTAATCTGAGAGGAGAGGAATCATGGCAAACGTCAAAGATCTGAAGGTGAACGAACCGGCGCAACGCTTGCGCGGCACCTTGCCGAAGATCGGGATCAGGCCGGCCATCGACGGGCGGCGCAAAGGGGTCCGGGAATCGCTCGAAAACCAGACCATGGAAATGGCCAAGGTGGCCGCCAAGTTCTATCAGGAACATTTGCGCCATCCCAATGGACTACCGGTGGATTGTGTGATTTCCGACACCTGCATCGGCGGCGTGGCGGAGGCTGCGGAGGCTGCGGATAAGTTTGCGCGCCAAGGTGTGGGCCTTTCCCTCACGGTTTCGCCCTGTTGGTGCTACGGCTCGGAGACCATGGATATGGATCCGCTCATCCCCAAAGCGGTCTGGGGATTCAATGGCACCGAACGGCCCGGCGCGGTTTACCTGGCCGCGGTATTGGCGGGACACAATCAAAAGGGGCTGCCCGCCTTCGGCATTTATGGGAAAGACGTGCAGGACGCGGGAGACACAACCATTCCTAAGGATGTGCAGGCGAAACTCCTGCGCTTCGCCAAAGCCGGTCTGGCCGCGGCTGAAATGAAAGGCAAGTCCTACCTTTCCCTCGGCTCCGTTTCCATGGGCATTGCCGGCTCCATGGTCGATGCGGCTTTCTTCCAGAATTTTCTGGGCATGCGTAATGAGTATGTGGACATGTCGGAATTCGTGCGGCGCATCGACGAAAAAATCTACGACCAGAAAGAATACCTCAGCGCCGCTAAATGGGTGAAAGCGAACTGCCCCGAGGGAAAGGACTACAACGTTCCGAAAATGTCGCGAACTAGAAAGTATGACGACTGGCACACAGTGGTGAAGATGGC
This sequence comes from uncultured Acidobacteriota bacterium, assembly GCA_963838915.1. Taxonomy (GTDB): domain Bacteria; phylum Acidobacteriota; class Terriglobia; order UBA7540; family UBA7540; genus CAVROP01. Next base: position 50,068 of record CAWIUZ010000300.1, read on the forward strand.
CCTCATCGCGCGTGATCTGATGATAGGGAATCCCCGGCTGGCGGAGCTGGGATTCGGCGAAGAGGCGCTGGGGCACAACGCGATTCTGGCAGGGTTCCAGGGACAGCGGCATTGGACCGACCACTTCCCCAACGGCGACTTCATGGAGGCGATCCTCAATTCCTCCTTCGATTGGAATGGCGTTCGGGAGCCCTTTGTTTTCGCTACCGAAAACGATTCGCTCAACGGGGCCACGATGCTGTTTGGCCATTTGCTGACGGACACGGCCCAGATCTTCGCTGACGTGCGAACCTATTGGAGCCCGGAAGCGGTGAAGCGCGTCACCGGAAAGGATTTGACCGGAAAGGCGAGCGGAGGCATCATCCACCTGATAAACTCCGGCGCCGCCACTCTCGATGCCACGGGTGAACAAATGAGAGACGGCGTCCGGGTGATGAAGCCTTACTGGGAAATTACTCCTGAAGAAGTGGGCCGGTGCCTGGACGCGACCCAGTGGAGCCCTGCAATCACCGAGTACTTCCGGGGCGGCGGGTTCTCTTCGACGTTTGCAACCAAGGGAGAATTGCCCGTCACCATGGCGCGCCTCAACCTGGTGCAGGGCTTGGGGCCGGTGCTCCAGATCGCTGAGGGTTTCACGGTGGAGTTGCCAAAGGACGTGCACCAGACACTCGATCTGAGGACCAATGCCACCTGGCCCACCACCTGGTTTTCTCCCATCCTTACGGGCGAAGATCCTTTCAAAGACGTTTACTCAGTCATGAACAACTGGGGAGCGAATCACGGCGCCATCAGCTATGGCCACGTCGGCGATCTGCTAATCTCCCTCGCCGCGATTCTGCGCATCCCGGTCTCGATGCATAACGTGCCGGAAGAACGAGTGTACCGCCCCAGCGCCTGGACGGCTTTTGGAGCTCAAGATCCGCAGGGAGCGGATTATCGCGCCTGCGCAAACTTCGGCCCCGTCTACGGGAGGAAGTGATACGGCCATCGCGTTGTTGCCCTCTCCATAGGGGAGAGGGTGGCCCGCGGCGGCGCTTTCCCGAGGCGCGTGGGTCGGGTGAGGGGTTTCTTCAACTTCGTACTTAGCGGACGATCGAGCCTTTCGGTTAGTTCTGCCGAGGAGCACAGGGAATGAAGTCGCGGACGGAAATTGATGATGCCGAACCCCGGCAAGTGACCCCTCACCCGTCACGCTCCGGCTGGTGAAGTCGCCGTAGCGTGACACCCTCTCCCCAAGGGAGAGGGTTTTGTTTCCAACATCCGACCCGTGTCCACCCGAGCATTCCCTCACGCGATCAACTTTTCCAAATACGCTTTTTCCTTGCGAATGTCCTCGAGTTGGCGCGGCCCTGAGATCTCCCTCTCAATCGTAAGAGGCCCGTCGTAGCCGAGTTGTTTTAGACGAGGAATGAGCCTGGGGAAATCCGCTTTGCCCTGGCCGATGGCAACCTCTTCGCCAATCTTCTTCGGATCGGTTGGGAAGAGACCGTCTTTGGCGTGGGTGCCGCGCACCAGTTTGCCGATTACGTCCAGGGCGTCGTTGGGATTGCCTTTGCCGTAGAGGATCAGGTTGGCAGTGTCAAGGTTAACAAACTGGCTATCAACGCCCACGTCCGTGATCGCCCGCAGCAGGGTTATGGGAGTCTCCTGCCCCGTCTCATATAACATCATTTGACCGTTCCCTTTTAAATAGGTCGCAACTTCGCGAAGCGCCGGCAGCACATCCTTGTAGGCAGGATCGTTGGGGTTTTCGGGTATGAACCCGAAGTGGGTGTGAATAGCAGGAATCCCCAACTTCTTGGCGAAATCGGAAGCCTGCTTGAAGTGCGCGATGCGCTGGGCCCGGTACTTCACAGGCACCAAGCCGATGGTCAGCGGCCCTTGGTAGAAGTCATAAACGTGCGGCCCGGGGCCACCGGTATTGAGTGCGGTCACCTCGATATTGAACTTCTGAACCGCGTCGCGGATGCCCTTCTCCATCTGGTCCGAAAAATCCTCCGTTGAAACCTGGCAGGTAGGGACTCCGAAATCATGAACTCTCTTGAATGCTGCGTCAGGATTCTTGCCCATGCCGATAATGATGCCCAGGCGCATGCCTTTTCCAGCCGGAGCAGCGGGTGCGCCGGACATCAGCCCCGCGGCCCCCGCAGCAGCCGTAGCTTTCAGGAAATCGCGTCGGTCGAATGTTTTCATAGAAGATTACCTCGTCGGAAATAGGATTCAGGATTCAGGGCTCCCGCGCGCCAATACCTGAATCCTGATTGCCGTCTTGTTGACAACTTCTGAGACTACAGCATAGTATCCAATTTTGAGCAAAAATGCTCGGGATTAGCCGATGATTCGAGGATGTCCTGACTCCTGACTCCTGAATCCCGAATCCTGCTTTTATGAAACAAGCATACCTGGATTGTTTCTCCGGCATCAGCGGCGACATGTTTGTGGGCGCGTTGCTCGATGTAGGCTTGCCCCTGGAGCGGTTGCTCGCCGAACTGAAGAAGATCCCACTGGGCTCTTACGAGTTCGAGCGCACGCGCGCGTTGCGGGGGCATCTGGTAGGGACGCGAGTGGAAATTCGCGTGCCGGGCAAGCAGCCAAGCCGCAAGCTCGGAGACATCGAGACGCTCATTCGAGACAGCGCACTCTCTGCGGGCGTCAAAGAACAAACCCTGAAGGTCTTTGGCCGCCTGGCGGAAGCTGAAGGAAAGCTGCACAATATGCCGCCCGGGCAGGTGCACTTCCACGAGGTCGGCGCGGTCGACGCGATTCTTGACATCGTGGGAACTTGTGTCGGACTTGAGCTCCTCGATATCTCGCACCTTACTTGTTCGCCGGTGAACGTGGGCAGCGGTTGCGTCCAGGCCGCGCACGGCTCGTTGCCGGTTCCCGCGCCCGCCTCCCTCGAACTGCTCAAGGACATCCCCATCTATTCTTCCGGCGTCGATGGCGAGCTAGTGACGCCCACCGGAGCGGCGCTTATCTCTTCGCTCTCGAGTGGTTTCGGACCCATTCCGGCCATGAGAGTGGAGCGCGTAGGGTACGGCGCCGGAGCGCGGGAAATCCCGGGGCATCCGAACCTGGCGCGCCTGCTGCTCGGGGAGAGCGCCGAACCTGTGAGCGTTCGCGAGGGCGCAGCGGGCGATGAAGTGGTTTCGGTGATTGAGGCCAACGTCGACGATATGAGTCCGCAGCTTTACGGCTTTTTCATTGACCAGGCGCTGGCCGCCGGAGCCCTGGATGTAACCTGCACGCCCATCCAGATGAAGAAGGACCGGCCTGGAATTCTGCTGAGTGTGCTTTGCACCCCCGAGAAGAGCGATGCGCTGGCCCAGATGCTCTTCGAGCAAACCACCACCATCGGAGTGCGAATCTACGAGGCGCGGCGCAAGATTCTGGAACGGGAGCTTGTGAACATCCAGACCCCCTACGGCACGGTCAAGGTCAAAGTGGCGAAGCGCGACGGCAAAGTCTTGAATTTTGCGCCCGAATACGAAGACTGCCAGCGTTTGGCCACCGAGAAAGGCATCCCGCTCAAGCAGGTTATGATCGCCGCGCAAGCCGCGTACCTGGCGCACGCTGAGCAAATAGCCCTCTCCCAGGGGAGAGGGTGAACCGCAGCCGGCGTCTTCTTCAGCCGGGGCGGGCCGGATGAGGGGTTAGTTTCACGATGAACAGGCCGGACGAGAATCAACACGGTCCTGGCTAGGTCATTGGCATGACACCAAACACCTGGCACCTGATACCCATGAAAACGTTCTACCTCACAACTCCCATTTATTATCCCAACGCCCGGCCCCACGTGGGCTCAGCCTACACGACAATTGTTTGCGACGTAATCGCGCGCTACAAACGCATGTGCGGGTACGATGTGGCCTTCCTCACTGGCACCGACGAGCACGGGGAGAAGATCGAGCGCGCCGCGGCGGCGGCCAGCCAGACGCCCAGCCAGTTCGTGGCGGAAAAGCGGAAACTGTTTGTTCAGCTTTGGGAGAGACTCGGCATCCCAGTGAGCGTTTATCCCGAGGGCAGGCCCGATTCCCTGCGTTTCATTTACACCACTCATCCCGACCACGAGAAGTCCGTGCGGCGAATGCTCCTGCTGGCAAAGAATTACCCGCTGCGACACTGCGCTAATTGCGATCTTTATGTACATGGCGTCGAACCCGAGGCCTGCCAGAATTGCAACGGGATCTTAGAGTCGACGCCTGTAATCTATAAGAAGCAATACCAGGGTCGCTACTGCGTCTCCGATGAACGGTACGTTTCGGACGGCACCGATCCGGTGGACTGCGACATTTGTGGCCGCCCTGCGGAGCTGATCAGCGAAGAGAATTACTTCTTCAAGCTTTCAGCATTCCAGGACCGCCTGCTCGAGCTCTACGAGAAGCGCCCGGATTTCGTGCAGCCGGACTATCGCCGGAACGAAGTCAAGAGCTTCGTGAAGAGCGGTTTGCGCGACATTTCGGTAAGCCGTAAGCGCCTCAAGTGGGGCATCCCGTGGCCGGATGACCCCGATCAGGTGGTTTACGTCTGGTACGACGCGCTCACCAGCTACCTCACCGGCATTGGGTATGCGCAAGACGAAAACGGCGGCCCGGATTTTCAAAAGTACTGGCTGCACACCGAAGGGCAGGGTGAGGTCGTTCACATGATCGGGAAAGACATCCTGCGCTTCCACGCCGTCTACTGGCCCGCGTTCTTGATGGCCGCGGGGCTCCCCCTGCCGAAGACGGTGTTCGCTCACGGCTGGATTTATTACGAGCAGGATAAGATGTCGAAGTCGAAGGGCAACGTCGTCTATCCCGAGCCCATAGTAGAAGGCGAAGGGTTAGTTCCAGAACGTCCGAAGAAAGCGTCAGATCAGGAATATGCAAAGCTCGTTGCCGCTACCAAGCTGGTCGGCAACGACGCCCTGCGCTATTACCTTCTCCGCGAGGCTCCGTTCGGACAGGATACGAGCTTCTCATATGAGGGCTTGATTCAGCGCTACAACTCGGACTTGGCGAACGACTTGGGGAATTTAGCCAGCCGCACGCTCGCGATGCTGCATCAGTTTTGTGGGGCGGAGGTACCTCCGAGGCCGACGCTAAGCAAACGGGACCCGTACTGGGATATTGAAGGGGCGTATAGCGTTTTCCGACAGGAAATTCAAGCAATGAGTTTCTCCACCGCGCTAGCCTCCATGGGGCTTCAAGTCTCCGCCTTCAACAGGGAGATTAACGACGTTAGGCCCTGGGAGTTGGCCAAGTCCTCGTCGGCAAACGACAAAGAAGACCTCCAAAGGATACTTTACCAAGCTGCAGACTTCTTGAGGGTGGCGTGTATTCTGCTATATCCCGTGATGCCCAGCGGGATGATACATCTCTGGGTTCAACTCGGCTGCGCAGAGTATCTCGGCACGGTCACGGAGCAACGCCTCGACCAACTCAAGTGGGGTGCATTGAAACCCGGCACAAAAGTCGGTAAGCCAGAACCCATTTTCCTGCGCCTCGACAAAGCCAAGACGCTCGCCAAGCTCGAAGAACTCGCCGAGGTTGACCGTGAGCGTGGTAAGCCTGCGGTAGGGGCGCTTCGCGAAGCGCCCCTACAGACGCCCCCACAAACGCCCCGGCAAGCGCCAGTACAGCTCAGCCTTGCCGGAACCGGCGGCGAACCTGACAAATCCAAGGAGGCATTCCTACCCGTGCAAACAGAGAACAAACCCGAAGCAGCGCCTAAGCCCGCACCAGAAGCCAAAGCCCCAAGCTCCCAAGCCCCAGCCCCCAGCCCCCAGTCCCTAGTCCCTGGCCCTCAGTCCCCAGCCCCTAGCCCCCAACCCCCAGCCCCCAGCCTGATTTCCATTGACGACTTCGTCAAGGTCGAGATGCGCGTGGGCGAAGTGAAGGCTGCCGAGCACGTTCCCGGTGCGTCGAAGCTTCTGAAGCTGATGGTGGACATTGGCTCGGAAGTTCGCCAGGTTGTGGCCGGCCTGGCAGAGTACTATCGGCCGGAAAACCTTGTCGGAATGAAGGTCGTGGTGGTCACCAATCTCCAACCCCGCAGGCTTCGCGGCGTGGAATCAAACGGCATGATCATTGCTGCTTCGGTAGGCGACCACGGCCGTCCCGTGCTCGTGACGTTTAAGGAAGACGTGGAGAACGGAGCGCGATTGAAGTGATTGAGTCATTGAGCCATTGGGTCATTGACTCCTTCAATTAGCTGGTTTTTCAATGGCCCAACGACTCAATGACCCGATGACCCAATGAATCAATTGCTGGATTCCCATGCTCACCTTGACGACCCCGATTTCGACGCTGACCGCGCGGCGGTGATGGCGCGCGCCCGTGCCGCCGGAGTGCGCTATCTCCTGGTTGTTGGGGGCGGCACCGGGCCGGATAACCTCGAAGCTCCCGTCGCCCTTGCCGAGAGCCACGATTGGATTTACGCCGCGGTGGGCGTTCACCCGCACGATGCGAAACATTTCACGGAACGTCACGCCGAGCAAATCGGCAAGCTGGCGCAACGCCCAAGAGTAGTGGGCATCGGCGAGATCGGCCTTGACTACCATTACGACAACTCACCCCGCGACGTTCAGAAGTCCGTGCTCATTCGGCAAATGGAATTGGCTCGTCAAGCTCGGCGCCCCATTATTATTCACTGCCGCGAGGCGTGGCCGGACCTCACCGAAGTCACTCAAGCTCACTGGCAATCGAGCGGGCTGGGCGGCATTCTGCATTGTTTTTCGGGCTCACGTCTGGACGCGATGAGGTTTCTCGACTGGGGATTTCTGGTTTCGTTTGCCGGCAACGTGACGTATAAGAAGGCGGAGGAACTCCGTGAAGTGGCGCGCGAGATTCCCCTGGATCGTTTGCTGACCGAAACCGACTGTCCTTACCTGGCTCCCGTCCCGTATCGCGGCAAGCGCAACGAGCCGGCCTTTGTAATCGAGGTTGCGCGCACCCTGGCCGCTCTTCGTCACTTGAGCGCTGAGGAACTGGGAGAAACCGTAGTGCGAAACTTTGAACGGCTATTTGGGTTAGCCTCGCACGGAGCGTGACTATCGAGGAAGGGTTCACGCAAAGGCGCCAAGGACGCAAAGCTCGCAAAGAAATGAAGTGCTTCCCCTGCGCGTTTTCTTGCCAGTGGCGTCTTTGCGGAGCTGTTTGGATTTGTGAGTTAAGCAGCGCTATAGGAAACTTGCGGTGACGGTGCTCGTCACTCGTCACTTGTCACTCGTCACTATGTATTTCAACTGCTGGAAGTGCCGCCAGAAAATCGAATATCCTTCCGGAAGCCGCGTGGGCACGCGCGACATCTGCCCCCAGTGTGGCTCCGACTTGCATGCCTGCTGCAATTGCCAATTCTACGATCCCGGCAAACACAATCAGTGCGCCGAAACCCAGGCCGAATGGGTCCGCGATAAAGAGGCCGCGAACTACTGCAATTACTTTCGCCCCAATCCCACCCTGCTGGCCAGCGCCGATACAGGGGAAGCCATGCAAGGAAATTGCAGTGGCTCTTGAATTCTCTGATAGACTCACCCGGAATTGTGGAATCAAAATTCCAGATTCAAGATTCCAGATTCAAGAGGGCTAGCGTGGGATACGAACGGTTTGAGGAACTTCCAGTCTGGCAGGCCAGCGTCGAACTGGCTCTCGCGACCTACGCCATGACCGCACAGCCGGCCTTCCGGCGGCAGCACAGTCTGCGCGACCAACTCGAGCGTGCCGCGGTCTCTGTTTCTAACAACATCGCGGAAGGCTTTGAAAGGGGCACGAATCAGGAACTGTTGACTTTCTTGTACATTTCGCGTGGTTCTGCAGGTGAAGTGCGCTCGATGCTCTGCCTGCTTGAGCGTATGCCCGGCTTTCGTGATCTGGAATCCGGAATCTTGAATCTGAAATCCAGTGTCGAAAGGGCAACTCGGCGCGTGGATTCGCTCGTTGCGCGATTCAGAGCTTAAAGGCCAGCGCTACGTCTCGGAAAAGACGCGCCGGGCGGACAAGGCTCGCCTGGAGCGCGAGGAGTTTCTGAAGAAACTCGAGCAGATAAGAAAGGGAGGCGGCACGGTCACTGGCAGCGCAGATCCAGCCTCTGGGACTCAAAAAGTGTGAAATAAGGCGGTTCTTGAATCTTGAATCCGGACTCTGGAATGCGAACCCTTCAGCCAACTTCAAACCCACCCGCTCTCTCGAACGCGTCGGCGACGCGCAGCAGCCTTGCTTCGTCGAAGTGCCGGGCGAGGAGTTGCATGCCCACCGGAAGGTGCGGCTCAGCTTTCGTCTTCCCGCAGGGAACGGAAATGCCGGGAATGCCGGCCAGGCTCGCGGTGACGGTGTAGATGTCGGCGAGATACATTTGCCACGGGTCGTCCATACGCTCGCCGAGTTTGAAGGCGGGAATGGGGGAGGTGGGAGTAACGATGATATCCACATCATCGAAGGCTTCTAGAAAATCGCGGGTGATGAGGGTGCGCACTTTCTGGGCTTTCAAGTAATAGGCGTCGTAATAGCCAGAACTCAGGACATAGGTGCCAAGCATAATGCGCCGCTTCACCTCAGCCCCGAATCCAGCGTAGCGGGTTTGTTTGTACATCTCCTGCAAATCCCCGTGCTCGCTGGAGCGAAATCCGTAGCGCACGCCGTCGTAGCGCGCCAGGTTGGAGCTCGCCTCCGCCGTGCAGATGATGTAGTAGCAGGCGATGGCATAATCGGTGTGAGGAAGGCTGATGGGTGCGACCACGCATCCCAACTGCGCCAGCAGATCAATTCCCCTCTGGATATTGTCCCCAGTTTCCGGATTTAGCCCCTTGAGATATTCGCCCGGAACGCCCACCCTAAGGCCGCGCACGTTTTGATCGAGGCCGGCGACGTAGTCCTCTACGGGAACATCTGCGGATGTGGAATCATGCGGGTCGCGGCCCGCAATGGTCTGGAGAACGCGCGCCACATCGCGGACCGTGCGCCCAAAAGGCCCAATGTGATCGAGTGAAGAGGCGAACGCCACCAGTCCGTAGCGCGAGACCCTGCCGTAAGTCCCCATCATGCCCGCCAAGCCGCAAAACGCCGCCGGTTGGCGAATCGAACCTCCGGTGTCAGAGCCGAGCGATGCCACCGCCATGTTGGCTGCAACCGCCGCCGCAGAGCCGCCGCTCGAACCACCCGGAACGCGCGTCAAATCGTTCGGATTGTGAGTCGGGAAAAAGCCGGAGTTTTCCGTGGAAGATCCCATGGCGAATTCGTCGCAATTCGTTTTCCCCAGGATGACTGCGCCTGCTGCCTCCAGCCTTTCGACCGCCGGAGCGTCATAGGGTGCCACGTAGTTCCCCAAAATCTTCGACGCACAAGTATTGCGCACTCCGCGCGCCAGAATCACATCCTTGATCGCTACCGGAATTCCAGCCAGCGCCCCCACCGGCTCACCTGCCGCGATCTGCCGATCGATCCTGGCGGCCTGCTCAAGGGCTCGTTCCGGACACAACTGCAAGTAGGCACGCACCTCTTTGTCGCGCCGCTCGATGTGGTCGAAGTGCGCGCGCGCAACCTCCGTAGCAGAGACTTTGCGCTGCACGATAAGCTCGCGCAGCGAGTCGATGGTGAGTTCAGTCAGGTTCATTCGTAAGAGCTAACTTCCCCTTCGCCTCTTGTGTCATTCCGAGCGCAGCGAGGAATCCCGCTCTGCTCTCGCCACGTGAATTTCTCCGGCAGAGCGAGATTCCTCGCGGAGTTTACCCTGAGCACCCAGAGCGAGATCCTTCGCTTCGCTCAGGATGACAGCGAAGGGCTCGGAATGACATTGATAGTATGTATCGCCTTTAGCCGTGTTGTCGCGCCCATGGCGCCGGCCTCTACTCCTCTTTCTCAATGACGCGCGGGATGCGGAAAAAGCCCGCGATTGGGTCGGGCGCATTGGCGAGGGCTTCATCCTGGTCGAACGTCTTTTTTGGCTGATCGGCCCGCAGAGAAGGGTTCGCGGCAGCGGGATAAGTCACCTGAGCCATCGGCTCGACTTGCGAGGTATCCAACTCATTCAGCTTTTGCATATGCTGAAGGATGGAATCGAGCTGAGGCAGGAACTTCTTCACCTCCTCGGCCGTCAGCTCGAGATGAGCGAGTTCGGCGACGTAGCGCACGTCTTTTTCTTCGAGTGGCATCAGTCGACCTTTCCGTGCTTGCGTCCGACCTACTTGACACGCGAACGTCCGATTGGCTCCGCCCCGCTGAACGCAGGGCGGTGGCGCCGCCAGTCCCCAGGCTCAGAGACAGCAAGCGATTCAAGCCGGCGGTGCACGGTGTTACCCCGACTTAATTCGTGAATACACTCAATCCTGATATGTCGCACCACTGGTTTGCCCAGGAAGCGGTTTACATGGGTGCGGATTTCATCTGCCATCTGTCTCAAGGGAACCGCCCACTCGGGATCCGTTGTGGCGAGCGTCAATGTTCCCGTGCTGAACGCCGCGGGCCGGCACTGCCTGGCCAGCGCCTTGCCCGCCACTTGACCCCATAGAGGGGTCAGAACCTCGATCACAGGAGGTTCGAGGCGAGAAAACTGAGGTCTTAGAACCTTGGGCAGAATCTTCCCAATCTCTTCCATGGCTCGCGTCCTAGATTATTGGAGTCGTTTGTAGACAGTTTTGAAGTCTAACACAACGAGGCCCATTGGGGAAATCGCTGTCGAGGAAAAATCGTGGATGAGGTTTTTGTCGCAGCGGCGAGGATCACCTCGCCATGTGGCGGCGTAAAGCCGCCGCTACATCATTCTGCCAATGTCGCTTATAATTCTTACACATGCGTCTCATTCTTGCCTCAGCTTCGCCGCGCCGCCGCGACCTATTGCGCAATGCCGGCATCGATTTCGAGGTCCGGCCTGGCCAGGTGGTTGAGGAAATCCAACCGGGCGAATTACCTGAGGAGTTTGCTCGCCGCGTCGCACGCGAGAAAGCCATGCAAATCGTAGCCTCAGTGCCTCCTGGTCTCCTCGTCTTGGGAGCGGATACGGTCGTAGTCATTGACGGGCAGACGCTAGGAAAGCCGTCGGACCCTCAGGATGCCGCGCGTATGCTTCGCCTGTTGTCGGGTCGAACCCACCAGGTGCATACCGGCATTTGCCTCGTGCGCGCGCCCGGTGGAATTGAGGCGCTCAAACACGAGACAACCCTGGTTACATTCCGCGAACTCGATGAGGAAGAGATTCGCCAGTACGTCGAGAGCGGTGAGCCCTGGGACAAGGCGGGAGGCTACGCGATTCAAGGGCTCGCATCCAAATTCGTCATTCGGATCTCGGGCTGCTACTCGAACGTGGTGGGCTTGCCGGTGGCTCTGCTTTACGAGGTTCTGAAGCCGCTCATGAAGGCGGAAGGCAGTAGGCAGTAGGCAGTTGGCAGTTGGCAGTTGGCAGTTGGCAGATGGGCTGAGGAGAGTTGCCGGAACACCTTTGGGGTGGGGCGAATGTCTGAAAAACCAGAGCGAGATTCCTCGCTCCGCCCTGGACCGTCCGGCCCAGGACTCCCCTCTCTCGGAAATCACGTCATTCCCGCGAAAGCGGGAATCCATTGTGTTCCCGACCAACGATGGGCCCCCGCTTTCGCGGGGGCGACAACGCATGTGATTTTCATTCCTCAGGGTGAGCGCAGGCCCCTGACCGCTCGGAACGACGGGTACCAATCGGCAATCGACCATCGGAAATCGGCAATGAACTAGAGGATAATCCGCTCGTCGCCGTCCCGCCTCGTCACATGTTCGCGGTCGAGGTACTCAAGCAGAGGGATAGCGTACTTCCGGCTCAGCCCGGTGATTTCCTTGAAAACGGTGACGTTGATGCGGTTGCTTCGCGCTTTCCGCCGGGCAAGCAGGTCCTTCAACTTCCTCAATGCCGAGCGGTGAAAAATCAGCTCCTCGTTTACCTTCGAGAGCACGTTTTCACGCAGCAGAATCTGAAGCAGTTTCTCGGCCCGCAGGCGGTCGATGCGCAGCTTAGCCAGGACCTCCGGCGGGCTCGGGACCTCGAGTCCTCTTTTCTCGAATGCCTCGCTGATCTGCTCTTTGGCAGCCTGCTCTTCCGGTGTCATTTGGATCTTCCTGCCGGCGAGCCGCACCGTTTCGCCCTGCACATCGATTTTGCCCTGCGCCGCCAGGGCGTGAAGAAGCGCATTGAAGAGCAAAGTCGAAGGCGCCACGGGGCGCAGAGGACCGCCGGCACCCGTTCTCGAGCGCAGGTCTTCCTTGGGTAGACCAGCAACCAGGGGGTTTGCAGCGTGGAACTTCTCGAGCTGATCAATCAGCTTCGTTGCCAATTCCTGGAAATGCTCCACATGCACGAACAGTTCCGGCGGCTGCCCCAGCAGCAAGATCCGATTTGCGGAGGCTAGCGCCCTGGTGAGGCGCAGGACCTCCGCAGGAAGCAAGCCGGTACGCGAGACAAGTCCGGAAAGGAGAGCTTCGCCGGTTTGCCGCACCAGGCATTCGAGTCTTGCCTGCGAATCGCCTTTTTCCAAAGCGTCGAGGAGCGGCACGACGCTGGAATCTCGAACGCGATGCCGTTCAGGCTGGTTGTCGAGGACCGTTCCGCCCCCGATCGTAGTGACGGGTGAAAACTGCCGGATGATAAAGCGATCTCCCGGCATGAACACGCCGGGCTCGGAAAGCCGCAGTTGTGCGAAGGCGCTGCTCCCTGGCGGCAGATCTTTCCGGTCCAACAAAACCACTTCGGCCAGAGTTTCAGAAGTATGGCAGTGGAAATGCACTCGCGCGCAGTTCTTCAGCGGTCGAGCGTCAGGCAGCAGGTTCAGGCGGCAATCTAATTGCCCGGTCGCCTGGAAAATCCCGGGCGGCGCCAGAATCATTCCGCGAGAGATTTCCTTGGCTTCAAGGCCGGGCAAGTTCACTGCCGTTCGTTGCCCGGCCAAGGCGGTCTGTGCGGCCGCGTTGTGGACCTCGATGCCGCGCACCCGCACCCGCCGGGCCAGCGGGTAAATCTCCACTTCCGAATCTTTTTCGATCCTCCCTGCCAAAAGCGTTCCAGTCACCACCGTTCCAAAGCCCTTCATCACAAAAGCGCGGTCGATGGGCAGCCGAAAGGGCAGATCTTCAGGCTTGGGAGTAATCATCAGGGCCAGCCGCTGCAACTCGTGTTTTAGGGGCTCGAGGCCCTCGCCGGTCCTGGCGCTCACCGGGAGCGCCGCCGCGGTTTCGAGGAAGGAGCCGCGCACAAACTCCTGAATCTCCAGCCGCACCAATTCGATGATGTCGGGGTCTACCAAATCGGTTTTGGTGATGGCCACCAAACCGTGACGTACCCCCAGCAGTTTGCAAATGTCGAAGTGCTCACGCGTCTGGGGCTTGATGGACTCATCGGCCGCTACCACAAGCATGACCAGGTCGATCCCTCCCACTCCAGCCAGCATGTTGCGCACGAACCGTTCGTGCCCGGGCACGTCGATGAAGCCTACACGCACTCCTTCGCCGAGGTCCAGGTGGGCGAAACCCAGGTCAATCGTGATTCCCCGCCGCTTCTCTTCTTCCAGACGGTCGGGGTCGGTGCCGGTCAGCGCCAGCACCAGTGCTGACTTGCCGTGATCGATATGCCCCGCCGTTCCGACAGTGACGTAACGCATCTGGTCCTTGATTATGCGAGAAAGGCCGAGGGGAAGCAATCGCTTCCATGATTCCGTAGTGTCCTAATTTGACTCGTAGCGCTGGCCTTTAGGACAGCGCTACGCTGAAATTAGGACACCACCCTTGATTCCCAATAGTGGCCAGAATTCATCCCGCATGTTACGCTAAAGCGAACGGGCAGCACGCACATATTATCGGAGGTGAGAACTTGAAACTCACACTAACCACTCTTCTGGTATTCATCTGTCTGGCCGCATCGGCACACGCGGACGTGGCGACCCTCAAGAACGGAGACCGGGTTACAGGAACACTAGTCACGATCAAAGGAGGAACTTTGCAACTTAAGACCGCCAACCTCGGGATCGTATCGATCCCCATGGCCCAGGTGGCGACTTACTCCTCAGATAAACCCGTAGCGGTTGTTATTAAAGGCCAGGAACCCGTCGAAGGCATGCTGGAACTCCTGCCTTCCGGCGACTGGCAGATTAAAGGCGAGAACGGCCAGACTCAGACTATCGCCGCCGCCAAACCCGAAGTCATCATGCCGGCCGACGATTACCAGAAAACCGAACAGGCCCCTGGGATCTTGCAAGCGTGGAAAGGCGGCGCCAGCCTGGGGTACAGCCTCCAGAACGGCAACCAGGAATCGAACACTCTGACCACAAGCGTTGCCGCGTCCCGTGAACGTCCGGCGACGCCCATTTTTGAACGGCATATGCGCACAACCTTCGACTTTACTACGCTTTTCTCGCATGCCGAGCAGAAGAGCATCACAGCGCCATTCGTCGTCACCAGCACGGTGTCCTCGCGCACCCTCACCGCAGACCTGCGGCAGGACTACCTTTTCAGTCCGGACAACTTTGTGTTTGTATTCGGTCAAGTCAACCACATCTCAACCCAAGGCCTCTATCTGCAACAGACCTACGGCGGCGGCTTCGGGCGCGACGTTTTCAAAAACGCGCGAACGACGTTCAGCGTCCTCGGCGGCCCGACCTACGTTCAAGAGAAGTTCTTTAATGGGCAGCTCACCCAGACCATCGAACTGCTGCTGGCAGAGACACTCGGCGTGCAATTCTCCAAGCGGCTTCGGCTCGACCATTACTTTCAAGTTTACCCGGACCTGATTCACGGCGGACAATACCGTTTTGATACCAGCGCAGTCTTGTCCTACAAGCTGCTCAACAAGTTTACGGTGAATGCCAGCCTGATCGATCTTTACCTAAGCAATCCGCCCACCGGGGAGAAGAACAACGTCACGCTTTCTGTCGGCATTGGATACGCGTTCTAAGACGGAAACAGGCGCGGGGCAACCGCTATAATCTGGTCGAGAGGCAGCGCTCAGTCTACTCTCGATGATGTTCTGGGGAGAGGGGACGGCAAGCCGTCACTCATCCGTCGGCTTGCCCGGCGGGGGAGGTGCCTGCTTCTCAGATTCGGACCCCAGCCAGACGCTCACCACCTCCCAAATCCCCAGCCGCTTTTGCAGAACCAAGTCATACTTCGCGACGGCGGAGGGGTCTTCGAGCGATACACCAGCCAGCGCTCTTTGCTGGTCCGGCGAGAAAGTGAGGTTTTGAATCTCCACCTTGACTTCCGGTTTCGCAGGGGTGCGGTGAGCGGCGGTATCCGCCGGCGATGGAGGGGGTGGCAGAAGCGCCGGAATGAAATATGTGCGGACAGCGGCATCGACGGAGCCGCCTGCTTTCTTGCCATCGGGAGTGGCCAAATATTTGGAACGAATCTGAATGACGTCCCGGGCGTTTTCCAGGTCGTCGTGGATGACCACATCGTTCACCCTTTTTTCTGCCTGCCGAATCAAGTCCGCCAGCTTCGGCCCAGTGCGGACTGTCAGGGCCATGATTGCAGCCTCTGTCACCGTGCGGTCTGGTTCAGCATCCGACTTGTCGATAACTCGGAAAAGCGCTTGCGTGGCCTGATCGGTATCGTACTCACCCAGGGCGCCATAACAGAAGCGCCGCAGGTTAAGATCGCGCTTGTCATCCTGAAGCTTCCAGAGAATCTGCATCGCCTGGTCGCCACCGATGAAGGCCAGGGATTGTGCCGCAAACTCGGCCGTACGGTCGTCCTTGAGCGCTTGGGCCAATTGCGGAATGATGCTCGAGCCCGCCGCGAATGCGGCGCGGAAGAGTGAGTCTGCCGCCTCCGCGTTCGGCGCGCTCAGAATCCCGTCCAATAGCTCCGGCGCCCAGTCGCCGGGGAGTGGCTCTTCAGACTGCTCGCCGGTCGCATTGTCAGAAGGTTGCGATGCAGGAATCTTCTGTGCCGGTGCAGGCGGCGATGACTGTTGCGCCACGCCTCGGGCGGAAACGAAAGAGCAACAGGCCATGAGCAACAGGCTCTGCCACACACGCCAAGCCAGCGCTCGGTGCCCCCGTCTAACCGCGATGCGTCTCGTTGTGTACATTCTGAATTCTGACCTTAGTTGGATGCCCGGCAAGCTGGAAGAGTTGGGGAACCCGGCAAAGAGTAGGCAGTGGGCAGTCGGCAGTAGGCAGTCGGCAGTCGGCAGCGAGCCACAGAATGACCTGATCAGTGCGCGTTACGGGGCGCACAGAACCGGCTGGCGTGAGCCGCGTATACACGCTGTTGGATTTCCCCCCGTTCGTCGGCTGCCTTCTGCTTTCTGCCTACTGCCTTCTGCCTACTGCCTACTGCTTACTGCCTACTGGTCTTCTCCAGTCCCCAGCACGCGGGGCAAATCCCGCAGGTCATCCAAAAGCAAATCCGGACCCGCTTTTCTCACCGTTTCCGGGGCGAATCCATAGGTCACGCCGCATGTCCAAACATCGGCGTTGCGGCCGGTCTGCACATCAGTATCGGAATCTCCGACCATGAGCGTATGCTTGGCTGGGGTCGACGAATTATTCATCAGAGTCTTAATTCCCACCGGATCGGGTTTTTTCAAGTTGAAGCTATCTCCGCCATAGATCTCGAAGAAATAGCGGGCGAGCCCCAAGCCGGCAACTATTTCGCGGCTGAAATCTGTGGGCTTGTTTGTCAGGATAGCCAACTTTCGATTCCGGAGCTCCTCCAGAGCTTCAGGCACTCCCGGGTAGGCGACGGTGTTATCGAGCAGGTGCCGGGCGTAGTGGTCCAGAAAGAATCCAAGCCCCTTCTGAACGTCGCCCTCGGCGGCTTGATCACCCAGCGCCCTCTTGATCAGAACGGTCACTCCATGTCCAATGTAAGACGTGACGGCTTCGAGAGGCAGAGGACCCAACCCCATAGACTCCCGCATAGCATTAACACTGAGCGCCAGGTCCCTCTTGGTGTCCGCGAGGGTGCCGTCTAAGTCGAAGACGACCAGTTGGATTCCCGGGAGAGTACGCCGTTCTATGGTCATCAATATTCCTTTCGATCGCGACTTCCGTTCGCTACACAGCACAGCGCGGCAAAGCCGCAACCAAATGCAGATTCTTCGCTTCGCTCAGAATGACATGTCATCCTGAGCCCGTTCGCTTCGCTCTGGGTAAACTGCGCGAAGGATCTGCTTTTCTTCGCGCGCCGCGAAGAAACTCCCCCTTACAGAGGGGTCTTCATGCCACGATCAACTCTCACGTAACAGGGCTACGCAGCCGGCGCGGCCCCAGATTCCGGCTCGAGAGCGCGGAGCACCAGCGCCGCTTCCTCAGCCGGGATGGGGTTGAAATAAAACCCTTCACTTCCCAGATACCGGCGGTCGCCCTCCACATCCGGGTGAAGCTCGATGTGCCAATGGTAGTCGTCCGGCACCGTATTCCACCAATCCTCGGTCGGCCTGTGCGCCGCAAGGTTAGGCTCGGTGTGGATTACGAAATGCAGAATCGAAGAAATCTTCTCAATCCTTTGCAGGCAGGGCTTCAAAAAGGAAGCCAGCGACTTCACGCGGACCGGCTCTGTCAGGTCTTTCTCAAAGGAAGAGGAGTGCTGGATCGGCAGAACCCACAATTCGTACGGCGACCGCGAAGCAAAGGGGCAAAACGCGATGAAATTGCCGTTTTGATCCACCACCCGTTTTTCTTCCTGCATCTCCTGTTGAACGCAGTCACAAAGAAGGCACCGCTCTCTCTTCTGGAAATGCATCTTGCTCCACCGGAATTCAAGCTCCAGGAATTGTGGCAGGACCGGCGAGGCCAATACCTGAGAGTGGCTATGGCCATGCTCGTTCACTCCGACATGTCCCTGATCTTTGTAAACAGAAACGTAGCGAAGCCGGATGTCACGCTTGAGGTCCAGGATGCGGTCGCGATACAAGCCGATGCAATTTGCCACCTGAGAGACAGGAAGCTCCGCCAGCGTCACCCCGTGTCTTGGCGTCTCAACCACGATTTCGTGCGCGCCAATGGAGTTCATGCGGTCGAACATGCCCACGGCCTGCCGTTCTTCCTGGCCCTCCACAAGGAAAATGGGCGCGCGATCATGAAACACCCTCGCGCTCCATGCGCCCTCGTCGTCGGTCAGTTCCTGAATTGCCCGCGGGGTGAAGTGCTCATTGCCTGGGCAGAAAGGGCAAATGGGTTCTGAATCGTCGAAGTCAGCCATCACCCGCCGTTTTCCGCATACCACCCAGCGGTGAGTTATTGGGTCGAGTCGAAGCTCAGCCATCGTGGTTGTTCCTCGGTTTTGTTTGTCGCCCTCCGGTCAGAAACTATAGCACACAGGTAACGTAGTCTGGCGACCCGCTCACCCGCCGCGGCAGATGAGAGGCCGTTGGCGGCCAGCCCTCTCCAACGACATGAAAAACGCGCGCGCCTGTCATCCTGAACGCAGCGAAGGATCTCCGCAGTTTCCACTGGTTCAGCAGTTGGCGAGGAACTGCAGAGGTCCTTCGCTGCGCTCAGGATGACACGATGGGCGGGCGTGCCAAGGACTAAAAGCTTGAGACCCGGCCGTGCCCCACAGTGCTCTCGACGGTTCCGCGCCAGTGTGATAAGGTCGCAGGTTCAAAGACGGAGACGGCCATGGCTGAGATTCGACCTTTTCGAGCGCTTCACTACAATCGGGCTCGCATTCACGATCTTGGGAGCGTTGTAACGCAGCCCTACGACAAGATCTCTACGGAGATGCAAGCGCGTTACTACGCTTCCAGCCCTTACAACCTCGTGCGGGTAATTCGAGGCCAGGTTCATGCCGACGACAATCCCCAGAACAACGTTTACGTGCGCGCCTCAAAGTGCTTCCGGGATTGGATCGACGATGACATTCTGCTCACGGATCCGAATCCTGCGATCTACCCTTATGACCAGGAGTACGAAGTTCCGGGCCGGCCTGGGACGAAGAAAGTGCGCCGCGGCTTTATCGCCGTTTGCCGCCTGGAAGACTACTCGGCAAGAGTTGTCCACCCGCATGAGCAGACGCTCTCGGCGCCCAAGACCGACCGGCTGGAGCTGTTAAAGGTCACGCGTGCCCACTTCGGCCAAATCTTCGTGCTCTACAGCGACCCTGCCGGCTTGGTCGAGTCTCTCGTGGCGGAGCGAATACCCGATCAGCCCTGGGGACAGGTTACCGACGAGTACCAGACCTTGCACACCGTCTGGCGAATCACTGAGCGCGAGGCGATCAATAAAATCGTGGCGGCCATGGCGGAGAAGCAGTTGGTGATCGCCGACGGCCACCATCGCTATGAGACGGCGCTCGCTTATCGAGACTATTGTCGAAGCCGGGCAGCCTCTGATGAGGCGGCAGAGCGCGTGATGATGACCTTCGTTCGCATGGAGACCGAGGGCCTCACGATCCTGCCGACTCACCGCCTGGTACACGGCCTGCCGGCGTTCGATTGGTCAGATTTTCTGCTCCAGGCGCGTTCAATCTTCGAGGTAGAAGAGTTGCCCGCCGAGGGTGAGGTGAACGGTTGGGCAAGTCTTTTCCTGGAAAGCCTCGCGCGTGCGGGCCTTCGGGGTCCGGCATTCGGCGCCTACGCTGGACGCGGAAAGCTGGCGCTTCTGCGCCTGCGCGGCGACTACGATCTCGAAAGCGCCCTCAACGACCTTCCCTCAACGCTGCGCCGGCTCGACGTCATTCTGCTGCACCGCCTGGCCCTCGAGCAGATACTCAGAATCGATCCCCAGGCAGTGCGCGAGGAGAGAAACCTCACTTACCATCGTGAATTTAGAGGCGCGGCCGCCGCCATCGCACGGGGCGAGGCTCAGCTCTGCCTCCTACTGAACCCCACCCCCGTCCAGGCGGTGCGCGACAATGCTTTGGCGGGTTTGACGCTGCCGCAAAAGTCGACAGACTTTTACCCTAAGCTGCTGACGGGCCTCGCCACCTACTGGCTGGATAATCCGAAGTAGCACAGGCACTCTTGCCTGTGCTACCGCTCGGGGTCAGTACCGATCAGGCCCCGAAAGATTTTACCGCTGCTTCGACGCTATCATATACATCGAAAACAGTAACTAGCTTTGTAATATTCAACTGCTCGCGAAACCGCTTCGTGAGATTTGCCAGCTTCATCACCGCGCCCTGGCTTTGCGAGGAAGTGTAGCCGGCGACCAGCGTGCCCAATCCGGCGCTATCGATATAGCTGACATTCCCAAGATCCAGCACCAGCCGCTTCGCTCCCCCCGCCAGCATCTCTTTGATATGCGAGCGGAGTTGATTGCTCTCTTCGCCCAGCGTAACGCGCCCCGCCAACGCCAGAATCGTAACCCCGCCGGATTCCTTTTCGACAATTTGCAACGCCATAATCGCCCTCCTGAATGTTCATGAACAAGAAATTGCAAATTTTACAGAGGATTTCAAAAAAAGTAAATCAGCGATACCGTTCGCGGATAAACTCGGCAATTCCTGCGTAAGCGCGAGCCAGGGTCGGCTCGTCCGGCAGAAAGACGATGCGGAAATGCCGCGTCTCCGGCGCCTGCCCAAACCCGCTGCCGTGCACCACCAGAACCTGTTTCTCGAGCAGCAGGTTGCGCACAAAATCCTCATCGCTCTCGGGAATGTCGAGGCGCGGAAAGGCGTAGAAAGCTCCTCGCGGCTTCACGCATCCCAGGCGAGGAATCGTATTGCACCAATGCGCGGTAAGGTCGCGGCGGCGGCGCAGTTTCTGCCTCACCTCCACAAGATGGCTTTGCGGGCCTTCGAGCGCCGGGCGCACGGCATACTGCTGCGGATGGTTCGAACAGAGGCGCGCCCGCAACAACTTGCAGACTCCCTCGATGTACGGCTTCAGCGCCGCGGCGGGGCCGCTCGCCACCGCCCAACCCACCCGCCAACCCGGCGCCAGATACGCCTTGGAAAGCCCGTTGAACGTCACCACCGGAACATCCGGAGCGAGCGCGGCGATCGAGGTGTGCGGATGGTCGTCGTCAAGAATCAACTTATCATAAATCTCGTCGGCGAAGATCAGCAGGTTGTTCTGCCGGGCTAGTTCCGCAATCGCCTCAAGGGTCTTCCGTGAATAGACAGCCCCGGTAGGGTTGTTGGGATTGATCACGACAATCGCGCGTGTGCCGGCAAAGATGCGGCTCGAAAGGTGCTCCAAGTCGGGTTCCCAGCCATTCGCTTCGTCAAGCATATAAGGGTTAAGCGGCGTCCTGATCTTGGCCAGCACCGCAGAATAGAGCGGGTACTCGGGGCTGGGCGTCAGGATGTTCTCTCCCGGGTCGAGGAGTGCCGACAGGCAAACGTCCACCGCCTCGCTTACGCCCGCGGTCATGAAGACGCTCTGAATGTTGCGGATGCCTCGGCGCTCGGCGTCGGCGCGCGCCGCGGCCACCGCCTCAGCAATCCCCAGCGAGGGCGCGTATCCGTCCAGCCCGTCGCGCATCGCCTTGACCACGGCTTCGATGAGATGAGGTGGAGTGCGGAAGTCGAACTGCAGCGGGTCGCCGATGTTCAATGACAGGATTTCCTTGCCTTGGCGCGCCACCTCGTCCGCCAGTACCGCCAGGTCGCGAATGGCGTAACGCACTTCCGCCAACCGCGCCGCCGCGTGCACTTCCCAGATTTTGTTTTCAACCGGCGTCATGCCGCGCCTCCTTTACTGCCTTTCTTGGTGCTCGTCGACGGGCGATTCACTTGAGCCGATCAACGCCACCGTCGTCACCCCCGCGGAAGCGGGGGTCCATCTTAGGAAAATGGATTCCCGCTTGCGCGGGAATGACATGAGTTTCGCCGGTATTGGCGAAGAATCTCGGCACTCTTGCAAGTTCGAACTGCAGAGATCCTTCGCGCAGTTTACCCTGAGCGAAGCGAATGGGCTCAGGATGACAACATATGGGCTCAGAATCACGGACCCGCAACTGACCACTGACAACTGACTACTGACTACTTTTCTACCTTTCTCCCCACTTGAGCTTCTGCTGGAGAACCCTGAAATAGTCCTTGTCCGTAGATTGGATGAGTTCCACATATGACTCTGCTTTCTTCAAAGATACTCTATCCTCGTTATGTGCGGCGAGCCCGACCTGGCCGTCCACGGTAAGATAGGCGGCTTCGCGCTGGGTGGTGACAGCAATTTCGATGCTCGCTGAATCGGGAACCACCAGCGGACGGTGGGTCAGCGTGTGCGCGCAAATCGGGGTTACGATGAACGCCCCAACGCTGGGCATGGTGATGGGACCGCCCGCGGAAAGGCAATAAGCCGTCGAACCGGTGGGCGTCGAGACAACCAGGCCGTCCGATTTGTACGAAGAAACAAACTCGCCGTTGATACGCAATTCGAAGTCCAGGATGCGGGAGATGGCGCCCTTGTTCAACACCGCGTCGTTGAGCGCCAGAAACGAGGCGATCACCTCATCGGCGCGGATTAGAGCCCCTTCGAGCTGCACCCGCCGCTCGATGCGGTGCTCACCCCTGAAGACGCTCTCCAGAGTCGGGTAAAGCTCCTCCTGTGTAATCACCGTCAGGAATCCCAGGCCGCCCAGATTGACCGCCAGGATCGGCACCGGCTTGCCGTGCAGCGCCCGGGCCGTCGCCAGAAGCGTTCCGTCGCCACCCAGAACAATCAGTAAATCCACAGCGCCGGCCAGTTCGTTACGCGTCAGGCAGGGCTCCGTATTCCTGATTATGGCGCCCGTTTCCTTGTCGATGCACACTTCAATGTCGCGTTCGCGCAGCCATACGAGAAGTGGGGGCACGATCTCACCGATCTCGAGCTTCTTCGGCTTTGAAACGATCCCAACCTTCTTGATTGCCATTTTGTTCCAGACGCCCCTCATGGCCAGCCCAAAGCCTGTCTAGCCGACTCTGTGTCACTTGCGCGGTGCTGCCTCAAGGCTTGACAGTTCCGGTTCGTTTGCACAAAGCTTGCTGTTTTTTGCTCCGTTCGGGGTCAAATTGCTGCCAATTGGTGCGAAAAAAGCGCTTAAATTGCGCACTCAAAAAAGTAATTTTCCTTTGTTTTCAAGTACTTCTTAGCTTCGTTCCCACTATTTTCCATCTTTTGTAGCGTCCTGTACTCCCCGTGCCGCCGCGACCAATCTGACTTCTTTCACGCCCGGGCAACCCCCGCGCCTGCCTACGACAGCATGTCCATAGAAAGAACACACCCATAGGCTATCATAGCCTGCCCGGCTTGTCAAGCGGAAAATGCAGAGACCGTCATGGAGTGCGGCAGCGAAGCTGCCGCGGTGGAATTCGAGTGAACGGCGGCAGCTTCGATACCGCACTCCAAGGTGCCTTCGGCACGAGCGTTTCGAGCGTGCGAGATATCTGTCCTAAGCGGATTTCCGCCAGACCGCGTGCAGGAAAAACTCGATGTTCCCCTCCGCGCCGGGCAGAACACTCTCAGCCTGGGCGAGATCGCGGAAGCCCAACTCCTGCAGCTTCGTCGAAACCTTTTCCACCGCTTCCTGGCGAAGCGCCGGATCGCGCACGATGCCGCCTTTGCCGACTTGACCTTTGCCCACTTCGAACTGCGGCTTGACCAGCACCAGCACGTCCGCCGGCGATTCGAGCAAAGGAGGCAGCATGGGGAGAATCAGCGTGGCCGAGATGAAAGAGACGTCCATCGTCGCGAGCGCCACCCTCGTGCCGAGTTGTCCGAAATTCAAGTACCGTGCGTTGATCTTCTCCAGCGAGACCACACGAGGGTCACGGCGGAGTTTCCAATCCAGTTGATTCGTTCCCACGTCGACGGCAAAGACGCGGCTCGCGCCGTGCTGCAATAGGCAGTCCGTGAAGCCGCCCGTCGAGGCGCCGATATCGAGGCAGGTTTTGCCCTCAGGCGAGATGCGAAAATGCTCGAGCGCGCTCTCCAGCTTCACTCCCGCACGGCTCGCGTATTTGAGCGGCTCGCCCAGCAGGCGCAGTTTCGCTTCGGCGCTTGTCAAGGCGCCGCACTTCTCAACTTTTTGCTCGTCGACCAGCACCTCACCCGCCAGAATCATCGCCTGCGCCTTGGCGCGCGTCTCGGCCAGCCCGCGCTCAACCAGCAGCAGATCCAGGCGGATTCTGTCCAGACGCTCCTTTTGCATCGGTGAAGACAGATTACCCTCAAAAGGAAAAGAATGAAAGTGAGCGCCAGGGAAGGGCGGGGCTTCAGCCCCGCCGCAGGAAACGGGCAAGATTTTGGGGGCGTTAGCCCCTGAAGCGACGTGGCTTCAGGGCCTAAAGGCCCATTCAACCTTGCGCCTCCAGCGGCGGGGCTAAAGCCCCCGCCCTTCCAAAGCGCCCATCTTACAACGCCTACACATCACGCGCATCCTCAGACCCGCACTTGACAAGGGCCTCCACATATCCGTCGAGAAACCCTGCCAGGCGGCACGCGGCGCGGCGGCCTGCGACGGCGAAGCGGATCAGGGCCGGCAGACGCTGCGGCGCCCGCAGAGGCTCGAGAGACATCCGCCACAGGCGCACTCGGCCACGCTCGTCCAGCATTTTGCTGAAGTCGCACGGAATATCACACTGGGCCGTATCGGCGACACTCCGCACGGCGACCGCGGCAATCCCGGCCCGGCGCGTTTCCGTCAAGATCGCAAAACTTTCCATGTCCACTGCATCCGCAAGGCCGCCCAAGCGCGCTTTATCCTCTACCGTACGTGCGATTGCATTCACTGAAACCAGAGAATCGACGGCCTTGGCGCCACACTCAACAGCTAAACGCAAGAGTGCGTCGCTGCTACTGACTGGTTGATCGCCCCGCTCACAACGTACATAGCGCGCGACAAGCACGTCGCCAACTCCGTACGCCGGTTTCAGGGCGCCCGCCAAGCCTGACGTCACTACCACGTCCGGCAGCCTGGCATTGAGCACATGGCGGATTGCCTGAGCCGCGTTCGCAGCTCCCATACCCGTGACCACGGCGAACACTTCCGCACCCGCCATCGTCGTCTCGTAGCACTCCAGTCCCTCGGCTCTCACCGGCCGAAAGGCGCGCAGGCGGAGCCACGGCGCCAGTTCCGAGCGCACCGCAAAGGTCACAACCACATTCATGTAATCAGGTGGATTCAGGATTTTGAGGCCAGGCCATTAGAGCCGCCGGAAAGCTGCCACTTCATCAGCTTCCACATGTCGGAGAACTGACGCTTTGCACCAAGGACGGCAGACGGCTCGTAACCCACGTGCACCATGCAGTGCTCGCACCGAGGGTCGCGCCCGCGGCCGTACTTTTCCCAGGGAGTCTTGTGCATGAACTCCTGGAACGAATCATAATGGCCGTCGGTGATCAAGTAACACGGGGCCTTCCAGCCCCGTGGATTATAGGTGGGATTGCCCCAAGCGGTACACATCAGGTCTTCACGTTCACCACGCAGGTAATCGAGGTAGATCGGGGAGGTCATCAGCCTGTATTTCTTGAGCAGTTCCCCCGCCATGCGAAATTTCTCGTGAACTTCCTGCCGGGACATGAAGATTTCTTTGACCTGGACAGCAGCGTACGAGTAAGCGGGCGAGATCATGTGCCCGTCGACGCCCAGAGTCTGCGTGTACTCGAACAGTTCATCTATTTCGTTGAGATCGGTCTGTTTGTAAATGGTGGTATTCGTACAGACTTGAAAACCCGCGGCTTTGGCGGCTTTAATGCCTTCCACCGCCTCGCGAAATACGCCATCGCGCTCGACACAGATGTCGTGAGTCTTCTCAAGTCCGTCTAAATGGATGTTGAAGAAGAACCTCGAAGTGGGATGAAATTCCTTCAGGCGTTTTCGGGTAAACATCCCGTTGGTGCAGAGGTAGATATGTTTCTTGCGCTCCAGAAGGCTACTCACCAGTTGGCCGATTTCGGGGTAAATCATCGGCTCGCCCCCGCAAATCGAGACGATCGGAGCGCCACACTCGTCCACGGCGCCCAGGCATTGAGGCACAGTGAGTTTTTCGCGAATTGTCTCTTTGTACTCGCGGATGCGTCCACAGCCGGTGCAGGTCAGGTTACAAGCGTGCAGCGGCTCGAGCATCATGACCAGAGGAAACTTCTCAACTCGACGCAGCCGTTTGCCGGCAATGTAAGACGTCAGGCTGGCGGTCAGGGACAGTGGGAATCTCATGAGAACCGCCCGTTTCCGTTTCCCCCATTGAACTCCTCTTTCGAGGCAAGGCGCACGGTATGAGCCTGAAGGCTGTGGTCAACCAGGCGCAAATAGCGAGCCAGGGCGTATAGAGGAAAACTATTGCGGTAGAGGTGATATTTAAGGTAGAAGACGCGGGGGAAGCCGGTGCCCGTGAAGGCCTCCTCTGCCCAGGAGCCGTCCGGCTGCTGTTGATCAATCAAGTACCGTACGGCACGAGTTACGGCAGCCTCGTCAGGATCTCCGGCTGCCAGCAGGCCGACCAGGCCCCAGGCGGTCTGCGAAGGAGTACTCGGCCCCTTGCCCTTCTGGTCTGGATGATGGTAGCTGGCGCAGGATTCCCCCCAACCGCCGTCGGGGTTCTGGATTGCCCGAAGCCAGGACGCCGCGCGTTGACAACAAGCTTCGTCCCGCAAGCCGAGGGATTCCATGGCACGCAAAACACCGCTGGTGCCGTAGATGTAGTTCACACCCCAGCGGCCGTACCAGGCTCCGTCAGAGGTCTGATCGCGCTTCACAAACTCCACGGCTCGCTTCACCCGGGGATCAGATACGGACCATCCACGTCTTCCCAGGCATTCCAAGGCCCGCGCCGTCAGGTCTGCCGTGGAAGGATCAATCATGGCGTTGTGGTCAGCGAAAGGAATCTGGGTGAGAAGCTTTGAGTCGTTATTATGGTCAAATGCCCCCCATCCCCCATCCCGATTTTGCATTCCCAGCATCCACTCGAGGCCACGGCGTTCGGCTTCATGGAGACGAGAAGAATCCGGGTAGGCAACTCGCTGAAGAGACATGAGAACGAAAGCAGTGTCATCAACATCCGGATAAGAATCGTTGCGAAATTCAAATGCCCACCCGCCTCCTTCGCAAGGTGGTTCAGTGCGCCAATCGCCGGGAGTCAGGACCTGGCGCTCAAGCATCCAACGCGTAGCGCTCACCAATGCGGGGTCATCGTCAGCGACGCCGGCCTCCTGCAAGGAAAACATGGCAATGGCGGTGTCCCAAACCGGCGAGAGACAAGGCTGGAGACGGATTGAATCCTCGTCCTCGATCTCGAACTGTGCGAGTTGGCCGATTTCGCGCCGGGTAAGGGGATCTTCAGGGCGATAGCCGAGTGCAACCAGCGCGAATACAGCATTCATCATGGCGGGGAAAATTGCACCCAACCCATCGCTGTGCTCGAGGTGCGCCAAAAGCCAGCGCTTTGCGGCGCGCTCGGCTGGTTTGCGCAGCGGTTTCCACGGAAGCCGCTCGTGAATCTTCAGAAGGCGATCAACAATCTGGAAAAAGTTATGCCATGTAAACAGATTGCGGTCCCAGGCAAAAGCGGGAATCGGGATTGAGGAGTCGCGGAAGAGTCCCTGGATTTCCTGGCCCGTGATTGCGTCGGGCAGAGGCCAGCGGGGCTTAACAGCGTAGAGAATCATCAGTGGTACCACGATGGCTCGAGTCCAGGAAGACATGGCGTAGATGTTGATCATGAACCATCGAGGAGAGAGCATGAGTTCCGGAGGGATGGCGGGAACATATTCCCAGCTCAGTGCGCCGGTTAGAGCGAAATAGAAACGGACATAGGAATTGCTACGTTCTAAACCTCCCAGGTCGTGGATTCGTTGCAGGGTCTTAATCATGTGGGGCGCGCTTGCCGGATCCCCGGCCAACCTGAGCGCCAGATAAGCCTTTATCGTCGCATTGAGCTCCGAAGGGCCGTCAAAATAAATATTCCACCCGCCATCGGGAAGTTGAGAGCGCCGGATGTAATTAGCGAGTTTAGCAATTCGGGAGGGATCAGCCTCGCCAAGCACATGGAGATAGAAAATGTAGTCGGACTCCAGGGTTGTGTCGGCTTCGAGTTCTCCCAACCAATAGCCCTCGGGCGCTTGCAGCGAAAGCAGATGCTGAACTGACCGCCGCACGGCTTCCGTGAGGCGATCCTGCAGCGTCGGCCCATCGGAGGTGACGACAGTTGGCGTATTGGATTCGCTACTCTGCAGCATACGCCTCCCCGAATTGAATTGATGGCCGGCCCGCTTTCAATTCCGGCGGCAGCACGAAGCTTACGTTCTCCTCAATCCAATCCATTTCTTCAACGCGGTTGAAGCCCAACTCTTTCAGACGACTCACCACCTGCTGGACCAGTACTTCAGGCGCAGAGGCGCCCGCAGTGACCGCGACGTTTCGCAACCCGTTTACCCATTCCGGGAGAATCTCGCGAGCTTCCGCGATCAGGTAGGCTGCCGTCCCCCCGCGCTGTGCCACCTCTACCAGGCGATTCGAGTTCGAGCTATTCTTGGCCCCGACCACCAGAACAGCCTCGGCCCGCTTGCCCAAATTACGTACCGCCATCTGCCGGTTCTGGGTGGCATAGCAGATGTCCTGGCTGGCAGGCCCGATGATTTTGGGGAAGCGAGCACGCAGACGGCTTATGATCTCCTGTGTATCGTCAACGCTTAACGTGGTCTGGGTTAAGTAAACCATGCGGTCAGGTTGGGGAATTTCCAGTCCATCGACCTCCCCAGCCTCGGAAATCAGTCGAATGGAGCCCGGAGCTTCCCCAATCGTGCCAACCACTTCATCATGGTCGCGGTGGCCGATGAGGATGATCGTGTAATTCTGGCGAGCGTAACGAATCACTTCCAGATGGACTTTCGAAACCAGGGGACAAGTAGCATCGATGACTTGGAGCTTTCGTTCTCGGGCTTTTTCGCGGACTTGTGGCGAGACTCCATGCGCGCTGAAAATGACGATCGCGCCCGAGGGGACCTCATCAAGCGATTCGACGAATACGGCGCCCTGTTGGGCTAAATCGTTGACAACATGGCGGTTATGCACAATCTCCTTGTGCACGTAGATGGGTCCGCCAAGTTGCTCGATTGCCAATCGAACGACTTCGATAGCGCGGACGACGCCGGCACAAAAGCCTCGCGGACGAAGAAGCAATAGCTGCCTCTCGTTCGCTGCGCTCTTCGCATTCTCGGGCCACTCCATGCGCTCCTCCGTGTGCATCCTCCCCCAGGCACATACAGGTGTATTGTCAGAAGATAAAAAGCTATCTTCCTTGTCAATTACTGATGCTACAAACTGGCAACAAGCCCCACATCTCCAGTTTACCGAAATTGCATTCCAATATCAAGAAAGTCGGTAGTCTCCTAATTTGACCGGTAGCGCCGACCTTTAGAGCCTGCCCTGAGCAAAGCGAAGGGTCGGCAAATGCTGGCCTAAAGGCCAGCGCTGCGCCGAAACTAGGATACTACCAAAAGTCGGGCTAACGGCTAACGAAGAAGTACAGAGTCATCGCAATGCCTACTGCGATGACGAATCGGCGGACGATTTGCGGATCGAGTTTCTGGGCGAAATAGGCGCCGCCGTAGCCGCCCGCAACGGCGCCCACTAGCATGACCAGGGCTTGCGGCCACAGCACCGCGCCCGCCACGATGAATGTGACCACGGCCGCGCCGTTGATGGCGGCGTTCAGGAGCGTTTTCAGCGCGTTCATGGCGTGAATATCTTCCATGCGCAGCATGGTAAGCAGAGCGAGCATCATGATCCCAATACCGGCGCCGAAGAATCCCCCGTAAAGGGCGATGAGGAACTGGAACAGATTGGACGCCGCCACCACCAGCCAGCGCGGCTGCTCCGAAGCTTTGAATGTGGTTTCCACCCAATTTGCTATCCGCTTGCCGAAGATAAGCAGCAACGTAGCGAGCAGAAAGAGGTAGGGCACAAAGCGCATGAAGGTTGCCTGCGGGGTTCGCAGCAGCACGAGCGCTCCCAGAGTTCCGCCCGTCACGCTGGTGGCGATCATTTCCGCCAGAATCTTGAAGTCTTTGGGAAACCGCTTCCGGTATGCGCTGGCGCTGGCCACGCTGCCGGGCCAGAGCGCGACCGTGGAAGTGGCATTGGCCGGGATGGGCAGCACGTGCGTAAAGATCAAGGCAGGAAATGAAAAGAAGCTGCCCCCTCCGGCCACTGAATTCATGGTGCCTGCGATTCCTGCGGCGAAAAAGAGCAGCACGGCATTGGGCAGGGTCATGGAAGGGCAGTTGAAAGTTAGCGATTCAGTGGCTAGTGCCTAGCTGCATTAGTAAGCGAACTTGTTCGTAAGAACCGGAAGGGCGGGGCTTCAGCCCCGCCAATAATCCCGCGAAGTAAGTACGGGGCTTTAGCCCCTGAAGCAGCTTAGCTTCAGGGCCTAAAGGCCCTTCCTACCTTGCACCCATAGACGGCGGGGCTAAAGCCCCGCCCTTCCGAGGACCATTTGAAATTGCGCTCATTAAA
>CAWIUZ010000301.1:0-13214 GCA_963838915.1 uncultured Acidobacteriota bacterium
TCTCGGTCCTGCGCTTTCGAAATCATCCTTCGATTGGAATTTACTGCGGCCGCAATGAGGGCAACCCGCCCAAGGCGCTTGACGACGCCATCCGCAAAGTTCTGGGCGAAAATCATCCCGACATCCACTACATTTCCAATTCGGCCTTTGGCGTTGTGGGCGGCGGCGGGCCTTACATGGCCATGCCGCTGAGCTTCTATTTTACGGGCGGAGCTCACACAAAGCTGCACAGCGAAATGGGCATGCCTAATATTCCAACGGTTGAGAGCGTACGCGCGATGATGCCCGAATCGGCGCGGTGGCCGCAAGGCCTCGACTGGGGTCTTCACGATTTCACGTTGACCGGAGCGCAAGGCGGCGAGAGTTTCAGAAACATGATCGAGTTCAATTACGGCGGCGCCGACAACCTGGAGGATTGGGTTTCACTGGCCCAATTTCTCAATTACGAAGGTTATCGCGCCATGTTTGAGGGGCAGGGCAATCTCCGCATGGGGCTTCTGCTTTGGATGAGCCATCCCTGCTGGCCGTCCTTCGTTTGGCAAACCTATGACTATTACTTCGAGCCGTCGGCTGCTTATTTCGGATGCAAGAAGGGTTCGGAGCCCCTCCACATCCAATGGAACCCCGTAACGGAGAGCATCGAAGTCGTCAATAACAGCGGCGGAAATGTTCAAGGTTTGACCGCTACGGTCGAGGTCTTGAACATGGACGGGGCCAAGCAGTGGGAGAAGTCTGCCACGCTCGACAGTCAAGAGGACAGCGCCAACTCGTGCATCAAAATCGAGTACCCGTCCGGGCTGACCCCGCTGCATTTCCTGCGTCTGTCTTTGACACACGGAACCGGCACGATCTCTACCAACTTCTACATGCGGGGTCCTACGGAAGGCAACTATCGAGCCATTCGCCAGTTGCCGAAAGTCAAGCTGGAAGCGACTACGCGCGCCACGCGCCAGGCCAATCGCTGGCAATTAACCACCGAGCTGCACAATCCCTCCGACCACCCGGCGTTGATGGTCCGCGTGAAAGCGGTCCAGGAAAAGAGTGGAGACCGCATTCTGCCTGTGATTTACAGCGACAACTATATTGCTTTAATGCCCGGGGAGCGGCGGTCGATTCAAACCGAGCTCGAGCACGCCGACACGCGCGGGGAGACGCCGCGCATCGTGGTGGAAGGGTTCAACGTGCGGATGTAGGGGCGAGAAGCAGCGCGATTAGACGTTCGTGTCAGGCGGCTTCAGCAGTTCTTCTTCAGGCTCAATGTGCACCAGCACATTGGCGATGCGATCGACGTCTGCGCGCACGCGATCTACCACATCGTGAGAGATCGTGTGTCCCATTCGAACGCTGAGATCACCTCGCGTTACCACATGAAGTTCGACATAATACCGGAACCCCACCTTGCGCACGAAGCATTTATCGAGTCCGATGACGCCGTGAACCGCGGTTGCCGCCCTGCGCACCTGCGCTTCAATATCAGGGGGAGGGGCTGTGTCGAGAAGTTCTTCCAAAGGCAGCCGGATCTGGCGCCAGGCGTTGAAGAGGATTACGCATGAAGCGCAAAGGGCGGCCCAATCGTCCGCGGCATAATTCTCCGTCCAAAGCGCCACGGAAATTCCAATGAAGGCGAATGCGGAGGTGATCGCGTCGCTGACGTGGTGCCAGGCGTCGCTCCGGACGGCGGTGCTCTGGATCTCATCAGCGACAGAGGAGACGAATCGGGAGAGCAGAATTTTCACCACTACCACGCCGAGCAGAACCCATAGTGTGTAGGGGCGGGGAAGCGGGTGTGGAGTGCGAATGCGGAAAATGCTCTCGATCGCGATCGTGACGCCTGCCACCGCCAGCGCCAGACTGACAACCACCGCCGCGATGGGTTCCGCTTTGCCATGCCCATAGGGATGATCTTTGTCCGGAGGTTTGATCGCCACACGCAGACCGAAGTAAACAGCGGAGGAACTGAAGACGTCCGCCAGCGATTCGATTCCGTCGGCGACCAGCACAAAAGAGTGCCCCAGTACTCCGGCGACACATTTGCACATCGCCAGAGCGAAATTCGATGCAATGCTGACGAGCGATGACCTAAGCCCGCGTTCCACCTGATGTTCGACTTTAAGACCATCCGCCATTGTGGGGTTGCACAATACGCTTTGTGCCTAACGATTACTCGTTTGATCTTATTACCAATGGCCACGAATCACAAATAAGGGAGTCGCTCGGCACTGTCCTGTTTGGTCGTAGCGCTGGCCTTCAGGCCAGCACTTGCCGACCCTTCGCTTTGCTCAGGGCAGGCTCTAAAGGTCGGCGCTACGCCCAAAGTAGGACACTTCCAGTCGCTCAAGCCGCCAGTGGCAGCCGGCAGGCATGAAATGGTTACCCTTCATCTTCGGAGGTGAATGAAACGCCGGAGTCGGTCGGAAAGCCGAAAGCCTCCGGCAAGGCGGAGCGGCATAGCTGCTCTCAAGACCGGGATGAGTTGCAAATACGGACAGCGCCTTGGTGGGCGCATGCCGCGCTGCAAGCGACTGCCGAAGGATGGTTCCGCGGGAGAGCCCAAAAAGCTAAAGGCGACTGCCCGGTCCCGCCTGCAGGGACTCCGCAGCACTTCCTTTTCGCTACGCCGCGGAGGCGTTCGAAGCCGTTTCGCCGGCGTGGTTCAGATTTCTTTGAGCATCCACGACAGCGAGGGCGGCGATATCGACGATTTCTTCCACGGTCGAGCCGCGTTGCAGCACGTGCACCGGTTTCGAGAGTCCCATCAGCACCGGGCCAAGAGCTTCCGCGCCGCCGATGCGCAGCATGAGCTTATAGGCCACGTTGCCGGCCTCGAGGCTGGGGAAGACCAGAACATTGGCCTTTTGCTTCAAGCTTGAGAAGGGGTACTCCGCGAGCAGCTCCGGAACTACCGCCGTATCCGCCATCATTTCCCCGTCCACGATGAGCTTGGGATTTCGCCGCTTCACGATTTCGGTAGCCTTGCGAACCTTCTCAGTTAAGGGATGGCGCGTGCTGCCGAAGTTGGAAAACGAGAGCATCGCCACCCGCGGTTGGATGCCGAAACTCTCGGCCACTTCCGCCGAAAGCAGGGCAATCTCCGCCAGATCTTCCGCATTGACTTCGATGTTAACAGTTGTGTCGGCAAAGAGAAAGATGTCGCGCTTGGTTACGATCACATAGAGGCCGGCGACTTTGTGAACGTCGGGACGCGTGGCGATGATCTGCAGCGCTGGGCGGATCGTGTCAGGGTAATGCTGCGACACGCCCGCGACAAAGCCGTCGGCGTCGCCCATGTGAACCATCATGGCTCCAAAATAGTTGGAGTTGGCCATGAGTTCGCGCGCCTCGCTGCGAGTGACGCCGCGACGTTCGCGCAGCCGGTAGAACTCCTCAGCGTAGGCGTCCAGCCTGGGTGAGTGGGCTGGCTCGATGATCTCCGCGCTGACCTTGTTGCACAATTCCAGTTCCTCGGCCTTTTGCATAATAACCGTCGGGCGGCCCAGCAGGACCGAGTGTGCAATCCCCAGGTTGGTAAGTTGACAACTGGCGCGGATGATCTTCTCGTGTTCGCCTTCGGAAAAGACGATGCGCTTGGGGTTAGCCTTCGCCCGTTGGCGCACGCTGAACATCACTTCGTGGGTGCGCCCCAGGAGGCGAGAGAGTTGTTCCCGGTATTGTTCGATATCAACTTTCACCTGCGCCACTCCGGTCTCCATGGCAGCCCGGGCTACGGCGGAGGCTTCAAACAGGAGTACGCGGGGGTCGAAAGGTTTGGGGATGATGTAATCCTTCCCGAAGTGCAGATGGGTGACTCCGTAGGCGCGCAGCACCATGTCAGGAACATCTTCCTTGGCCAGCGCCGCCAGGGCGCGCGTCGCCGCAACTTTCATTTCTTCGTTGATGGCGCGCGCTCGAACGTCCAGCGCGCCTCGGAAAATAAAGGGGAAGCCGAGAACATTGTTGACCTGGTTGGGGAAGTCAGACCTTCCGGTAGCCATGATCACGTCCTCCCGCGCCTCCTTCGCTGCTTCGTAGCTGATCTCCGGCACGGGATTTGCCATGGCGAAAATGATGGGCTGGTCTGCCATCGAACGCACCATATCCTGTGTCACAACATTGGGGCCGGAGAGGCCGCTGAAGACGTCCGCTCCCTTCATGGCTTCCGCGAGGGTTCGCGCCGAGGTCTTGGAGGCGAAGCGAGCCTTGTAGGGATTCATGCCTTCGCCACGCCCTTCGTAAATCACGCCCTTGGTGTCACAAAGAATGATGTTTTCCCGCTTCATCCCCAGTCGCACGTAGTGCTCGGCGCAGGCAATTCCAGCCGCGCCCGCGCCGCTGATCACCATCGTGATCTTGGCGATATCTTTTCCCACGACTTCCAGAGCGTTCAGCAGGGCAGCGCCGGAGATGATGGCCGTCCCATGCTGGTCGTCGTGGAAGACGGGAATGGACATGGTGCGGCGCAAGGTCTCTTCGATGTGGAAGCATTCGGGGGCCTTGATGTCTTCGAGGTTGATGCCGCCGACGGTAGGTTCGAGCAATTGACAGAAGCGGATCACATCCTCGGGATCCTCCGAGCCCACTTCGAGGTCGAACACGTCGATATCCGCGAACCGCTTGAACAGCACACCCTTGCCTTCCATGACCGGCTTCCCGGCCAGGGCGCCGATATTCCCCAGGCCCAATACCGCCGTGCCGTTCGATACCACGGCCACGAGATTTCCTTTCGCGGTGTAGTCGAATGCTCGCTCGGGAACTTTTTGAATTTCAAGGCAGGGTTCCGCCACGCCCGGTGTGTAGGCGAGACTCAAGTCCCACTGCGTTGCGCAAGGCTTGGTGGCGATGACCTCAATCTTTCCTTTGCGCCCTTGGCTGTGATAGTTCAAAGCGTCTTGTTTGTGAATTTCCACGTCCATCCTCCTCTGCCGCGGCTTAAAGTGGCGGCGCCCTGCGGCACGCGCCCGGCTTATCGGTCCTGATAAACGTTGACGAGTTGCAATCGTGTCGCATCCAGCGCCCGTTCGACCACCGGCGACCAATGCTTCAAGAGATGATAACCAAAATCGTGATCCTGCTCGGCCACGCCGCGCAGACATTGTCCGTCGATTTCAAAGGCCCGCGTCGCCTCGAGGACGCGGGCCGAGAACCTGTATTTGTGGGGTGGAAACAGCCACGACCATCCCAAAACCTCACCTGCTCCGACCGTCAGGACGGTGAGCGGGCCGCGCCGCTCGGAAGTCATCTGGAGCGCTACTTTCCCATGGCGAACCAGATAGAATTTTCTGGCTTCTTCGCCGACACGGAAAATGATCTGTCCCGGCTTAAAGTGAACATCGGAAGCGCATCCGGCGACGAGTTTAACGTGCCCCTCGGAAAAACCTTCGAAAAATGGATGCTCCGCTAATATGCTTTCTACCGTTGCCATAGTCTTCGCCGCGTCCTTTCCCGCACCTTTTCCGCAGGGGAGGCCTTCAGGATTTGAAGGAGCCGGGCAGTTCGTTCGGAAGGAAGAATCTCAAAAAGGGTCCCGGATTCTCGGATTGTGGTGCGCTGCATGATAACGGCCTTGTGAATTCCCTGATCCACCAAGCACGCGCGTGTAAGGATACAGTGAATTCCTGCGGTTGGGAAGCCCAAAAAGCGGGTCAAGAAAGCGGACCCAAAGCGACCGGATCGGCCTGCGCGGCGCCACCCGCGCAGACGAAGCGAGCCACTCCAACGTTGACAAGGTGATGCGAGGGGATGTTATGATTTTAAACGGCCCACATCATTGGATCCAATGCAGTTGAGGGACGCCGCGGAACAGCCATCAATCGCTCAGGGAATTCACGCCGGCTAGGGCCTAAGGAGTGTTGCATGGAAACCCTTCAGAACATCCTGACTGCTCATCCGTTTTTCACGGATTTTCCTCAGCGTTACCTGGAACTGGTTGCGGGCTGCGCCTCCAACGTTCGCTTCGCGCCCGGGGAATTCATTCTTCATGAGGGAGAAGACGCGGGCAAATTCTACCTTATCCGCGAGGGTAGTGTTGAGTTGACCATCGGTTCGGAACGACGGGGTCAGTTTAGCATCGTCACCCTTAAGGGAGGCGATATCCTCGGCTGGTCGTGGCTGTTTCCGCCCTATCGCTGGAGGTTCTCGGCTCGAGCCGTCGAGCCTACGCGGGCTTTTGCCATGGATGGTCTGTGCCTTCGCGAGAAAGCCGAGCATGACCACGATCTTGGCTATGAGCTCTTGAGGCGCTTCGCACGCGTTTCGGAAAACCGCCTGGACACGATGCGGCTGCAACTTGTTAAGGTTTACGAACACACCTAGTGCTTGATTACCTCCAAAAGTTGCCGCGAGATTTCCTTCACTTGCCTGGCGAGGCTCGGCAGCCTGGCAAGGTGGGCGTAGACTTTCTTAAATTCATCTAAGGGCCGGGCAGGTGTCCCCCAGACCTTAGTTCCCTTACGTATCGTTCCGAATATTCCTGCCTGCCCGCCGATCATCGCCCCCTCTTCGATTCGAATATGATCCGCGACGCCTACCTGGCCGCCCATCACCACGTAATCTCCGATATCCGCGCTGCCCGAAATACCTGTCTGCGCGGCGATGACGCAGTGCCTTCCCACCCGCACGTTGTGTGCAATTTGAACCAGGTTGTCGATCTTGGTTCCTTGACCGATCACCGTTACGCCCAAGGAGCCGCGATCCACCGTGCTGTTGCTGCCGATTTCGACGTCGTCTTCGATCACCACGCCGCCCTGTTGGGGAAACTTCTCGTAATGATCCTCGGCGAAAACGTAACCGAAACCATCGGACCCAACCACGACTCCGGAGTGAAGGATTACTCGATTGCCGATTTTCGCGCCGGGATAGACGCTCACCCGCGGGTAGAGCGTGCAGCCCGCGCCCACCCGAACACCCTCGCCTAAGCAAACGCCTGCTCCAAGGTATGTGCCCTGCCCAACTTCCACGCCTGGCTCAATCACCACGCAGGCGCAAACGACCACGTCTTCGGCCAGGCGGGCGTCCGGAGCAATGACTGCGCTGGGATGCACGCCCGGAGGGAATTTGCGGGGCGGGCAGAGAACTTGGGCGGCGTGCACGAACGCCAGTTTCGGGTTCGCGACCGCAATCGTTGTACGCCCCGCTACGGTGCAATCCGCCGGCACAAGAATACATCCGGCTTGGGATTGGGCCGCCAGTTCACGCGCCTTTGCGTCTTCGGCGAAAGTCAATTCTCCCGGACCGGCGGTTTCCAAACCCGCCACTCCGTCGACCTGTCGATCCGCCTCCCCATGCAGCGTTCCTCCCAGCAATCGGGCCAGCTCCGAAATCTTCATAAGGGGCCTCGATGATAAAGCTATCAGCCGTCAGCAATGAGCTATCAGTAGGCAGTAGGCAGTAAGCAGTAGGCAACGGACGCGGGCGGGCCATCAATCAATGAAGGCAGGTTGAGCCCAAAGCTTCTCCAAGTCCTCTTACGGCCGCTGGGCTCAGGCCTGCGGAGGCTGCTAATTTGGACCGCCCTGGGCGGGTCTTACCCCCCCCAATTGTGCAGGTACGGTTTGCCGTTCCATTTTTTGCGTGTTTCGCCGCCTACTGCCCGCTGCCTACCGCCAACTGCCTACTGCCTACTGCCTACTGCCTACTGCTTACTGCCTTCCTGTTCCTCGCTCCCTAGCTCGGATAAAGCGGCGCGGCGCCCGGCGGGCGCGTCTTCCAACGGCGGTGGACCCAAAGCCAGTGATCGGGGAAGCGGCGGATATACTCTTCGAGCAGGCGGGTGAAGTTCGCAGTATTGACCAGGATTTCCTCTTCCGGGTTCTGGCAATGGATCCACTCGACGGGGTCGAATCGCAGCCGATATTTCTTGAGTTTGGCGTCCCAGATCACTAATCCCAGAACGATGGGGACGCCAGTCTTCTTCGCCACGCGTGCGGGGCCGGTGGTGGTGCATGCCGGGATGCCGAAGAAGTTTACAAATTCCCCTTCGCCGGGCAGCATGTTCTGATCGATCAGCACGCCGACCGCATCGCCGCGGGCAAAAGCCCGCAGCACGCCGCGGGCGAAATCACCCTTCTCAATGGGCTTTCCGCCGCCCAGACAGCGGTAGTGATTGATCAGTTCATCCATCAGTCGGTTGTCGAGGGCGCGCACCACGAAATCGCACGGATAGCCGTACACCCCGTGAGCGAAGGAACTAAGTTCCCAATTACCGAAGTGGCCGGTAAGAAAAAGCACGCCTCGGCCCTGACTTTGGGCCTGCGCGTAGTTCTCAAATCCATCGTAGATGATCAACTTCTCGATATTGCTGCGGTCCCAATGCGGAAAATGCGCGAAGTCCGCCAGCATCCTGCCGAAGTTGCGAAACAATCTGAAGAGCACTTTCCGGCGCTGGCTTTCCGGCCAATCGGGGAATGCCAGCCAGAGATTCGTCAGGCCAACTTTCCGCAAGCGCGGCCAGAACCAGTAGCTCAGAAATGCCAGCGCTGCGCAAAGCGCCCGCGTCAAGCGATGCGGCAAGAAGCCAAGGGTCTTAAGCAAGCTAAGAGCCGCGTAGTATTCCGTCCGATGTCGCAGGGAGGGACGTGCGGAAGATAGGGCGGGGCTCGGCCGCTGCGGTGGGGGATCGGATTTGGTAGCCGTCGGAGGGCCCATGCCCTGCTGTTCTCCCCGCGGGCGCAGAAATTCACTCGCCGGCGCCGGTTCACTTTTCATCGTCGATGCCGGCGTATGCCTTTAACCCCAGAGTAAGACTCTCAGGGAAGATACTGCGCGCCAAAATGGTACCATAACCCTGTTTCTCACCCGCAAGAACTTTTCTTTTTCGATTCCATGCTCCAGTACTAATTGAGTTATACTTGCATCGTTTTTGCAATGGCCGGGAGGCTCTGTGGGCTTTAGAGGCTGCGGAAAGTCCCTTCCGGCTGTCATCCTGAGGAGTTTTCATGGGCCTCTAGCCCACCCGAGGGACTGGAAATCAGTGTTGTCGTCCCCGCGAAAGCGGGGACCCATTGCCAGTAGAATGGATTCCTGCTTTCGCGGGAATGACGTGGCCCTCGAGTAGGGGCGGTTCGCGAACCGCCCCTACCAGTCCGATTCGTGGGAACGGTCTGATTTTCAGGAGAGGCGCAAGCGGTCCTGAGTGAAACGAAGGAAGGGTCTCTGTAGTTCGTTGAAACCGCAACTGCCGGGATTCTTCGTCCTGCGGCCCAAAGCCTTCGGGCGACGGGTCGCTTCGCTCAGAATGACAGAGTCCAAGCGTTTTTCTGCAGCCTCTGTTGCGGCCGGGCAGTGAGGGATGGCCCGCTCGGCCGGAGATTTCACTCGGTCATCCAAAGGGAAACTGCTGTGGGGTTTGAGATCATCGATATTCGCCGCTTCGAGGTATCGGCCTTCTCGGAGTTGTTGGACGCCGAAGCGCGCGCCTGGAGCGAACGTCTCTATTGGGATTTCACTCCCTCCGCTCACGTGATTTCCAACTGCCTGAAGGAGAAGCGTCTTTCAGGTTACGCCCTGGTCGAGGACGGAGTGGTTCGCGGCTACTGCTTCTTTTTCTGCGACGGCGAGAAAGGTCTGATGGGAGATTTGTTTGCCGGCCCGCCGCCCGCAGGTTTGGAGGAAGTCCTGCGCCTGCTCGAGCACTCCAACGAAACCCTCCTGGCAACTCCCGGCCTGCGGCGCGTAGAAGCGCAGCTCCCGCACTACAAATTCGAAGAGCTGGAAAACAGCTTCGTTTCCTGCAATTACGAGGGCTATCGGCGCCGCTTTATGGCCTTGTCCCTTCCCGATTGGCGGCCCCAGGCCCTGTCCGGATCCGGCCGGAATGGACCTACGCGGGAAGCGGCCTCGCGCCTGGCTGATTTTTGTATTCTGCCTTGTGAAAAGAAGTACTCTCGTGAGGCCGCAGAACTGGTTTACGGCGCCTATCACAACCACGTCGATGCGGCGATCAATGACCAATACGGCTCTCTGGCCGGGGCCACGCGGCTCATCGAGAACATTCTCCATTACCAGGGTTGCGGAGAGTTTATGGAGCAAGTCTCCAAAGTCGCCGTGCATCGCCAAACCCACAAACTCGGCGCGGTGCTGGCGGTAACGAGCGTGCGTTCCGATACCGCTCACATACCACAAATCGCTGTCGCCAGGACGCTGCAAGGAAGCGGCCTGGGAACGGCATTGTTGGAATCCGCTTTCAGCGACTTGGTGAAGGCCGGCTACCAGCGCGTCTCACTCACTGTCACAGACATCAATGTGCGAGCCCTGCAACTCTACGAACGCCTCGGTTTCAGAACTTTCCGCACCTTCGGCGCGTTCGTCTTTAACAGGTAGAACAGGATTCAGGATTCAGGAGTTGTAATGGCAACCCGTGTGGCCGCCCCATATACGCTAACCTAAAGAAGCGAGGGCCACCAGAGCCCGTCAGCCGACGGGCGCCAGAAAGTAGCCCACGGCGTAAGCCGTGGGACCTCGGACGGTGTTCATTTTCGCAGCCCCGGAGGGGCGACAGAGACAGTTCCGGGGGATCTGTCGCCCCTCCGGGGCTTATAGAATCCGGAGCCGCTCGTCGATCCCACGGCTTACGCCATGGGCTACTCTCTGTCGGCCCTCCGGGCCTCTGGAAGCGGCCGGTGATTGCTACGTAGCGCCGCTGAGCCATGAGGTTAACGCCTACGGGCGGCCGCCCTGGGCAACCACAAGGGTTGCCCCTACAAGATTCCTCCTGTCACTTGCCCTTGGCTTTGAGCAGATCCTTCAACTCATCCATGAATTCTCGAATATCTTTGAAATCGAGGTAAACCGAGGCGAATCGCACATAAGCGACTTTGTCGAGAGTCTTCAGGCGGCCCATGACAAACTGCCCCAAGTCCGCTGCCGGGCGCTCCCTTTCCCCTGCTTCGGCGACCATCGCTTCTGCCTCATTAACGATCTCCTCGAGCTTCGACATCGGGACAGGGCGCTTCTCGCAAGCCTTCAGCAAGCCGGCCAGCAGCTTCTGGCGGTCGAACTTCTCCCGCCGGCCGTCCTTCTTCACCACCATATAGGGAATTTCATCGATTCGCTCGTAGGTGGTAAACCGGCGGCCGCACTTTGCGCATTCGCGCCGGC
Source organism: uncultured Acidobacteriota bacterium (assembly GCA_963838915.1). Taxonomy (GTDB): domain Bacteria; phylum Acidobacteriota; class Terriglobia; order UBA7540; family UBA7540; genus CAVROP01. Next base: position 11,092 of record CAWIUZ010000301.1, read on the forward strand.
GGCGAATGGTGTCTCCAAGCTTGGCTTCTCGCGAGTCCACAACTTTGTCTTCGAGATGATTGCAGAATGGACACTTCATAGGCTAACTTTTCTCCGCCAGTTCCCTCTCCTCGTCAGCCAGTGCCTCCAACTTCCTGAAGGTTAGCCCCTCATGGATTAACAGCGCCAACCCCGCCAGCAGACAGGGGACTGAAATGATCAACCACATGATTATCGCCGCGCCGGCAGCCGTCTCCGCGGGCTGGTTATAAAGCTCGTTCAAGGCGAGGATGATGCTTACCTGGTAGCCGCCGCCGACACCGGGGATCTGCACGGCCAGTCCGAGCGCCGCGCAAAACAGCACCACCGCGGCGGCCAGCCAGGAAAGTTTCGCGCCGCCCCCAGGAAGGCTTCGCAAAACCAGCCAGAAGATGGAGGTATTGACAAACCACACCGCCGCACTCAACACCACGCTCCCCACCAGGTCCTTCCAGCTTTGGATAACGCTCAAACCCTCCGCAAACGAGCGCAGGAAGTGCTGGAGTTTCCTGAGCGCGGTGGTAGGCAGGAAGCGGAAGAGCAGCAACGCCCAGGCGGTTAGCTGCCGGGAGCGCAACCAGAATACGACCAATCCGGCGACCAGCAGGAAAGCAAAAACCAGCATGACGTCCCCGCCGCGATGCAGAGCGACGAGGATAGTTGAGCCGCGCGTCGTACCGGGTTCAAGCGGCTCAAACTCCAGCGCGGCGGCAAAGAGCAAAACTACGAACAAGGTGTCGAAGATGCGCTCGAGCAGCCATACCGCAAGCATGGCGCTCATCGAGACATTTTCTTTCTTGGCGATGTAAGCCGGACGCACGAACTCTCCGGTCCGGCCCACCAGGTAGATGGAACTGAAGCCGAGAACCTGGCCCACCAACAGAACCCAGAGGGAGGCTTTCTTGATTGGACTGAGGAAGAATCGCCAGCGCCAGGCTCGGAGGAAGTAGCTGCCGAAAACCCCGACCAGCGCCAGCAAGAGAAGGTCCGGCTTGGCTCCGGTAAGTAATGCCCACAAGCGCGACCACCGGAACCTGGCCCACTCCGGGCTTCGACTCAGGTTATAGATGATGAATGCGATGATGATGGCGCCGATACTCAGCCACAACCATCGGCGGTGGGCTTTTCGCATATGGGAAGCAATCTCGGCCGATTCGTCGTTCCTTCCGAGTCACTTCAAGTTTTCTGGAATCAGGAACTCGACCAGTACCAGATCGTGCCATTCACTCCCGAGCTTGCCGTGCTTCTCGTGAATTCCTACTTCCTTCCAGCCGGTCACTTGACACAGTTTCCTGGCCGGCTCGTTGTCGGCCAGGATGCGTCCGATGAGCTTATAGAACCCTCGGTCGCGCGCGATGTCCTGCATGGCCTTCATCAAATCCTGCGCCACGCCGTGCCCCCGTAGGCTGCGCTCGATGTAGATGGCCAGTTCCGCGATTCCATCATAGCAATGCCGCGGACTGTAAGGATTGAGCGACGCCCAGCCCATCAACGTGTGTTTGACCTCTGCCAAGAGTACCGGAAACTTGTCCGGCCTCGCCGCCAGCCATAGGTAACGCTCTTCCGGTGTGACGTAGGTGTTCTCAAAAGTCGCGCAACGGTCTTGCACTCCTTGGTTGTAGATGCGCGCGATCTCCTTCGCATCTTCAACACGTGCCGGTCTTATTTTGAGAGGACCGATCCACTCTGCCATTTGCATCCGCCAGCAACCAGGATAACTGCCAGGCTTGGATTCTACCCTGAGGCCCGCCGGAAGAGCAACCGCCACGTTTCTGGCATCGTAGTGGGCAACCCTTCCGCTTCTGAAGAATAAGTTCGCTTACTAACTCAGCTATGCACTGGTGTCCTGTCCCAGTGATTCGCAATATCAGTCGAGACGATTCGGCCACGCGTCAGCAGCCCCGTCAGGGGCGGCATAAAGTAGCCCAGGGCGTGAGCCCTGGGTTTGACGGCCCTCACCCCGCCTGCGGCACCCCTCTCCCGCCCGAGCGGGAGAGGGGACGGGGGTGAGGGAGGGCCTCACGAACCCACGGCTCACGCCGTGGGCTACTCGCTTACGCCCGCTCCGCGGGCTGACATACTCAACGAACTTCTGGGACACGGCA
>CAWIUZ010000302.1:0-14419 GCA_963838915.1 uncultured Acidobacteriota bacterium
GTCGCGGCTGGCTACGAGGCTCATCACCAGGTTTTCCGCGGAGCCGCCGAAGAAGCGAGTCATGACGTTGCGCAGGGTGGTTCGCGCGGCCATCTCGCGGCTGACCAGGGGCGCGTATTCGTACGCCCGGCCCTTCAGCGTGCGCGTTACTTTGTTCTTTCGGTGCAGTACGTTAAGCATGGTCTGAACCGTGGTGTAGGCGAGCCTGGGCTCGCCGGGCAGCTTGGCTTGAACGGCCTGCACGGTGGCGGGCCCGGCGTCCCAGAGCACTTTCATGATTTTGAGCTCCAGCGGGGTTAGCGGGCGGGATCGGGAATCTGATTCCATAAGCAGTCTCCTAAACTCTTAGGAGATTAAACGACAAATAATCCCTTTGTCAACTAAAATCTTAGGACTCCCCGTCGCCCTTTGGCAAACGGCGGAAAGACCCCGCTTCGTGTCATCCTGAGGAGCCGAAGGAGACGAAGGATCTCCGCAGTTCCATGGACATGCAACTGCTGGGATTCTTCGCTTCGCTCAGAATGACTGGGTCCGAGGGTTTTTCCGCAGACTGCTAAATCTGGCACCGCCGCTGGAGTGTAGTAGAATCGTTGCGCACGACGACAGCGTTCTTCATTACAAAGTGGACGAGCTCACGCGACTGGCTCGAACGTGATCTCGAGGAGGTTATATATGAGCAAAGTACTCATAATCACGGCACTCGTAGTTTGCGCGGCGCCGTTTGCTGGCGCCAAAAACATCGCCGGTGACTGGCACGGAACACTCAGCACTGGGAACGGGGACATGCTCCTGGTACTGCACATTACGGAGAGCGGGGATGGCAGCTTGAAAGCCACGCTCGACAGCGTCAACCAACACGCCAACGGCATCCCGGTGACCACGGTCACGTTCAAACAGTCGAAACTTAGTCTGGATGTGGAGGCCGTCCACGGTTCGTACACGGGCACCGTAAATACGGACGCCACCGAGATCACGGGAACCTGGACGCAGGGACAGTCGCTTCCCCTCAATTTTAGACGCGGTTCTGCTCCTGCGAAAGCCGACCACAGGCCCCCCAAGCCCTCGGACATCGACGGCACCTGGGAGGGCACACTTGACGCGGGCGGGACGAAGCTACGCGCGGTCTTCCACATTATCAACACCGCCGACGGCCTCACGGCAACTATGGATAGCCCCGACCAGAATGCCTTCGGACTTTCGGCGAGTTCCGTGACGAGAACGGGCTCGACGCTCAAGGTGGAAATAAAGCAGATTGGCGGCGGGTTCCAGGGCAAAATCGGCGGCGACCTCGCGACCATCGAAGGCACATGGACCCAGCGCGGCGGCAGCTTACCGTTGACGCTGAAGCGGGGAGAATGACGGCGGGTGTTCGCGAAGACCCTCACACTGCCGACGAGCCCCACATATCACGAAGTGTCCTTCTGAGCGAAGCGAAGAACCTGCATTAGTTCGTCTCGGTTCGAAACTGCAGATCCTTCGCTTCGCTCAGGATGACACCGGCTTTTATCTCAATGGATGGCCCGCAGGCCCATGACCGCTCGGAATGACAGCTCAGGATGGCGAGCATGAAATTCGCGGGTCACGTTCGATGGGCGGTCTTAGCGGTTTTGCTCGGCCTCCTTGCGACTAACGCCGCTGGTCAAAAGGTGGGCCAGTGGGGGGTGTGTGAATTCAGCATGACCGCTTGCGGCGCGTAATCGAACGCCTACGTCGAAGGCCTGCCGGCAAGAACAATCACCATACAGCACAGAGTTTTCAAAGAGGAGGGGGAGAAGAAGCTGTTTCAAAAATGTCCGGCTGCGGAGCGATTACTGAATACCGCCCGGGATCCCCGGCCACGGCTCGAGCGCTCAGCCCCATAGGGGCTGGACATGAGTAGCCGGGGGCAGCGCCCCCGGAAACGTGGCCCCCTAACCCCCCTTTCCGCTCTCCCCGCCTGCGGGGAGAGGGGCGCCGGAGGCGGGGTGTGGGGTCGCGTCCGGGGGTTTCACCCCCGGCTACTCAATTGGCTCCCCTCCGGGGAGCACGGCTAAAACTGTGCTTGACATACGAAAACGTTACTAGTAATGTTTTCGTATATGAGAACCGAACCGCCCCGACCCACGAACGCCGAACTCGAAATCCTGACCGTGCTCTGGAGCATCGGACCCGCAACCGTGCGCGAGGTTTATAACGTGGTTAGCCGGCGGCGTCCGGCCCAATACAGCACCACGCTGAAATTCATGCAGATCATGGCGGAGAAGGGGTTGGTGCTCCGCAACGAAAAGCAGCGCGCCCACGTTTACGAGGCCGCACGGCCGCGCGAGTGGACCCAGCGCCAGCTCGCCGGAGACCTGCTGGAGCGCGCCTTCAGCGGCTCGGCCAAGGCGCTCCTGGTGGGCGCGCTCTCGGCCCGCAAGGCGACGAAGGCGGAACTCGCCGAACTGCGCAAGCTGCTGGATGAGTACGGGAAGGGAGAGAAATGAGATTCCTTCAAAGCTGGATAGCGACTCCCTTAGCCCAGGCGCTCGGTTGGACGCTGCTGCATTCCTTGTGGGAGGGGGCGATCATCTCAGCCCTCCTCGGCATGGCGCTCTGGGCAACGCGGTCGGCGCGCGCTCGCTATGCCTCCGCCTGTGTGGCGATGCTCGTGATGCTGGGCGGAATCGGTTTCACTTTTGTTCGCCTTATGCCCGAACGGGTTCACGGTTTGTCCGGCGTGAGGGTGACCGCGCCGCCGCCCTGGACTACTGCACTCGACATAGGCGCCGACGGACCTTCGGGATCACATCTTGCGTTACTCGTTCCCTGGCTCGCCCCATTTTGGATCGCAGGCGTCTGGATTTTCGCCCTCGGACAGGTGGGCGGCTGGATTTGGGTATCCCGTCTGCGGTGGCGCGGCGTGTGTTGTGCGCCCGAGCACTGGCAGAAAGAAATCGAGCGCTTGAGCGCCTGGCTGCGAGTGTCAAGGCCGGTCGAGATTCTGGAGTCATGCCTGGCGGAAGTGCCCTTGGTCGTCGGCCATATCCGCCCGGTGATTCTGATGCCGATTGGTCTGCTGGCCGGTCTGCCGCCCGGACAGATTGAAGCGATCCTACTGCATGAGTTGGCGCATATCCGCCGCCACGATTACCTTGTGAACGTCCTGCCGCGGGCCGCAGAGTGCCTGCTGTTTTATCACCCCGCAGCCTGGTGGATCTCCCGCGTGATTCGCGCGGAGCGTGAAAACTGCTGTGATGATGTGGCAGTCGCGGCGAGCGGCAGCGCAAGGGAATACGCTGTCGCCCTGGCCGCACTGGAACAAAGCCGCCGGCCGGATTGGCAAGCAGCCGTGGCTAGCACAGGAGGGAGTCTCGTGAAACGTATCCGCCGTCTCCTCTATCCGAAAGGGACGAACGGTGTGTGGACGCCATTATTCGCCGCTCTAATCGTCATAACAACCGCCGTGGTGACTTTCGCCGCGTGGCCGGCGAAGCCGCCCCAACAACCTCCAGCCGCTACGCAGCGGCAGAAGAGCCGCGTCGAAACCTCTTCTTACGACAATTGGGCGAATCAAGAAGTGACCTACATCATTACCGATCAGGAGCGCGCCGCCTTCAAGAAACTCACCACTGACAAAGAACGGGAGAAGTTTATCGAGCAGTTTTGGGGGCGGCGCAACCCGAAGCCCGGCGAACTCGTAAACGTGTTTAAGAACGAATATTACCGTCGCATCGCTTACGCGAACCAGCATTTTGCAGGCAACAGGCCGGGCTGGAGGACCGACCGGGGATACGTGTATATCGTCTACGGCCCGCCGGATCAGATCTCCGAGACACAATACGGCGTGGCGCCCGGGCCACATGTTCCGTACGGAATACAAGTTTGGAGCTACCGGCATGTGGATGGCGTGGGCGACAACCTTTCTGTTCAATTCATGGACACAACAGGAAAAGGTGACTACGAGTTCCCACTTGGAAAGCCGGGCCTCAAACCAGTTCTCAAACAGACGGGGGACGTGGGCGATGGTGTGAGCCAGGCACCGGATGCATCACGACCGCGCAAAGATGACGAGAGGCTCACGCCCCGCGCCAAGAACCGCGCCGAAACGTCTCCTTATGAAAAATGGCTCGACGAGGAGGTAGTCTACATCGTCAACGCTTCGGAGCGTGAAGCCTACCAAAAACTCGCCACGGACGAAGAGCGCGAGATGTTCATCGAGCAGTTCTGGGAGCGGCGCAATCCGAATCCCGGCAGCGCCGAGAACGAATTCAAAGAAGAGTTTTACCGCCGGATCGCATACGCCAACGAGCATTGGGCAACGGGCAGGCCAGGCTGGAAGTCCGATCGCGGACACATGTACATTCTCTTCGGCCCGCCCGATGAGATCGATGCCCACCTGTACGGCCCGCCGTACCCCTATGAGGAATGGAGGTACAAGCACGCGGGGGAATTGGGCGATAATGTGATCCTCACGTTTATAGATCCGGACCGAGACGGTACGTTCCGGATCGCGCCCGGACCACCTGTGCTGAAGAACTCCATGGCACCTTGAAACTGGATGTCCACAGAGCGCGGGCCCTGCTAACCAACTTCTCCTCCAGACGTCAATAGAAACGACACAGGTGTATCGTGCCTGACCGCTGAGTTGTGGTCAGAGGGTATCGATTTTGGGGAACCCGCGGCGTCGCATCGCCGTAATGATTAGAGATAAGCCGCGATGACCCGGGCTGGCGCAGAGCAAAGCTCTGCGTTTCGGCGGATTCCCTTTACCGAGAACCGCAGAGCTTTGCTCTGCGCCAGCCGGGGAAGGGTGGAACCAGGAGGTCCGTGATGCAAAAGCTGCTCGCCAATCTTCGCTACGCGCTGCGCCAGTTCCGTCAGTCACCCGTATTCACTATCGCGGCGGTACTCACCCTAGCGCTGGGAATCGGCGGAACCACGGCGATCTTCACGTTGGTTCACGCGGTGATGCTGCGGTCGCTTCCGGTGAAAGATCCTGGCAGCCTCTATCGGATCGGCGAAGGCGACGATTGCTGTGTGGAGGGCGGTCCGCAGGACCGTTGGGGGTTTTATTCGTACGCGCTCTATGAGCGCCTGAAGGCGAATACGCCGGAGTTTGAAGATGTGGCGGCATTCCAGGCCGGTAACTGGCTGCTCAGCGTGCGGCGTCAAGGCGAAACGGCGGGACGACCGGTACGCGGGGAATACGTCACGGGAAACTACTTCTCCATGCTGGGCGTGCGGGCTTTCGGCGGCCGGCTGTTTGGTCCAGACGATGACCGCGCCGGCGCGCCCCCCGTAGCGGTGCTCAGTTATCGGATCTGGAAGGCCAACTATGGCGGCGACACCAAGGTGGTGGGTTCGACGTTCGTGGTGGAAGATCACGCGTTTACGGTGATCGGAATTTCTCCGCCGGGATTCTTCGGCGAAACGCTGCGCAGCGACCCGCCCGACCTGTGGCTTCCGTTGCAGCAGGAGCCCATGGTTGCCGGTGGAGGCGCGCTGCTGAACCAGTCAATATCGGCGTGGCTGCGCGTCATCGGGCGCCTGCGGCCGGGCGCATCAGTCGCCGGAATGGGTCCCCGCCTCACCGGCGTGCTGCGCCAGTGGCTGCAACATGATTCGGGATATCCTTCCAACTGGATGCCGGAAGTGATCCGGGATCTTCCCAAGCAAGTGATCAACGTTATTCCCGCCGGGGCGGGGGTCGCGGAGATGAAGGAAGAGTACGGGCGAAGTCTCGAGATCCTGCTCTCGGTTTGCGGATTGGTGCTGCTAATTGCAAGCGCCAACGTGGCGAACCTGTTGCTGGCTCGAGCCGTCACGCGGCGCGGACAGACTGCTGTGCGGCTGGCACTGGGCGCCAGTGCGCGGCAGATCGTTATGCAGGCACTCACGGAAAGCGTGCTGCTGGCGATTGGCGGCGGCCTGGCGGGTCTGCTTGTGGCCGTGGGCGGCGCACGCCTGTTGCTCGCGCTCGCCTTCCACCGCACACACTTCCTGCCCATCAGCCCCATGCCCTCGCTCATGGTCCTGGGCTTCGCTTTCGTATTGGCGCTGATCACCGGCGTCATTTTTGGCGCGGTTCCGGCGTGGTTTGCCACGCGCACCGATCCCGCGGAGGCGCTGCACGGAGCGAGCCGCAGAACCAGCGATCGTTCGTCTTTCACCCGGCAAGGGCTGCTGATCGTACAAGCCACGCTGTCGGTAGTGCTGGTGGCCGGCTCGATGCTCCTGGCGCGGAGCCTGAACAAGCTTGAAAACCAGAATTTCGGGTACCAGGTTCACGGCCGCGTGGAGGTGGAATTGCGCAATCCGCCGGCCACTTACACCCAGCCTCAGTTGGCCGCCCTCTACCGCGAGCTCGAGACGCGTCTCGACCGTCTGCCCGGCGTCGAAGGAAGCGGCTTGGCGATGTACAACCCGCTCACTGATAACTGGGGGGAGTTGATTTACGTGGAGGGTCATCCGGCGCCCAAAATGGACGAGGAATCCGGCTCTTCCTGGGACCGCGTGAGCGCCAACTATCTTCAGAATTGGGGCATACCGGTTATGCGAGGACGCGGGTTTGCGGCCGCTGACAACGAGACTTCGGAGTTGGTGGCGGTGGTGAATCAAGCCTTCGTAAAGCGCTTCTTCAAGGCCGGCGAAAACCCGGTCGACCAGCACTTCGGCCTGGATATGCCCGAAAACGCCGGCGTCTTCCGCATCGTCGGGGTGGTGGGCGACGCGAAGTTTGCGGGTTGGGGGTTGAACAGGCCGGCACGCCCCATGTTCTACGTGCCGCTTGCTCAGTATGTCAACTACAAACAAGATATATTGAAGACCATCGAGCTGCGCTCGCACTTTATAGGTGGCATCATGCTGGTGACCAACACGCCGGCCGGCGCGATCGAACCGGTGCTGCGCAGGACACTCGCGGAACTCGATCCGAATCTCACCATCGTCAGCGTCAGGACAATGCAGGAGCAGATCGCTCGCTCCTTCGATCAGGAGCGCGCCGTAGCGAGCCTGGCGGGCCTGTTCGGGATTGTTGCTTTGCTATTGGCTGCTGTGGGAGTGTACGGCGTTACGGCTTACTCGGTGGCGCAGCGCACCAATGAGATCGGCATTCGCATGGCGCTGGGCGCGAATCGCGCCCGCGTGGTCCAATTAGTGCTGCACGGAGCTTTCAAGCGCGTGGTGATCGGATTGATCCTCGGACTGCCACTGGCCATCGGCGCCGGACGCCTGATTGCCGCCCAGCTCTATGGCGTTTCCAGTTGGGATCCCTTCGCGCTGAGCGTGGCTGCGTGCGCGCTCGCAGCCTGCGCATTGGTGGCCACCATCATTCCGGCCACTCACGCCGCGGCGATTTCGCCCATGGATGCCCTGAGGCTAGAATAGAAGCCGTTTCGAGACTTCCAAGTACCCGATCGCGACTGGGATTTTCGAATTCGCGGGAAGCCCGTCCTCCATCGGGGTGGAGCCTCAGCGCCGGCGCCGCTGCTCCCCGGAGGGGAGCCAATTGAGTAGCCGCGGGTGAAACCCCGTAAGCGGTAAAGTAAGAGCCGCCTTCAGTCAATCCGGTGCTTGGGTTGCGTCCCGCGAAGCGGGACACCGTGAGTAGCCGTAGGTGAAACCTACGGAAAATGAAGCGTCCATCAACATTCCGGCCCTGGAGGGGCCGAACCGTCCCGGGTCAACCCCTTTGGGGTTGGCCTGATTTGGGAACGCTTCTGTCATCCGCAGGTTAAAACCTGCGGCTACTTACGGTTGGCCCCATTCGGGGCCCCTCGGGTCAAGCGACAGCTTGTACTCGAATTCAAATCTCAGCCTTCCGCCTGTGGACGATGCCCTCCGTGGTGCCGTCGCCGGGCAGCTCCAGAACACTCTTTCCGGGTGTGATCAACGACGCGCCGTCCGCCCCGCCGCTCACTCCGCCGTCGGTGGGCCCTCCCGTGCGGTCGCTCAACAGTTTGTTCAGCAGCGGAATCTTCTCGCGGTTCGACTCCACCACGTCCACTCCCAGCGCGGTTATGGTGAAATCGGAGTTGTCGGCGATGGTGATGTATTGCTTGCTCTTCAGATACCACATCGTGAAGTCCAGGTAATCGCGCGGGAACCCCATGCGGCGCTCCACCTCGGCAAGCCCGACTTCGGGGGTGAAAGGTTTGATGCGGCGCTGAATGTAGAGCAGCGCCAGCACCGCCACCCGCCGGTTGAACTCGCCGTCATTGGTATTCATGAAGTCAACCGAATTGGACAGGGGAACGGGCTCAGGCGCCTGTTTCTTATATGTCGCATCGTAGTGAGCGCGACGCTCCGGATCGGACAACACATCGTAGGCTTCCTTCAACAGGACGAACTTTTCAGCGTCACCGGTGCCCGGAATGTCGGGATGAAAGCGGCTCGCCAGGAACCGATACACGCGCGAGATGGTGGCGGGCTCGGCGTTGGGGCTGATTTGGAGAAACTCGTAATAATCCGGAATGGCCTTGTTGGTCTCGCCGCTTAAGAACAGGCAGATCGCAAACCGTCCGCGTCCCACCGGCATGACCCGGCGGACGTAACCTTGCCGGTCCAGTGTTTGGCGGCCGCCGGACCGCTCGATCTCGCCCACGATCTCCGCGAACGTTCCTTCCGCTAGCCGGTTGCCGGCCTCGACGCTTAAGCACTCGTCGTTGTAGTCCAGGAGTTTGACCGTCATCATGCTGCGGACCGGACCCTCCTGACAGATGATGGTGAGGTCTCGTTGACCGGGCAAGGTCTTAGATCGCGGCAGGCGACGGCGTTCCGTAGGTGCATCCATCGTATCACTCCAGGTCAAGGCGGGTTATTCGACTGCGCCCAAGAACCGAAAGGTCGCAGGCGAGCCGATGATAATTCGTTTCCCAACCTGGGTCAATAGCTTGCTCGACACTTATCTTCTTGCTCAATATGGCCTGTCAGGGATCCGTCCGTCCCGTTCGGCGTCTCCGCCCCGAAGTTGAAAGGAACTCCGCCCTTTTTTTCAATAACATCTGGGCTTTGTTCCCTCGAAAAAGCAATTACCCGGTAGATGGACCGTGCGGACCTGTGGGGGGTTGAGGTCGCGCCTCTCCCCCGACAAGATAGTGGTTCAGGTTACCCCGCGCAGCAGTCTTACCCCTACGCGCGCTTCCGCGAATAGGTTAGAACGTAGCCCGGCATGGCAATCTCCTTCGAAAGGCGGTCGTCGGCGAGCGGCGCCTTGGGGGTGAGTTCGAGCGGCAGGACTCCGGCCCAGACAGGGAGTGCGTAATCCTCCTCGTCGTCGAGGGGAGGACCGGTGCGCACCTTGGCGGAAACTTCGTCGAGCGGTATCGCCAGGACGGTGGTGCTGCGCAGTTCCTTCTCGGACGGTTGGCGGACCTCCTGCCAGCGCCCGGGCGCAACATGCTCCGTGAACACCTCGAGCGCTTCTCGCTTGGCGGCTGGGTCGTCGAGCAGGGTAGCCTTTCCAAAGATCACCACCGAGCGGTAGTTCATCGAGTGATGGAAAGCCGAGCGCGCCATCACCACGCCATCTACAAGCGTCACGGTGATGCATACTTCCACGCCTTTCCCTAAGGTCTGAAACATGCGGCTGGCAGGCGAGCCGTGGAAGTAGAGCGTGTCGCCCTTGCGGCCATAGCCGGTGGGAATCACCACCGGTTTGCCGTCCGCCACGAATCCGACGTGGCAGACAAGCCCCTCGTCGAGAATACGATAAACTGTTTCGCGGTCGTAGACACCGCGCTTCGACAGGCGGTGCACTTGCGTGCGTTCGGTCGGGATGAAGTCAGTCATCGAGGCTCCTGTTCGTTAACATCCAATTATGCGCTAAAATAGGGGCAAGGTGCCAGGGACTTGGGGCCGGGGGCCAGGGACCGGGGAGGGAAAGCGCATGGCAGATTGCAATCCGCGCTGAGAGAACAGGTTCACTTCCGGGCTCGCAGCGCCTTACGGCGTTGGCGGATATGATCGCAAGTCTCCAGCCCCTAGTCCCCAGTCCCTAGCCCCCATCTTACATCCTGGCTGTAATCTTTACCTGTATTCGCACCGTTGACCTCCGCTAACTTATTGAACTATATTGAATTATATGCCCCCAAAACGTTCGGAAGCGCGATTGCATCAAATCTTGAGGGGCAGGGTGCCTTAATCATAATAGAGAGGTTAGCTATCGGCACGATGATATCGGCGGGCGCATTTCAGTTGCTATCGGAGTCTTCCGAGGAACAAAAGCGGCGGAGGGTTTCGTTCATGGCTGCGTGTGTTGGGGAGGCCGCAGCCGTCGGGCTTCTGACGGTCGTCTGTGCCTATTATGCGAAAACAGCCGCCGCACACGTCCGCCGTTATGCCGTGCTAACGTTCTCATCATCGGTTGAACGGAAACTTCCTGCCAAGCCTCCAGAGTTGCGGAAAGCCCTCCCAAAGACAATCGCGCCATTTGTATTGCCTCACCCCCGAGTCCAACTCCCCACTGTTGCCGAGCCTCCAATCCGGGCGGACATTCGGGTTCCGGTGGTAAGCGACCATCCAGTTACGCCTACTCCAGCCGTAGCTGAAGCGCGGCAACTCCCGTTGCCGCCTCCGGCGATTCATACGGGTCTTTTCGGGCAGACACCCCAAAAGCCGGTGACCGATAATACTCCTACAATTCAGGTGCAGACCGGCGGTTTTGGCTCTCCTAAGGGTGTGGCAGGGCAGGCGCAAGGTGGTAGCCCCGGAAACGTGCCTAAGCTCGGAAGCTTCGATTTGCCGTCGGGGCCCGGCATTGGGAACGGTACTGGAGAAGCGGGGGGAAAGCCGCAGGTGGTTGCCGATGCGGGCTTCGGAGCGCGCCGAAAAGTAACTTCGGTTAATGAGATCGACGAATCCGACACGTCGCATCGGATAGCCACTTCCGGGTTCGGAAGTGGCGGCGTCGGCGCAGGAGGCAATGGAGTGTCTGTGCAGGGCGCTCGAGGCGCAGTGAGGACGGGCGCCTTCGCGGCGCCTGAACCAGCGCAAAGGCCTGCGAGCCGCCAGGTGACCGCAGCCGCCGAAATCCGCCCTGTCGAGATCCTGTCGAAACCTTCGCCGCAGTACACCGAGGAAGCAAAACGCCTGGGCGTGCAGGGCGAGGTCGTGCTCTCCGTGGTCTTTCAGGCTGATGGCACACTCAAGGTGGTTGGGGTCATCAAATCTCTTGGGCACGGCTTGGACCAGATGGCGGAACAAGCCGCCACGCAGATCAGGTTCAGGCCGGCAGAAGAGGCGGGCAAGCCGACGAGCTTCTCCGCCATGCTGCATATAGAGTTCCGGTTGGCGTAGGCTGCTAAAACAGTAATGTCATTCCCGCGAAAGCGGGAATCGATTGTGTTCTTTGCCGATAATGGACCCCCGCGTGCGCGGGGGTGACGGACGTTATCATTTTCGCTCGACGAAACGAGGAGGGAAGTGATGCTCGTTACTCCCAGAAACGCTCGCTCGCCGCTGACACAACCTGTCATTCTGAGCGAAGCGAAGTCCGATTTCGAGTCCGATTGGGATCGGACCATCGGACCCCGGAAATCGGGGAATCTCAGCAGTTTGCTCACGTTGCTGGCAATCTCGGTTCTGATAATCCCAGTTGTCGCGTATTGCCAGGGCTCCGCGGCGCGCCAGGCGCAGCCGCCGGCACAGGCGAGCACCATCATCGACCGGGTGATCGCAGGTGAGCAGCGATACGTGGAGAATCTGAAGAAGTACTCGCCTCGCGTGGAGACCTACCTGCAGTACGATAACGCAGATGCCCAGCTAGGCGATACGGTGACGAAAGACGCCTATTTCCTGGGCCGCATGAAGTTCGAGGGTAAACCGCAGGAGGTCTCCTTCACCCCGGTTGCCGGGAGCGATTTCAGCTGGCTGCATCACGGCCTGCGGGCCTTCAAGACCCCTTTTACGAGCCGCCTCATGGTGGATCAATTCATGACGGCGAGCATGGTGGACGCGCGTACGTTCGATACGCAGCACTATTCGTTTGAACCGGTGGGGTGGGAATACTTGGGCGATGTGCGCTGTCTTGCCATCGACGTTCACCCGCAGGGCAGAGGGGTCGAGGGGGCATTCGAAGGGCGCATTTGGGTTGAAGACCGCAACTACGCGATCGTTCGCCTGAATGGCGTGCGAGTCAACCCTCGGCGTCTGCGGTTCTACACCCACTTCGATTCCTGGCGGGAGAACCTCCAGCCGCACGAATGGCTGCCTGTTTACATCTACAGTGAAGAGACCGACTCGGGCGCCCGCATCCATTACAAGGCGAACACCCGGCTTTGGGGCTACGATCTCTCGGCGCCTCGCCAGCAGGAAGCGTGGACGAAGATTCTCGTGGATGCTCCGGCGCCGGTTCGCGACACGAGCGACGCGGCTTCGGACCTGTCTCCCGTCGAGGGCAAGCGTCAAATGGAATTGGAGGCGGAACAGAATGTGCTGTGGCGGTTGGAGAAGGCGGGCTTGATTGCGCCTGCCGGTCCCGTTGACAAGATCGCGGAGACCGTACTGAACAACCTGGTGGTCACCAATAACCTCACCAGCCTGCCGGCGCTGCATTGCCGCGTGATGCTCACTTCTACGCTGGAGTCTTTTCCCCTGCGCTACACCATTGTGCTCAGCCGGGGACTTCTCGATGTCCTGCCGGACGAGCCTAGCTTGGCGATGATATTGGCGCATGAACTCGCTCACGTGGTGCTGGGGCATAAGCTCGACACCATGTATGCTTTCAACGATCGCCTGATCCTTCGGGATGAAGATCTTCTGGCGAGGCTGGATTTTGCCCGCGAGCCGCGGGAGGAAGAGGCTGCCGACGCTAAAGCCGTCGAGTTCCTCAAGAACTCGCCCTATAAAGACAAGCTGGGAAACGCCGGGCTATTCCTACGGGCGGCTACCGCGGCAGCACCGCATACACCTGAACTTTTCGGAGCCCACCTTGGGGACCGATTGGTGACCACTCAAGGTGGCGTGCGGCTAGGGACGCTGATGGGAAGCGCGCCTGCGCTTGAACCCACAAAAACGGACCAGATCGCGGCCTTGCCTCTAGGTTCCAGAGTGCAAGTGAACGCCTGGGATGGAGGCGTCACTTTCCCGAACCGCAAGTCCGTGGCGCTTGTTGACCCGAGCGAGAAAATGCCATTCCAGATAGCTCCCCAGTTCCCGCACCTAACGCGCTATGAAGAGGTCAACGGCACGAAAGTGGCCGCCCAACAGAATAGGTAAGACAACGGCGAACAGGGGGGCAACAGCCGCGGAGCGGCGGCAGAAAGTAGCCCACGGCGTGAGAACGTGTGAGAAAATCAGACGCCTGTCATCCTGAGCGCAGACTTCATGATCCTTCGGCTCACCACTGTGCATGAAAATGGCTCTTTGGAGGTAACTCTTGTATTTTCAACAAAAGCTTCCGCCATTTTCATAGCAGCGAAGGATCTCCGCAGTTTCGTATGATTCAACGATTTACGAACAACTGCAGAGATCCTTCGCTGCGCTCAGAGTTTGTGATTTTTTTGGATTTTTGGCCATTTTCGAGCACTTAACTCTTTTGTTATCAATGACACTTTTTCGCAATATCCAAAAAAATCACGCTCTCTCAGGATGACACATTGCGAATTCCATCACGGATTCTGAGCCGGCGTACGCAACTCTCTCGGCCCTCCGGGCCTCCACAACAGGACAATAAACTTCATGAGCAAAGCAGCTTCGTTGTTGCTGGTGGGATTGTTCGGTTTGGCGCTAGTGACTGCGTTACCGATGCACGGCACTGTCACTGCCGCGCCTCAGGCGCCTGCCGCCCCGGCCCAGCCTTCTGCCGGAAGTGTTACTGTCGAGGAGAACGTACCTTACGCCACGGTCAACGATGCGCAGTTGCATCTTGATGTCTATAAGCCGACCGAAAGGGGCAGCGGCCTCGCTCCGGCAGTGATCTTGATCCATGGGGGCGGATGGACAGATTTCGACAAAAGCACCATGCGCGGCATGGGACAGTTTCTTGCCCGCTTCGGCTTTGTGGCTTTTTCGGTCGACTACCGCCTCTTCAACGGAAAGGACAATCCCTGGCCGGCGCAACTCGATGACGTACAGCGCGCGGTGCGCTGGGTGCGCGCGAATGCCGCAAAATATGGCGTGAATCCTGACCGCATTGGCGCCTTCGGGCATTCCGCGGGCGCGCAATTGGCCGCGCTGCTCGGCATGGTAGACACCCGGGACAACTCCGATCCGGCCCTCGCCCAGTATTCCAGCCGCGTGCAGGCGGTGGTGGATCTGAGCGGTCCTACCGATTTCACCACGGGACACGTTCCGGAGGAAGACGCTTTTCTAACTCGTTTCTTCGGGGGCGATTACGCGAAGCGTCCCGAGGTGTGGCGGGATGCCTCGCCTGCCGACCACGTTTCAAAACAGGATGCGCCCTTTTTAATCGTGCACGGCACGCAGGATGACAATGTTCCGATTGCCCAGGCGTGGGCTT
>CAWIUZ010000303.1:0-19459 GCA_963838915.1 uncultured Acidobacteriota bacterium
GAACCTTCAGCGTTTCCGCCTCCATCATGTAATCGGAGACGGCCGGAAAAAAGATGTACTCCGCTCCCTCCCGGTCGATAGGGAACGGGACGTGAATCCCTTTTTCGTCCTGGATGTCTTCGGTCAGGAACTCAAGTGTGTCGAGCAAGGCGGGAAGCGGGATGCCCGATGTGTTGCCGGTAGCGCCGATCAACTGTTCACGGGTGCTCACCACCAGCGCGCGTGGAGCAACCCCAATCTCCGAAAGGACATGGCGACCCAAATGCGTAATCAGCGCGTGATCGATTCCCATCGGACATTCGAAATGGCAACGGCGGTAAGCAGTGCAATTGTAGAAGGAGTCTGCCATTTCCTGGATCTTCTCATCGGTAAGTCCCGGGTCGCCCAAGCCCGCAACGCGGTCATTCACGGCGTCGTTGAAACGGTTGAGGTCAATGCGTACAATTGCCTCTGGGGCGCCACAGAAATCACGCTGAGGGCAGGCAGCGATACCTATATCGTTCAGTTGGGACCCACGGCTTTCCTCTCACAAGACGGCTTTTACATTGCGAAGGGCGATGAGTTACACGTGAGGGGATTCAAGTTCGGGTGCCAGGGAAGCACCTTTCTAGTCGCGCGGGATGTGACCAAAGGGGCTAGGACCTTGACGCTCCGTAACGCCGCGGGGGTTCCGGCTTGGGCAGGACGAGGAACGCGAGGGCAGTCTCCGAGCGCTTTAGGGAACGTACGAGGAAGGCTCTGTTGCGGCTGCCGTTGTCGTTGCTCATGGCCGGAAGGCTGACAGTGAGAGTGAAGCAGTCCAGAAAGGAAGATGTTTGATTGCCCTCACCCGCAAGCGGGTGAACCAATGGGCGATACGGATTGTGAAACGAAAGGAGAACAAAACTTGCCGTTTGGAGATAGAACAGGACCAGCGGGACAAGGCCCCAGAATGGGGCGTGGCGCTGGCTTTTGTGGCGGATTTGGGATGCCCGGTTTTGTGAACCGGGGCAGTGGTCAGGAACCGTTCAGCCGCGGCCGAGGCAGAGCGGGTCGTGGTTGGAGAAACTGCTTCTACGCAACCGGTCTCACCGGCTGGCAAAGTGCGCGCGGCGGCCGGCGGGCGCCTGCTTCGTCCGATGCTGCCGAAGTGTCGCCGGTGGGCCCTGGAAGTGAGGTCGCGGCGCTGAAAACCCAGGCAGAATCGTTACAGACAACTCTTAATCAAGTGCGGAAGCGAATCGAAGAACTGGAGGACTCGCCGAAGCCGGAATAGACATCCGCCTTCGGATGGTTCGCGTAGCAGACAACGGGAGCCGGAGTCCTCGCACTTCGGCTCCCGGGGAGTGGACGAGCTTAGTCCCGTGCACGATGAACGGGTTCGATTGTTACGGGACCACAATCCTTTCGCTACGTTGAAAGGTCACAAAAGTGCTGATGAGCGAAAACATTTTGACAGATAACGGCGGCGAGAAAACCGCTCGACTTCCTGCGCCGCGTCCGCAAGCGGTGTGCTTTGCATGTGGTGCCAATCACCCGAACGGTTTGAAGTTACAATTTCACGTGAACGGCCACGATTCCGTAATCGCAGATTGGACGCCTTCGAATGCTTGGCAAGGATTTCAGGGTATCATTCACGGGGGAATCGTTTCGACCGTTCTTGACGAGGCAATGTCCAAGGCGGTCGCCGCAGCCGCGAAGCCCGCCTTTACTTGCCACCTGGAGGTGCGCCTCCGCCGGCCCGTGGCTCCCGGGGAACCTCTCGTCGTGCGCGCGTGGGTAGTCAAGAAACGAAAGCGCTACTTCCAGGTGGAAGCCGAACTCCGGGACCGGCTGAAAGTCGAGAGGGCGCACGCTTGGGCGACGTTCTTGGAAGTCCCGGCAGATGGCGACTCGCAGACGGTGGCGTGAAAAGGAGACCGACATGGAGGTGACAGAAATAGCGGAAGCAAGGTTCAATGAGGGATATTCGTGTTCGCAATCGGTCTTCTCGGCTCTGGCTCAGCGCTGGAATATTGATCCCGAGGTGTTATTAAGAGTCGCGGCAGGTTTTGGCGGTGGGATCGCGCGCTCAGCGCGAACCTGTGGTTGTGTGACCGGGGCGATTATGGCGTTTGGGTTGGCGCAGCGTGGGATCAGTCCGGAAGTGAACCGCTCGGAGAAAGAGAAGACCTATGAGGTATGCCGGCGGTTCATGATGGCCTTTGAAAAGCGGCACGGCTCTACACTGTGCAAGGAGCTGCTGGGTTGCGACATCAGCACAACTGAGGGGTATGCCAAAGCCCGCCAGCAAGGGCTTTTCCAGTCGCGATGCGGAGGGTTGGTCCGCGACGCGGTTGAGATCGCTCAGGATCTGCTTGTAGGCACTTAGGACTCAGGTAGATGCGTAGCGCCCGATAACCAAGCGCCTTGCCGCAGGAGAGTTGGATGAGTCGCCTACGAAGGGCGTACTACGACAAGTTCTCAAGTTATTACGACCGTTTCGTCGCCCTCCACTCCCGCGACCCGCAGGGCTTGGCAAGGACAATCCTCGCCGGCTGCATTCCTGTGCAGAACGGAGGCTCAGTTCTTGACCTTTGCACAGTTACGGGTACTCTTCTTTCGCGTCTCCTGGAGAATGTCGGTGCCAGCGGGCTAGTCGTCGGCCTCGATTCTTCCCGGGGCATGCTGAACATGGCCCACGCCAAGACTCGCGGCTTCCCCAATATTCGCCTGATAGAAGCTGATGCGGGGCACCTTCCCTTCAAAACCGAGACTTTCGACGCCGTCACCTGTTCACACGCCTTCTACGAGCTCAAGGGGGAAACACGGAACCGTGCGCTCGAAGAAGTTCTTCGCATCCTGCGGCCAAACGGAACCTTTCTCATGATGGAGCACGACGTGCCCTCCCGCCCCATCGTGCGAGCGCTCTTTTACCTCCGGCTGACCATTATCGGCGCCGGGCGCGCTATTACCTTCCTTCGTCACGAGCAGGATATGTTGGAAGGTTACTTCTCCAGTGTTGAAAAGCTCAAGGCCCCGGCCGGGCGGTCCAAGATCTTCATCTGCCGAAAATGAGTGAGCAGGTCATTTTCGGGGCGGGAAATCCATGAATCCTCTATTCGAAGCGCGCTGTCAGCCCGAGGGCGTGAGAGCTCGCCGGGGGTTGTCAATCATAAGCGTTCGAACGTCGTTCTCGTTTAACCCTGCCCTGCGCAGTTCTGGTAGAAACCGGGTAAACAACAGGTCGTAAGCGCGGAAACTCCCTCCCCCTGGTTGTCCAACACGATACCATCCGGCATCCTGAGAGATGAGGACGTGCTGAAGGTATCCGGCCTGCTTCATATCCTTAACCCTCGCGACGTTTTGGTTCAGACTTTCTTCCGCGATGCCATCGAACTCAATCCAGGCACCCTCAGCCGCCGCTCGCTGGTGGAGACTGGTGTTCGTCTCATCCTGGGCATGCGCCCAGATAAAGGCGGAAGGAGGAACTGTGTGATTCTTGAGCAATGCGAGTTGCGCCATCGCTGCCACTCCATCACCCGTGTGGGAGGCGATCACAAGCCCGGTTTGCAAGTGAGTGAGAGCTGCGGCAGAAACCAGCTTGGCGCTCGTTTTGGACAGTGGACCGGCGTCCACACCGATTTTGATGAAGCCCGGGCGAATTCCGCTGGGCGGGATTCCATCCCGGAACTCGCCTACCCAGCGCGCTGCAATCTCCGTTGCCGTCTCGGAATAGGCGAAGCGAGGAACATACTTGTCCCCTGCCGCGCCGTAGAAGCCTGTGTTCGTAATGATTTGCAAGCCACTTGCTTGTGAGAGTTGAGCTAGAAGGCCAGGGTCCCGACCTAAGTAAGCGGGTGTGCACTCGACGAAGGTCTCACAGCCAAGGGCCCTGACACTTTTCAAATGCGGGAGCGCTACACGACGAACCTCTTCGGCATCATATCGACCCGGAGCAATTCGGTCGGCGCCCGCGAAATCTTCCATAACATGTTCGTGTATTAATACCCGGCCCAGGCTCCCTGCTGGAATTGGCCCCAACACCGTATTGATCTCTGGGGTAGCATCAGCACAAGCGAAAACACTTGCCCGAAGGGCCGCCATTGCTGTGGCAGAGGTCTTGAGGAAGCTTCGGCGATCCATAGCCCCCCTTCAAATCCGCCGGAAAATCGGGCCGGGTTGGCAGACACCAGCGCTCGCGGCGAGCTGTCGAGTGACGTTATCTTCTCAAGGGGTGCATCCGGCGTTAACGTGTTCCGCACCCCACACGCGGTAAACTGCCTTATATTCTACCCGGCGAATCTCAGTGATCGCAGGCGTTGGCGCCGGTCACAAGCTTCCCATCCAAATACTGACGGACCAGAGTCGCCGCAGTCTCCGGAGACGCGCCGGTAAGAACCTCAACGCCGGCTGCCTGAAAAAGCATCTGCGCGCGTGAGCCCATACCGCCGGCGATGACGAGGTTGACGCCCCGTTCCTTCAGCCACGGAGGCAACAGCCCTGGCTGATGTTCCGGAGCGGGTACTTCGGCATTGGCTGTAATCTGTTTCGTAAGGGGATCAAAATCTATGAGCGCGAACTTCTCGCAGTGCCCGAAATGTTGGGCAAGGTGTCCGTCCGCCATGGGAATAGCAACTCGCATTTACGTGTTCTTCCTTTCCATATCAGGTCGTAGTATCCCTTTCACCGATTCTCGGGCAAGAAGAGTTCCATCCCCGGGCCTAATGTGGATTAACCTATGAGTCTAAGTCACACTTACAATATCTACTCTGGCGTCGTCAAGCTCCGGAGGTCGGAGGCAGTGTCTCGGTTTGAATTCGTAGCGGCGAGTTTACCTCCCATACTGGCGGCGTAAAGCCGCTTCTACTCCAAACTGAAACACTATCCGGCTTGAAGCTGACAGGAGAGTCTCTGCATCAGGCTGGTGCAGGAGCGGCGTCTTAGGTTCAGAGGAGTGGGACAGAGGTTGGTGCTATGCCTACCAGGCAGCCTGAAGTGGCCGGATCGATTTCTCTCGGCAGCCTGTTTTTTCAGTTTCTTAAGCTCGGCAGCATCGGTTTCGGCGGGGGAATGGCAGTAATTGCGCTGATGGAGCAAGAGATCGCGCGCAAGCGTCGGCTCATCAGCGTGGAAGAGTTTGCACATGGAGTGGGCCTTGCACAAATCCTGGGCGGGTTCGCAGTCAACACGGCCATCTTTGTCGGCTATAGACTTTATGGACTCATCGGCGGCCTGCTTTGCGCCGTGGCCTACATTTCCCCATCGGTTGTGTTGGTCATTGGCTTGTCCTACCTGTATTTCCAATACCATTCGGTCCCCGCGTTACAGGGTTTGGTGGCGGGACTAGGTCCCGTAGTGATTGCCCTGATTGTCACCGCAGGGTGGAACATTGCTCGTTACACGGTGCGGACAAAGACCGCCGTTGTCCTGGCCTCAGCGGCAGCGGTACTCGGCCTCGCCAGAGTAAATACGATATGGGTTCTGCTCGCTGCGGGGGCGCTGGGGCTCTTCTGGAATCGCGCCGCCCCTACAAACGCATCTGCCAGGCCTTTGCCCACGACTCTCTTTGGGGTCACGCCCCTCGGTATCCTCGCCGTTGCACCCTTGCTTGGACTCGCCCGTACGTTTTTGAAAATCGGTTGCGTCTTTTTTGGAGGAGGATTCGTGCTGGTGCCCCTTCTCCATAATCGTCTGGTTACACAGTTGCACTACTTGACGGAGCGGGAATTCCTGGACGGCGTGGCCATCAGCAACTTGACGCCGGGCCCCATCGCCGTGCTCGCTACCTTTGCGGGGTATCACGTCGCATCAGTCGCGGGCGCTCTGGTCGCGACTGCTGTCCTCTTCGCGCCTGGCTGCGCCCTAATGCTGCTCATCAGCCACGAGTATGCGCGCTTCCGTGAGGATCGTCGCGCCAAACGCTTCCTCAGCGGCATCAACCCCGCCGTTGCGGGTTTGATCTTCGCCACAGCGATCTTGCTCGCTCATGCGGCACTGGCTTCCTGGCGAGGTCTGCTTCTGAGTGGAGTGTCTTTGGTGTTACTGACTCGTTTCCGCCGGCACCCGGCATTTGTTTTGGCAGTCGGCGCGGTCGCAGGAGTTCTGGGGGTGTCTCCATAGTGACAGCGCTGTTCCTTAACCGACGATTTTGGGGCAAAAACACCCCACCACTGCCCGGAAAATGGCGAAAAATTCACCACTTGTGGGGCATTTCCCCGTCCGAGCCTCTGCAGGGGATAGACGACCCCGCTGCAGGTCGTGTGGCTCTAAGGTGACGGTTGGCCATCAGAAGCCTGCATTTACTCTCATAATGTCCGCTGCACCGGCGACGAATGGGTAGAGGGTCAGATTGGCACTACGCATGCTCTGGAAGAGCGTGCATGAGAGTGTGCAGTTTAAGCGGCGGGCCCTCGGCGGGGGAAATGGGTCGGGGCCGAGCTTCGCTTTCACAAGTCACACTCCGGGCATAAAGATGTTTGACCGTACCCTGCGTAAAGGCGTAGAGTGTACGGCTTCAGAGGCTTTCGGGTAAGGCGCATTTGCTGGGGCCTCTGGCGAGGAGAGCGTAAATGGCTCTTCACGGCGAGATTGCGCGGTACGCAGGTTCCTTCGACGCCGGAGCCGTGTGGAACGTTGCGCTGCCCACTCCTCAGAGTGCCCCTCACCTTCGCAGCTCCCGAACGATTTTTCGTATACACCCGATCAGAGACAGCAATCCGTCAGCAGCGTTTTTCACTGCGTGATTGCGAACGAGTTCGCGGAGCGCCGGGCTCAGAGGATAAAGGGACCAATGCAAATCATCGTGACGGATTTGAAAAAATGCGTGGGCTGCCACAGTTGTGAATTGGCATGCGCTGTCAGCCGGTCCGAATCCAAGGAATTGGCGCAAGCCATTCTGGAAAACCCGAAGCCGGCCACGAGGGTGCGAGTCGTCGGGATTGGAAATCGGCCCGTTCCCCTGCAGTGCCAGCAGTGCGAAGACGCGCCTTGCGCAGCGATCTGCCCATCCGCGGCGCTTTACCGGATGGGGGAAACCCAAACCGTTCTGTTCCGCCGGGAGCTTTGCATCGGCTGTTCGAGCTGCGTGCTGGTCTGCCCGTTCGGCGCGATCCGCAGGGCCGACGGGGGAGTAATGGCCAAGTGCAGTCTCTGCTGGGACCGGCTAGCCGAAGGAAAAGAGCCGGCCTGCGTGGAGGCGTGCCCCACCAAAGCGCGCAAACTGGTTGAGGCCAATGTGGTCGCGGAAGACAAGCTTCGCAAGACGGCTTTGACGATGGCCAGTCTCCAGGCCAACGAGGACCGAAAAGAAGGGTGGATTAATTGATGTAGCCATATTCTCCATCGCCAGGTTTTGCGCGGCCGCGTTGGCAAGGCCCCGCAGAACCAGAGGGGGTTGACCGCGAAAGCCCAATGAACCGAGCCGCTCTAGAGACCATTCTTGAACGTTATCGCCGGAACCCCGAGCAGATTATCGCTATCCTTCACGCGCTTCAGGATCAGGAGAGGTACCTCCCGCAAGAGGACTTGCGCTTTCTTGCCAAAGAGCTTCAGATTCCGCCCAGCCGGCTTTTTCACATCTCAACATTCTATAAGGCATTCAGCCTCAATCCACGGGGCAAGCACCAGTGCAACGTTTGTATGGGCACGGCCTGCCATGTGCGCGGGGCGCCACTGATTTTGGAAGAAGTCGAGCGGAAGCTGGGGATCAAATCCGGCGAGACAACGCCGGATCTGGAATACTCACTCAACACGGTCAACTGCCTTGGAGCATGTTCGCTCGCACCCATCGTGATGGTGGACGGAGAGTATTACGGGAATAGCAGTATCCCCACCGTAGGCAGAATGCTGAAGCAGGCCAAAGCAGGCATAACTGCAAAGGCAGGCCAGGCGGCAAACCAGCAAGCAGACGAGGCGCAGGCCGGTCACAGCCCCGCCAGAGAGGTGCTGCCGCTTTTTTCGTCGGCCGCGGAACTCAGCCGATATCGCGCCGGCCTCATCGCTGCGCAGAATCCCGACTTACCCTATCTCGCGGTGTGCGGGGGACCGGGATGCCTTGCCATGGGAAGCAAGGAAATATACCTTGCGTTCAAGGAAACCATTGAGGGAAAGAACCTGGCGGACAAGGTGCGCTTGAACTTCACCGGCTGCCACGGTTTTTGCGAAAAAGGGCCTTTGACGGTGGTCTTCCCGCAAGAGATTCTTTACACTTCAGTTCGTCCCCAGGATGCGGAAGAAATCCTGACCAAGGTTGTCGAAAAATCCGCGCCGGTTGAGAGGCTGCTTTACCGTGAATCAGCCGAAGGTAAAAGGATTGCCCGCGAGTCGGAGGTGCCTTTCTATCAGCGCCAGAACCGGTTGCTCATCGGGAACAACCGCTACATCAATCCGGAGAGCCTTGCTGACTATTTGAGGATCGGAGGCTATTCCGCTCTCCCCGAAGTGCTCTTTGAAATGGCGCCGGAACAGGTCATCGCAGAGGTGCGAAAAGCGGGTTTGAGGGGAAGGGGAGGAGGCGGGTTTCCAGCGGGGCTCAAATGGGAGACTTGCCGCAATGCCCATGGCGAAACCCGATATGTCATTATCAACGCCGACGAAGGCGATCCGGGCGCATTCATGGATCGCGCTGTGCTCGAAGGCAATCCCCACTCCGTACTGGAAGGATTGATCATCGCGGCGTATGCAATCTCTTATGGGGTCAGCCCGAGTCAAGGCTTCATCTATGTGCGCCATGAATACCCCCTGGCCCTGAAAGTCTTCACGCGCGCCGTTGAACAGGCGCGCGCCTGCGGTCTGCTGGGCAAGAACATTCTGGGCAAAGAGGGATTTGATTTTGACGTGCAGATCAGCCAGGGAGGCGGCGCATTTGTCTGCGGAGAGAGTTCCGCCTTGATGGCCAGCATCGAAGGCAAGCCCGGCGAGCCGCGTGCCAAGTACGTTCACACCGTCCACAAGGGCATTCATAACCAGCCCAGCAATTTGAACAACGTCGAAACCTATGCCAACGTGCCGCTGATCGTCAATCGGGGGGCTGCGTGGTACAGTTCGATGGGGACGGCGAACTCCAAGGGCACCAAAATCTTTTCGCTGGTTGGGAAGATCAACCACACCGGCCTGGTGGAAGTGCCGATGGGCATTACCTTGCGCGAAATCGTTTACGAGATCGGCGGAGGCATCCCCAACGGCAAGAGATTCAAGGCAGTCCAAACCGGCGGCCCGAGCGGCGGGTGCTTGCCGGAGTCACTTCTCCACCTGCCGGTGGATTTTGACGAACTTACCAAGGTCGGCTCGATGATGGGTTCGGGCGGCATGATCATCATGGATGAAGACACCTGCATGGTGGATGTGGCCCGGTATTTCCTCAATTTCCTCCAGGACGAAAGCTGCGGCAAGTGCACTCCTTGCCGGGAAGGCATCAAGCAAATCGTCACTATCCTCAACCGCGTGTGTGAGGGTCACGGCAGGGAGGGCGACCTCGAACGGCTGGTCGATCTGGGCAATGCGGTCCAGGACAGTTCGCTCTGTGCGCTGGGCGGAAGTGCGGCCAATCCCCTGCTCACCACAATCAAGTATTTTGAGGAAGAGTACGTTGAACACATCCGGCACAAGCGGTGCCCAGCGGGGGTGTGCAAGGCGCTGATCGAATACGAGATCCTCCCGGAGAAATGCACGGGTTGCATGGCCTGCGTAAAGCTCTGCCCGCGAAGCGGGATCAGCGGAGAGCTGAAGAAGCCGCACTGGCTCGACAAACAGCAGTGCATTAAGTGCGGGATTTGTTTCGAGATCTGCAAGTTCGACGCGGTGGTGAGAAGGTCGGTGGGAGTTTGATGGCAGAAGCGGGCAAAATCTGTACGGTGCGAATCGACGGTCGGCCGGTTTCCGTGCCGGAGGGCACCACCATCCTCGAGGCCGGGCGAAAAGCGGGAATCGAAATCCCCACTCTCTGTCATCATCCGGCGCTCGAGCCTTATGGCGTGTGCCGGGTGTGCATCGTCGAACTGAAGCGCGGCCGGCGGGTGCGGGTGGTGACGGCGTGCAATTTCCCCATCGAGGAAGATGGCCTGGAGGTTTCCACAAGCTCCCCGCGAATCCAGAAGGACCGCCGTACAGTCATTGAGCTCTTGCTGGCGCGCTGTTTCAGCTCTCCCGTCATCCGCGAATTCGCCGCCAGATTCGGGGTCCTTGACACCGATCTGGAGAAGACATCTGGAGAGGAGTGCATCCTCTGCGGGCTCTGTGTGAATGTCTGCCGTGACCTGATCGGGCAGGCTGCGATCGGTTTCGAGAGCCGAGGTGCAGACCGCAAGACGGCTACGCCCTTTGGCGAGCCAAGCGAGGATTGCATTGGGTGCGGGGCCTGTGTCTATGTTTGCCCCACCGGCTGCATCAAGATGGAAGACCTTCCCACGGAACGAATGATCGACCGCTGGATGAGCTTGATGCCGTTCTTGAAATGCCGCAGTTGTGGCAAAGCCTTCGGAGCCGCACGCCACCTCGAGCTTTTGAAGTATCGCCAGCCGTTGGCGAAATCGTATTTGGAGATGTGCCCGGAATGCCGCGGCAAGTCGCTGGGAAAAGCGCTTCTGGGGCCACCAAGCTGTCATTCTGAGCGAAGCGAAGAATCTCTGCGTTAGTGGATGTGCCAAACTGCAGGGATTCTTCGTTTCGCTCAGAATGACAGCACTCAGAGTCAAACGAGGAACTGAACCATGTCCAAGATCATTGCCTCAGCCGCCATTCGTGGCGCGCACTATTACATGACGCTGGCGCGGCAGCAACTCAGTCAGGCTATTGAGAAGCACGGACCGGACGCGAAAGTCGCATACCCCAACACGGGCTACTATCTGCCGCTGATCCTGGCCCTATTGGGAAAGAAGGTCGAACGATTGAAGGACTGCGTGGAAGCGCTGGACGAGATGCAAATTCTGCTTCCCGAGGTGCCCAGCGACAGCCTCTGGCTTCCCTACCTCGGCTCGGCCCTGGACGCGGGGATTGCCACCTTAGTCGCCGAAGAGGTGATCGAAGCCCTCAAGTACCTCGACCCCCAATATCGCCCGACACCTCCTTTCATCGGTTTTACGGACGACTCTATCCTTCGCACCCAGGGCATCAAGCTGGTGGATGGCCGCATGCCAGGATTTGCCGCCTGCGTGGGCGCCTTGCCCACCAACCAGGAGGCCGTGGCTCTGGCCCGCGAACTCCAGGAGAAGAACATTCTGGTTTTCATGGCCGGCAGCAGCAATGGGCGATCGATGGCCGAGCAGTTGGCGGAAGAGAACCTGGAGATGGGCTGGGACACCTACCTTGTTCCCTACGGGAAGGAGATGAGCGCGGCCGTGCACGCCCTCAACTTTGCGGTGCGTTCCGCCATGACTTTCGGAGGGGTCAAGCCGGGCGATATCGAGGGGGCGCGAAAGATCCTGCTCTACAACAAGGAACGCGTGTTTGCTTTTGTGCTGGCGCTGGGCACCGACCCGGAAGCTCCGCCCGACCAGTTGATCACGGATCAGAAATACGCTACGGCGGCGGGGGCCATCAACTTCGGCTTCCCGGTGATTGCCGATTCCGCAATCCCGCAAATCCTGCCGCGCGGCATTTGTACCTACGAGCACGTTGTTTCCAAGGTGCCGCTGGATCGTATCGTTCCCAAAGCGGTCGAGGTTCGCGGCCTCAAGCTCAAGGTTTCCAAGATCCCCATCCCGATCGCCTATGGTGCGGCGTTCGAAGGCGAGAGAGTGCGCAAAGAGAACTTGCAGGTGGAATTCGGCGGCAAATACTCGCAGGCCTTTGAGTACCTGCGCAAGAGGTCCATGGACCAGGTCGAGGACGGCAAGGTGACGCTGGTGGGTCCCGACATCGACACGGTGGAGCCGGGCAAGGCCCTGCCGCTGGGCATCGTTGCGGAAGTCGCCGGCCGCAACTTTCATGAGGATTTCGAGAGTGTGCTGGAGCGGCGCGTCCACAAATTCACCAGTTGCGCCAGCGGCATCATGCATATCGGCCAGCGCGACATCAACTGGATCCGTATCAGCAAGGAAGCCTTCCAAAAAGGTTTCCGCATGAAGCACCTGGGCGAACTGCTGATCCACAAGTACCACGACGAGTTCTCCGGCATCGTGGATAAAGTGCAAGTCACGATCTACACCGATGAGAAACAGATGCAGGACTCGCTGCGCGACGCCCGGGCGGCCTATGACAAGCGCGACGAGCGCATGGCGGGAATGAAAGACGAGGATGTGGACCGCTTCTACAGTTGCATTCTCTGCCAGAGTTATGCGCCCAACCACGTCTGCGTGGTTACGCCGCAGCGGCTCGGTCTGTGCGGCGCTTACACCTGGCTGGACTGCCGGGCGGCGTTCGAGATGGATTCGCATGGTCCCAACCAGCCCATTGTGAAAGGAAGCTGCCTGGATCCGACGCTGGGGGTTTGGGCAGGGGTCAATCAATACGTCGTCAAGGCCTCCAACGGTCACCTTCAGAAAGTGACGATGTACTCGATGATGGAAGACCCGCAAACCAGTTGCGGGTGTTTCGAATGCATCGTCGCCATCCTGCCGGAAACCAACGGTGTCATGGTGGTCAACCGGGAATTTCAAGGGATGACTCCGATCGGCATGACCTTCTCAACTATGGCCGGCGAGGTAGGCGGTGGAGTGCAAACCCCCGGCTTCCTGGGAGTGGGCAGGATGTACCTGGTCAGCGAGAAATTCATTTCCGCGGAAGGCGGTCTGCCGCGAGTGGTGTGGATGCCCCAGGAACTTAAAGACGAAATGCAGGAGCGCTTTGAAAAACGCTTGGCGGAAATGGGGCAGCCGGAGCTGTTGGATAAGATTGCGAGCGAGAAGGACGCAGTTTCAGTGGAAGAATTGGTCGAGTTTTTGCAAAAGGTGGAGCACCCTGCCCTGACGATGGCGTCGGTCCTGGGTTGATTGACCTCTCCGTGATCTCCGTGCTTTCGAAGCTTCAACACAGAGTTCACAGAGCACCTCAGTGACCTCTGTGTTAGATCTTTTCCAGGCGCAGAGGGCACGGAGGCGTTTATCAAGATTTCGTAGTCG
Organism: uncultured Acidobacteriota bacterium; assembly: GCA_963838915.1. Classification (GTDB taxonomy): domain Bacteria; phylum Acidobacteriota; class Terriglobia; order UBA7540; family UBA7540; genus CAVROP01. Next base: position 13,017 of record CAWIUZ010000303.1, read on the forward strand.
ATTGGAGTTATTTCAGAAGGAGTGGAGCACATGGCAAAGCTAACTGGAATCGGCATTTATAAACTGTTGCCTAAGACCAACTGTGGAGAGTGCAATTTCCCGACCTGCATGGCGTTCGCCATGCAAGTGGCGGCGAAGAAGGTTGCGCTCGAGGCATGCCCGTACGTGTCCGAGGCTGCCAAGCAGGAACTTGCTGAATCGGCGGCCCCGCCGATGCGCACGGTGACGGTGGGCGCAGGTCCCCGAGCGGTTCAGATCGGAGGCGAAACGGTTCTGTTCCGCCACGAAGAGAAGTTCCACCATCCGACCGCTTTTGCCGTTTGCCTCAAGGATACTGACGATGTGGCATCGGAAGTCAAGTCCATTCACGACTTGAAATTCATCCGCAGCGGGAAGGCGGTCTATGTCGAACTCGTCGCACTCGAGCAGGCGGGCGATAGCGCTTCTTTCGTGGCGGCGGCGAAGGTGCTCCGCGAATCCACGGAACTTCCGGCTGTCCTGATGAGCAGCGATCTTGCGGCGCTGACTGGCGCTCTGGAGGCCCTTGCTGACCGCCGGCCGCTCGTTTATGCCGCGGATAAGAGCAACTACGAGCAAATGGCCCAAGTGAGCGCCAAGTTCAAAGTGCCGTTGGCTGTGAAAGGCAGCACGCTGGACGAACTCGCGGACCTGTCCGCTAAGATCAAACAGACCGGCGTTGCGGACTTGGTTCTAGCGCCCGTCATCAGCGGCATGAAAGAGGGGATCACCTGCCTCACCCAGTTGCGACGGCTTGCCCTGGAGAAGAACTTCCGACCGCTTGGCTATCCGGTGATGGTTTTGACCACGGCGCAAGACCCAGCTCAGGAAGCCCTCGAGGCCATTACTTACTCGTGCAAGTATGCCGGCATCGTGGTCATGCGCGGCAAACAGCCCTGGCAGATCCTTCCCGTGCTCACGGCCAGGTTCAACATCTTCACCGATCCGCAGGTGCCGAATGCCGTCGAGGCGAAAGTGTACAAGGTGGGCGATGCCGGTCCGAACTCGCCGGTGCTGGTCACAACGAACTTTGCCCTAACCTACTTCACCGTCGAGGGCGAGGTGGAGAACAGTAAGGTGCCTGCCTACATCGCCACGGTGGAGACGGGCGGACTGGGTGTGCTGAATTCCTACGCCGACGACAAGCTGACGGGCGAAACGATTGGGAAGGCAATCAAGGCTACTGGAGTCCTCGACCTGGTGCAGCACAAGAAGTTGATTATTCCCGGCCTGGTGGCGGTTCTGAAAGGCGAACTCGAGGACGAAACCGGCTGCGAGGTTTTGGTCGGTCCCGAAGAAGCGGCGGGGATTGTGAACTTTCTCAGAACGCAGTGGAAATAACCTGTAGGGGCGGCCAATGTGGCCGCTCGGGCACCCACAAGGGGTGCTCCTACGAGGCTTTGTGTAAGGGCGCATCGCGATGCGTCCCTACGAAGGGAGATGACGGGCAAGCGGATGGGCATAGGAGCGAGTCCAACTCAAAAGGAGCATCGAGCGCAGGTCACCTTCTGGCCGGAAGGCGAGCACGTTCGTGTGCCTTTGGAAACAAGCCTCCTGGAGGCGGCGAAAATCGCTGGAGTGGACTTAGCCAGTTCCTGCGGGGGCGACGGCCTGTGCGGGAAATGCCGGGTCATCGTCCGGCAAGGAAACGTGACGGCCGAACCCACCAGCCTGCTCAGCCGCGAGGAGATTCGGCGCGACTACGTCCTGGCGTGCCAAACCCAGGTGGCCGGGGACGTTGAGGTGGAGATTCCTCCCGAGTCTCGAGATGAGGCAACACAAATCCTCATCGATATCGACGCCCAGCGCTACCGCGCGCTGTGTCCGGTGATCGGGTCGCTCGAGGTGCATCCCGCCCCGCTCACTCGCAAGCTGTATCTCGAATTGCCGCGCCCGACCCTCGACGACAGCCTCTCCGATCAGTCGCGGCTGTTTCGGGAGATTCGCCGCCGGCGTTCGGCGCCCATCATGCAACTCGGGCTCAAGGTGCTGAGGAGCTTGCCCAAGCTGTTGCGCGAAGCGGATTGGAAGGTCACCGTCACGGTCGGCTGGCGCGGCGGAACTCTGGAAGTGCTTCAGGTGGAGCCGGGCGACCGTACCAGCCGGAACCTGGGTGTGGCCGTGGACGTAGGCACCACCACGGTTGTGGCCCACCTGATCGATCTGGACACGACGGAGAGAATCGATGCCGAGGCGGTGTGCAACTCCCAGCGCGCCTGGGGTGGTGAGGTAACGCGACGCATCATTCATGCCAGCACGCCGGGTGGTTTGGACGAACTTCAGAAAGCAGTGATCGGGAATATCAACGGGCTCATCGGCGCCATGGTGCAACGCAACAAAGTGACCGTGAGCGACATTACAGCAGTTGTGTTCGCCGGCAACACTACCATGACGCATCTGCTGCTGGGCCTGGACCCGAGCTCCATTCGCAAGGGGCCGTATGTTCCGGTTACAACCACGACCTCGCCCATCCGGGCTGTCGAGGTCGGCATCCAGGTCAATCCGCGAGGGCTCCTCTATACCGTTCCCAGCATCGGCGGATGGGTCGGGGGAGATGTGACAGCAGGGATTTACGCCGTGGGTCTGCGCCGCTCGGAGAAAGTCCAGATGTTGATCGATATCGGGACCAATGCCGAGATCGCCATCGGCAATCGCGATTGGACTATTGCTTGTTCCGCCTCAGCCGGTCCCGCTTTCGAAGGTTCGGGTGTGAAACACGGAATGAAGGCTATCCACGGGGCCATTGAACGAGTCGAGATCAATCAACAAGGCGCGGTTCAATATCGGACCGTAAGGAACGGCATTCCACGGGGTATTTGTGGTTCAGGGCTGATCGACCTGATCGCCGAGCTGTACAAGGCGGAAGCGATTGACCGATCGGGGAATCTGGTGCCCGGCGCCAGTCCGCGCATCCGTGAGCGGGACGGCATGCTCGAGTTCGTGCTGGTCTCCGGAACGCGCCTGGATACCGGTCAGGATCTCGTGGTCACCCAGGCGGACTTGACCAGCTTACTGAACGCTAAAGCGGCCATTTACGCGGGCGCGGAGGTCCTGGCGCGAGTCATTGGCCTCGATTTTCAGGACATCGAGCAGCTCTACATCGCAGGCGGATTCGGGAACTACCTCGACCGGGAGAAAGCGATCGCCATCGGATTGATCCCGGACCTGCCGAGGGACAAGATCCGATTCGTCGGCAACACATCCATAGTTGGCGCCGATTTCGGCCTGCTGTCGGAGAGTACGTGGCAGGAATTGCATTCGATCGCGGAATCAGTCACATATTACGATCTTATTAATTATCCGAATTATTATGACGAGTTTCTGGCGGCGAGATTCATTCCCCACACGGATCTCAGCAGGTTTAAGTCTGTGCAGCATTCGCAAGAAGTGGAGGCTTGGACATAGATGGCGTTCACCCTGGCCGTCGCCGGCAAAGGCGGCACTGGCAGCCACCCTGGCGGCATTGCTGATTCAAACCTTGATTGAGCGCGGGGAGGGCCCTGTCCTCGCGGTCGATGCCGATCCTAACCCCAACCTGGGATTTGTGCTGGGGTGCAAAGTGGAGAAGACCATCAGCGAATTGCGAGACGATTTGCTGGATCACATCCGCAAACTCCCCACGGGAGTTACCAAAGACGATTATCTGGAGATGGGAATTCAGGAATGCCTGTGGGAAGGGCGCGGAGTTGATTTGCTGGCAATGGGCGCCGGCGAGGGGCCGCGCTGTTACTGTGCGGTGAATAATGTTCTGCGCCGCTGCATCGACCGCCTGCGGGGCGCTTATCGGTACGTGGTGATGGATAACGAGGCGGGACTCGACGCCCTCGAGATGCACAACCCAAGACGTGGATGTGCTCCTGGTGGTAAGCACCGGCCTGCCCGTCGCGCTCCAGGCCGCCTCGCGGATTCGTGAGCTGACCAGGAAATTGGCGCTGCGCATCGGGGCGCAGTATTGCCTGGTGCTCAACGATGTGGAAGCGGCAGCGGGCGTAGCGGGCGCATGGCGATGCTGCCGCTGCTCGCGCAGCAAACGGGCCTGGAGTTGCTCGGCGTGGTGCCGTCGGACGGCCGCTTGCGCGAACTGAGCCTGCATGGCGAGAACCGGTGAGTCAACTGGCGCCGGACTCAGCGAAGCTCGAAGAGCCGCTGCGGGAAATTGCTCGAGGCGGCCCTGGCCCGCGGCCGCCGCACTGTAGGTCCCTCGTGCCCTGAAAGGGCACAGGTGAGTAGCAGGGGGCAACGCCCCCGGAACAGGCGCTGGCTTGCTCCGACCGAAGGGGTCGTCAGACCCCCAGCCGAGCCGAGGGCCGCAAGTCCGGTTCGCGCCGCGACGCTGGATTCGACCCTTGCAGGGTCGGACCGTTGCGGGCGGGCTTTCCGGGGGAGTCGCCCCGGCTACTTTATGGATCCTCTCCGGGGATCATCGATTGAGAGTTTTGCAGGAGGAGAAACAATGGTTCCAGATGCGAAGAAAGACCTGGGGTGGACGAATCAATCGCGGTGACCATCGGGGCAACTCAGGCCGCCGGGGGAACTCGAGGCTTTTACGGTCACGATCGGCGGTTCCGCTACGGTGCCCGTTCCTGGATTTTGAGGGGCCGTGCGGGCCAGCCGGCGGTAGCCATGGAGGTTTGCGACACCTACCCGCAAGAGTCGCCGACCTGCTAGAGAACCCTTGGGGACACCATTGGAACGACCCGGTGAGTTGGGCGCGAAAGTGTCTCGAACTGGGCGCCGACTTGATCTGCTTGCGCCTGGACGGGTGCCATCCTGAACGCGGCAACCGGACTTCCAACCGAAGCCGCTCAAACCGTCAGGCAGGTTCTGCAGGGAGTCCCGGCGCCCCTGATCATGGCCAAACAGGTCAACATCCTCGCCCAGGACATGGGCTTCCCGGTCGAGAATATTGTGATTTACCCCACCTGCGCCGCGCTCGGATACGGTCTGGAGTACATCTATTCCGTGATGGAGCGCGCACGGTTGGCGGGTTTGAAGGGCGACAGAATGCTGGCACAACCGATCTTGTGTGATATCGGAATCGAGGCGTGAGGCGTCAAGGAGGCTCGGGTCTCGGAGGAAGAGATCCCCGACTCGGGGTCCCCAGCGCCAGCGCGCGCCGCTTTGGGAAGCCAGCACCGCCCTTGCCTACCTCGTGGCAGGTGGCGACCTTTTTATTGTGCGTCACCCCGAGGCCGTGCAGGCACTCAAGAAGAGCATCGCCGAGTTGAGCGGAGGGGCAGTTACTGCGGCTGCAGCGTAGATTACTGTGGCCCGACAGCTCTCTCCCTGTGAGGAGAGGGCGGAGACCAAATCTCCAGGAGGAGAACCCATGGGAATCATTTTAATCGGTGAACGTATCAACGGGTCCTTCAAGGAACATCGGCAAGGCCATTCAGGAACATGACAAGACCGTGATCAAGGACCGCGTCGCCAAGCAGGAAGCGGGCGGCGCGGATTACCTGGACGTGAACATGGGGGCAGCTTCGCGCAAGCTGGAGGACTACGCCTGGCTGGTTCAAGCGGTGGCGGAATCCACTACCCTGCCGCTCTCGCTTGACTGCCCCCGCGCCGACATGTTCCGGGCGGGCCTCAAAGCCTATCGAGACACGGTTGGGGACCGTGCGGTAATTCTCAATAGCACCACCGCCGAAGATAGCAAGCTTATCCCGCTTCTCGAACTGGCGAAAGAATTCAAGACGTCGATTATGGGCGTGGTGATGGACGAAAGAGGCAGCCCCCAGGATGTGGACCGGCGGCTGGAACTGGGTGGGAAAATTTTTGCGGCGGCGATCGAAGCCGGACTCTCGCCATCCGAAATCTTTCTCGACCCCATCGTGATGCCGGTCAAGTTCATGCAGGACCAGCCCAAGAATGTTCTCAATGCCATACAGCAGATGACCATGCTCTCCGATCCGCCGTGCCATATTTCCATCGGCCTGAGCAACGTTTCTTCGAAGACTGAAGAGCGTAAGCTCATCAATCGCACCTTCATGGTCATGGCGTTGGCGATGGGGTTGGATGCGGCAATCCTGGACGTCTGCGATGAGGAATTGCGCCAGTCGGTGGCCACGGCTGAACTCCTTGGGAATGGAGATTTACGGCGACGGTTATCTGAAGGCCTACCGCCAGCGAACGGGGTCGAGCCCTGCGGCAGCAGCGGCGTAAAGCGAAAAACCTTCACCACAGAGGGCACAGAGATCACGGAGGACAAATGTGGTTGAAGGAGCTCGATTCGAGCCGTCACGCGAGTGGTTGTTTTCTTCTCTGCGTTCTCCGTGTGTTCTGTGGTGAATCTTTTCTTTGCAGCGAATTTACAGCGAGGCACCTATGAATCAAAAGAGCGTTGATCCCGCAACACTGGAAATGCTTCAAATCGCCCAGAACGGGAAGCTCGAGACCATTTGGGACCGTTGGGACGCACAGCA
>CAWIUZ010000304.1:0-11012 GCA_963838915.1 uncultured Acidobacteriota bacterium
AGGTGTGAGTTCTTCGCGGCGTTGGGAGAAAAGCGGATCCTTCGCTTCACTCAGGATGACACGTTTCACTCAGGATGATATGTCATTCTGAGCGAAGCGAAGAATCTGCTTGTGGCTGCGGCTGCGCCTCTCCGTGACCTCTATGGTGAATCTTCTCTCCGATGGCTCGAGTCGTCGCGCTTACATCTCGCCGAAGTTATAGCCGACCCAAACAGTGAAACCGACCACTTGATTGGACCCGTATTGATACACCGAATTCGAGCCGTAAGTCCCAGAAAGGCCCGGCACCTCGCGGAAGTCAAACTCGGGGCGAAGGAAGAAATGATCCTTAACGTAGAATTGCACGCCGACTCCCACGTGCACCTGGAAATGGCTCGAGCTGCCGGCGGAGACTGTTTGCGACTGGCAAACCGCGCTACCGACGCAGGAGCTCGATGTGTAGGAAGTGCCAAAATGGGCGCCGCCGACTCCGCCCTCGATCCGCAGTTGCACGTTCTTGCGATTTATGGGCGCGTACAGTCCGTCGAAATCGTAAAAGAGTTCCCGAGATTGAATCGGGCCGTAGTTGCCCTTAGAAGGTTGAAAGTTGAGTTCGCCACCGAAGCCGATGTGCTTGTTCAGCATGGCGTCACCCTCGAAGCCCATGAACAAGCCGCCCAGAGCCGGCGTGGCCTGGCAGGTAGTATCACTCGATGAGGGCAGGCAGGGCTCAAAAGTATTCTCGTCGATGCCGCTGCCCGTGGCCTTGGCATGCTGAGTGCCGAAGCCTAAGGCCAGATCGAAAGATCCCTGAGCCCGCGCCAAGGGCGCGCAGGCAAGCAGCAATACAAAGGGAAGGTACGTGTAAATTCGCTTCACGTTAGTGGTCTCCTCTCATATCAACAAGCGTTCGTGATCCGGATTTCATTCCCTTCAGCCGGGACATGGCCGTGTCGCGGGGCTGCGCTTCAGCTATTTTTCGACTCGCCGCCGTGCATCTCGACAATGCGTGCGTGTTGCCATGCCCTCTTCTAATACTATCACGCCTCTCGCGGCCCTGCGGCGCACGAGTATTGGCCTCTCCTCCGCCATTACTCGTTTGGATGCTGAGAGGTTCGTCAATGATGCCTTCGGATAGTGGCGGCATGCGAAATAGCCGGTCTGTCAGTTCGACGCGCGCCAGCACGTGCGAAAACGCCACAAGCCGGCACGCGTCTCTAACATATTGGCGCGCAAACCAAGAAAGGTTCCTCGAAAATCGAAGCGCGGCGCATGCCTTGACTCTCCCGCACCTCAAGGACATACTGAATTCTCGGGGCCGGTGTCCATTGGGTATCCCCAGTCTCCGCCATAACTGGCGCAGGAGCGAAGATGCTTGAAATCGAGTCCCAGCGCGCACTGCTGGTGGACCTGTACGAATTGACTATGGCGGCAGCGTACTTCGAGCAACAAGTGGACTGCCGTGCGACTTTCGAACTCTTCGTGCGGCAGATGCCCCCTGAGCGCGCATATCTCGTAGCCGGCGGGATTGAGGACGCGCTCGATTACCTTGCGGACTTGAGATTCCGCGAAGAGGATGTGGATTTCCTCCGCGCCCTGCCGGTGTTTCGCAATATATCGCCCGAATTCTTCGACTATCTTGGCCGGTTGCGCTTTGCCGGCGACGTTGACTCGGTCGAAGAAGGCACCTTCGTCTTTGCGGAAGAGCCGTTGCTTCGGGTCACCGCGCCGATTCTGGAGGCCCAGATTGTAGAGACGTACCTGCTCTCTGTGATCAACTTCGAAACTCTCGTGGCCTCGAAAGCGGCTCGCGTGGTGCGCGCCGCGCGCGGACACGGAGTGCTGGAGTTCGGCACGCGGCGTGCCCAAGGGCCGGAAGCCGGGCTTCGCGCCGCACGCGCCGCTTATCTTGGCGGGTGCGTTGCCACCTCAAACGTTCTGGCCGGATTGCGCTACGCCATTCCACTTGCCGGCACTGCGGCGCACTCCTGGACCCAGGCCTTTCCTACTGAGCGTGAAAGCTTCGAGGCGCTTCTGGACACCTTTCCGGAAGATGCGGTTCTGTTGATCGATACTTACGACCCGCTGGTGGGCGCGGAAACGGCGGCGACGCTGGGGCGGAAGATCCCCGGCGTGCGCATCGACAGCGGCGAACTGCTTGAGAAGAGCCGCGAGGTGCGGAAGATCCTGGACCGTCATGGCCTTTCGGAGACAAAGATCGTGGCCAGCGGAGATTTGAACGAATTCAAGATTGAAGCCTTGCTTTCGCAAGGTGCGCCCGTTGACCTTTTCGGCGTGGGGACCGACCTCGCCACGTCGCGCGACGTGCCTGCGCTCAGCGTGGTTTACAAGTTAGTGGAGACCGAACGCGACGGGAACGTCGAGTACAAAAGCAAGTTCAGCGAAGAGAAGGTCTATTTACCGGGCCGGAAACAGGTGTTCCGGTTTTACGACGGCGCTCAGTTCCACCACGACCTTATCGCATGTGCTGACGAAAAGGCTCCAGAGGGTAAGCCTCTGCTTTATCCCGTGATGCGCCAAGGGCGGCGCCTCAAGCCCCGGGCGCGGCTCCAGGACTCGAGAATCGGTGTTCTAGCCAATCTCGACCTGCTGCCCGAGCCGTACCACGCCTTCGAGCACGCCCCGGCATATCCCGTGGCTAAGAGCGCGGCGCTCCAGCGCCTTCTCGAGGAGGTCTACGAGCAAACGGTCGAAAATCAGAAATTAGAAATTAGAAAGCAGAAAATGGAAAGTGGAAAATAGAAAGTGGAAAATGGAAACTAGTGCCCTGAGTCAAAAGCCAGTTGAATAATTCAGCCCGCGGAGCGGGCGGCAGCGAGTAGCCCACGGCGCAAGCCGTGGGTCGCGGGGGCCTACCCTCACCTCCGTCCCCTCTCCCGCCCTGCGGGAGAGGGGCGCCGAAGGCGGGGTGAGGGCCATCTAACCCAGGGCTCACGCCCTGGGCTACTCTATGCCGCCCCTAACGGGGCTCTAAAAAACGGTCGAGCCTGAGATAGACTTGTTAACGAACTTCTGGCCCAGGGATCTAGCGGGATATAGGCTATTGCACGCGGGGCGACGAAGAATCCAGACCCTGCATTCGAATCGGCCATGATTGACCAAACCCAACCCGACGGCCTGGCATTTGTTGATGTCGATACTCAGGCGGACTTCATGCTTCCGGGCGGAAGGCTCTATGTGCCACACGCCGAGGAGATCATCCCCAACCTGAGAGAATTGATGTTGTGGGCCCGGGCCCACAAAGTTCCTATCGTCTCAACTTCGGATGCGCACGTGACTGACGATCCCGAGTTCGGCCAGTGGCCGCCCCACTGCGTCGCCGGGACTCCAGGTCAAAAGCACATCCCCGAGGCACTTTTCCCTGATGCCGCGGTGATTGAGAACTCCCCAGGGGCTTTCCATCTGCCGCGTGGGTGGGTTGGACAAATCGTGGTGGAAAAACGAGTCTACGACTTCACTACTAACGTAAATATCGAAGCCATCCTGGCTTCCCTTAATCAGCCCCGATTTGTGGTGTTTGGAGTGGCGACAGAGTATTGTGTGCGGTCGAGCGTGCTGTCGCTTCGCAATCGCAATTTGCCGGTCGCTGTCGTACGTGATGCCATCAAATCCATCAACCAGGAAGAGGGACGGAAGGCGATTGAGGAGATGGTTGCTGCTGGCGCCCAGCTAGTGACAACGGCGGAGGTCTGCCGCCCGCCGCTGAACGGGTGATAAATACGCCCCGGCTTTCCGAAGTTTCAACTTAGATAAACAACGGCACGTCGCCATCGATAATATCCGCTTCGGTTTCCACGCGCCGCTCGGCAGGCTTCTCACGTTTGACTTCGCGTCGCGTGGCCAGCATGGTTCCCAGGGCGATAGAACTGAACATCAGAACTCCCGGATGGCACATCACCCATTTCAGCACCGGATAAGAGTGCGGCGGCTCATTCTGAACCTGCGAGTATTCTGGTTTGGTCATCGACATACGTTTTCACCTTCTCACGCTTGTTATCGGCGGGTCTCGGGCCGGTCTTAAACGCGGCTGTCCTAAGCCCTGCAACCGATCCGCGAGTGTCTGGTGGTAGTGTCCTGGATTCGGCGTAGCGCCGGCCTTTAGGCCGGCATCTGGACTTTGGCTCTTAACTAGACAGAATTCTCTTCACACTTTTTGCTTGCACAAAGGCCGGACTTTTGCTATCTAGTTATATGACTAGATGAAAAGGAGGCTTTCCCATGGGTTTCCCCACTAAGGTGCAGCTCATCCAGCGCCAAGCTAGTGAGCAGTGGTACATCAATTTCCCTTCCGCCCTCGCCCAGGCCATGGAGTTCTCTCGCGGCGAGATCGTCGAGTGGTTCGTGGAAGACAAAAGCCTGCTGGCCTTGCGACGTACCGCCCCACCCGCTACCGTGCTAAAAAAAACTCCGCCGGCATCCTCGCCCACTTCCAGCAACTCTGGCGCGAGTGCGCTTGCGGCTTCCACCAGCGTCGCCTCGCCGCGCACGCCCAAACCCTCGCGTTGAGCACTTTGCTTTGTCTGGGACGTCATACCGTGACCGGTCTGCTGACCACCTGCGGCGCGCAGTTCCGTGACTGGACCTCCAGTTACCGGCTCTTTTCCCACGACCGTCTTCCCGCTCAGACCCTCTTCGCCGTGGCGCGTCGCGCCGTGCTCGCCGCTCTGCCTCCCCAAGCCCCGGTGCGCGCCTTCCTGGATGATTCCCTCCTGCGCCGCTCCGGCCTGCACACCCCCGGCGTGGCTTGGCGGCGCGATCCCCTCGGCCCGCACTTTCAAACCAACTTCGTGCGCGCCCAACGCTTCCTGCAAACTTCTCTCGCCCTGCCCGCCGACCACGGCTCCTGCCGCCTCATCCCCGTCGCCTTTTGTCACGCCCCCACTCCGGCCAAGCCGGGCAAGAAAGCCAGCCCCGACCAACAGCAGGCCTATCGCGCCCAAGTTCGCGCCGCCCGCCTCAGTCAGCGCGCCCGTGAACAGATCGGGGAGTTGCGCGCGGCCCTCGACACCGAGCCCAACTCTGCCCGCCGCCTCCTCTTGGTGGCCTTCGATGGAGGCTACACTAATCGTACCGTACTCAAGCCTCTCCCCCACCACACCACGGCTATCGGCCGCCTCCGCTACGACGCTCATCTGCACTTCCGCCCCGATCCCGCCACCCAGAAAGCCCGCGGTCGCCGCCCCCGCTATGGAGCGCCCGCTCCCACCCCCGAGCAGGTCCGCACCGACGACTCCCCCTGGCAAACCTTGACCCTGCCCCACCACGGCATGACTCATCAACTCCGTTATAAGCGCCGCACCGGCCTGATGTGGCGCCCCGCTGGCGCTCACCAAGTGCTGCAACTGATCGTCATCGCCCCTCTCGCTTACCGCCTGCGCAAAGGTTCCAAACTGCTTTATCGCCAGCCCGCCTTTCTGATCTGCACGGATGAAAACCTGGACCCCCAAGTCGTCATCGAGACCTATATTGCGCGCTGGGACATGGAGGTCAATTTCCGCGAGGAGAAAACCCTGCTCGGCGTCGGCCAGGCACAGGTGCGCACTCCTCGCTCCGTCGAGACCGCTCCCGCCCTCAGCGTGGCCGCCTACGCCTTGCTATTGTTGGCCACCCAGCGCGCCTTCGCCCATTCGCGCCCCTCCCTGCTGCCGCGCCCCAAGTGGATCCGACCTTCGCCAAGCACCCGCATCTCCACCCAGCAGGCCATCCAGCAACTGCGCGCCGAGGTGTGGGGCCGCGGACTCGGCCTGGATAATTTCTCCGGCTTCGCCTCCGCCCCACCTTCTGCCACGAAGCCGGAGAAATCCTCTTTCCCTCTCGCATCGGCTGTCTGTTACGCTAATGCCTGACTCTCAGAGGGCCAAAGTCCAGGCGCCGACCTTTAGGCCGGCATCTGTCGACCCTTCGCTGCGCTCAGGGCAGGCTCTAAAGGTCGGCGCTACCAGTTAAATTAGGACACTACAGGTCTGGTAGTAGCTTGACTCTTTGAGCAAGTGGTGGCATAGAATAACTGGACGAATCTTACGGCGACGGACTTTTGCCTTTTCCTGACTGCGCCGGCGCAGCCTCCCAGCGCCTGCCTTCGAGGTACCCATGGTGATCGCATCTCAGCTCCGTCCAGGCACTGTTCTGAAGATAAATAACGACCTCTTCAAAACCATCGAGTCGCAATATCATATCGGTCAAGGCAAGATGCCCGGCAGCGTGCACGCCAAACTTCGCAACGTCCTCAAGGGCACTTTCAAGGAGCTACGATTCCGGCCGGAAGAGCGCCTTGAGGAGACTCAACTCGAGAAGCAGGATATGGAATTCCTGTACTCGGACGCGGATTCTGCGACTTTTATGAATCCGAGAACCTATGACCAGATCTTTATTCCGCTCGAAGCCATTGGCGCCGCAACCACGTTCCTCCAGCCGGAAATGAAAGTCCCGGTGGAGTTCTATGAAGGCCAACCGGTCAGCATCGTTTTCCCGGAAATCGTGGAGGTGAAGGTCCAGACCACCGCTCAGCCCGTGCACCAGCAGCAGGACAACACTTTCAAAGCCGCTACGCTGGAGAATGGCCTTGAACTGATGGTTCCTCATTTCATCAAGCCCGGCGAAACCATACGCGTTGAAGTCGCCTCCGGCAAGTACGTAGACCGGGTCCGGGCGGATAGTAAGCGATTTTAGAGAACCGAAACTCGAAATTCGAAAATCGAAATTCGAGACCGGAAAACTCCAATCGGAAACTGGAAAATGGAACGGAAGACTCCGGGGGCGTTTTTAGAGTTTAGCCTTTACACTTAATACTTTAGACTTTTGACTCTCGACTTTTGACTCTGTTATGGAAACACCAAGCATGAGCGCTGCCGCCCGACCGCATTTCCGGCTCAACGTGCGCCCGGCTGAGCTCCGGGACGCATCCGACATTGCTCGCATCTATCTCCAAGCGACGCAAGACAACCTCGCAACTTTTGAGAACTTCCTGGTTACGCCGGAGGAGCGAGCGAACTGGGTGAACGAACACTCTGGGAAATACCCTCTCGTGGTGGCGGAGTTGAATAACTGGATTCTTGGCTGGGCGTCGCTCAGCCCCTACCGCGTGCGTCCCGCCATGGACGGCATCGCGGAACTCCTGATCTACATTGACCGCGACTATCGGCGGCATGGGGTGGGAAGGGAACTCATGCGCGCGGTGCTGGCGCTCGCCGAGTCTGCCGGTCACTTCAAGATCGTGGGGCGGTTTCTGTCACATAACGATGCCGGCCGCAGGCTCTGCCGCATGACCGGCTGGCGCGAGGTGGGGGTGCACGTCAAACACACCAAGGTGGGCGGCCACTGGCACGACGTGGTCGTCGTTGAGTATCTGGTCCCGGCAAACCTGAAGTAAGCGCCAGGCAAAACTAGAAATCAGAAAGTGGAAAGCAGAAACTGCACAGCAGGCAATCGAAAATTGAAACTGGAAACTCGAAATCTCCAGAATCACGTTTAGCCTTTATCCTTTACCCTTTGCCCTTTACCCTTTACACTTCAGCCTTCTGCCTACCGCCTACTGCTTTCTGCCTACTGATCTTTGCGGACCCACCATTCCCGAAGTTCGTTACAAAACCCGGCCTCATCGAACCTCAAAAGGAAAATCCCATCCAAGCTTACCTGTGCTTTTGAGGAGATACGCACAAATGCGGCGTACCAATGGACGATGGCGCTGACCTCGGTGACACTTAGGATTTCAGAGGCGAAGCGTATTTGCTCCTGGTAAGAGACAACAGCCCTGGTCCAATACTGTCGAATGGACTCGCGGCCACGCATCGGATCGCTAAACGGAGTTTCCTGGTAAGTGGCGTCGACAGCGAACAGCTTAATTACAACCTCGGGATCGCGGTTCTCCCAAGCCTGGCGATAACTTTCCAGCCAAGCGCGTACTGATTCCGAGTTCATCTGCCAGTCTCCTCATTCAGGTTTGTTCCCAGATGATTCCCCTCCTCCGCAGGAGGAGTGCGTAGGGGTGATGACGCTTCGGTCAACCACCCCTGACCCCTCCTTATCAAGGAGGGGAATCACTGCCTTCTCATGGCCACTCGGAGCCGCCGCGGGCAGTATGGGCGGCTGCCCTCTGCATTCTGCCTTCTGCTTTCTGCTTTGCTCTCCGTTGCCAGATCAGAAAGATCGGCACTCCGGCGAGGACCAAAGCTAACCCGATTCCTGATTCGACGGGGCTGCGAATCAAGGCGTTTCCCACGATGGCGAGCGCCGCGGCGCTGAAAGCCAATGGCACGACGGGAAACCCCCAAACGCGGTAAGGCCGCGACAGGTCCGGGCGCTTACGCCGCAAGATGATCACGGCAAAGGTGGCCGAAGCGTAGAAAAGCCAGCCGGTGAAAATCACGTAAGTGTAAAGCTGCTTGTAGGTGCCGCTCGAGGCCAGCAGAATCGCCCACACGCCCTGGATCAATAAGGCGGCAGCCGGCGTTCGATAGCGCGGGTGAACTTTCCCCACGGAAGGAAAAAAGACGCCGTCGCGCGCCATCGCAAAGTAAGCGCGCGGACCGCCGAGCACCGTGCCGTTAATGGCGCCAAAGATCGAGCAGAGGATCAGAGCGGAAACGAAAGTCGCGCCGCGCGGTCCCGCCAGGAGTTCCATGGCCGTCGCCGCAACGCGCTGGTGCAAGGCCATCTCGGGAATGGGCAGCACTCGCAGGTAGGCGAGATTCGCACCTAAATAAACCGCCACGACCACGACGGTCCCCACAAGGTAGCTGCGCGGAAGCACTCGTGTGGGGTTCTTGACCTCCCCGGCCGCGAAAGAAAGCATATGCCACCCCTCATAGGCCCAGAGAATCCCAATCATGGCGACGCCGAAGGAACTCGCAGTAACATGGGACAGGGGCAGAGCACGACCAGTTTGCGCGGGAGCGACGTGGGAGGAAAAGAAGGCGGCGCCCATGATGGTTGCCAAGCCGGCCAATTTGGCCACGCTGAAGAGGGTTTGAACGGCGGATGCCTTGCGGACTCCCAGGATATTGACCAGCGTCAGCAGCGCGATCACCCCGCTGGCCACGAAGCTTCTGCTCGAGAGGTGACAACGGAAGAAAGCTGGTGCTGTAGATCCCGAAAGCCACAGCCAGCGTGGCGAGCGAGCCGGAATTGATGACGAGAAGCAAAGCCCAGCCATAGAGGAACGCAAACAGGCGGCCGTAAGCGTCGCGCAAGTAAACGTAGATGCCCCCTGCCGAGGGATTGGCTGCCCCCAACTCCGCCAAGGAGAGTGCTCCGGCCAGTGACAGCACACCCCCGATCAGCCAGACGAGCATCAGCGCTCTGACCGACCCCACCTGCAGCGCGATGTCGTGCGGCACAAGGAAGATGCCGGACCCGATGATTGTGCCAATGACGATTGCCGTCGATCCGGTATAGCCAAGGGCGCGCGGAAGCTCGTGCGAGGGTTCTGGAGGATTAGTCGGAGTCTTCATTGAGGTTAGGGCGGCAGTAGCATGTCATTCCGAGTGGTCATGGGCCTGCGGCCCACCCAAAGGGATGAAAATTCGCGCGAGTGGCCGGCCGTTGTACGATAGGGTCGGCGTGGAATTGTGAAGGCCCTCTTCGCTCTGGATGAGTTGAGGCCGTTTCCGAGTGTGGCCCGGAATGTGCGTTTTGAACCCATAAATGTGTCGCGACCCCTCCCGCTCGCGGCGGGAGGGGTCGTAGCGCGTGAGAGTGCGTAACGTCTAACTGTGCACGTTCTACTCTTCCACGCCAGGAGAAGAACATGGCGTATAAGATAGCAGGGATTGATGTGCACAAGAAAGTGCTGATGGTGGTGGTTTGCGACGTCAGTGAGCGGGAGTGGGAGCCGCAGCGGAGGCGCTTCGGAACCACGACCAAAGATCTTCAGGAATTGTCGGCTTGGTTGCGCGCGCAAGGGGTGCAACAAGCGGTTATGGAATCGACGGCCCAGTATTGGAAGCCGGTCTGGTACGAGTTGGAACCGCATATGAAGTTGCAGTTGGCACAGGCCTTCTCCAACCGGGCTCCGCGGGGGCGCAAGTACGACTTCCGTGACGCCGAGCGCTTGGTGCGGCGTCTGGTGGCGGGGGAGTTGATTCTGAGCTTTGTGCCGGAGCCCGAACAGCGGATTGGGCGGACCCTGACGCGGAGCAAGCTGCAACTCACCCGCGAGGCGTCGCGGCTGCAGAGTCAACTGGAGTGCCTGCTGGAGGAGATGCGCCTCAAGTTGTCCAGTCTGCTGAGCGATCTGCTGGGGGTTAGTGGCTGCCGCATTCTGCAGGCTCTGGCCGCGGGGGAGACGGACCCGAACAAGTTGGCGGCCTTGGGGGATGACCGCCTGCACTGCACCCAGAAGCAACTGGTCGAGGCTTTGACCGGAACCCCCCAACCCGCCCACCGGCGACTGCTGGCCCAGTATCTGGAGCGCTATCAACTGATCACGAAACAGATGCAGGAACTCGATGGCCTGATTGCGCAAGCCCTGAAACCTCATGAGGACGCGGTGGCCCGTTTGGCGGCGGCGGCCGGCTTCGGAGTGGACTCGGCGCAACAAGTCATCGCGGAAGTGGGAGCGGCGGCGGCCACGTTTCCCTCCGCCGCCCACTTGACCGCCTGGGTCGGGACCTGCCCAGGAAGCGAGGAAAGTGCGGAAGAGAACCACAGTAGCCGCTCGGCCAAGGGCAATAAATATCTCCGCCGTATCCTGAACCAATGCGCCCACGCGGCAGTGAAGAAGAAGGGCAGCCACTTTCAGGCGGTGTTCCATCGTCTGCTGCCCCGACTGGGCTATAAGGGAGCGATATGGGCGGTGGCCCACCGACTGTGCCGTTTGGTCTGGAAGATCTTGCATGACCACGTTACCTACGTCGAGCGCGGCACCGACCTCGACCCCAGAACCAAACGCCGCCGTGCTCGCAGGCACTCCTGCCGAAACTCCTGGAGTCCGGACGCAAGTCGAATCAGGCTCATCACCCCTGAAGCGGCAGCAGCATGAGTCAGCCAGAGATGATTTTCGAGAGAGCGAAGCG